>CAZKLS010000134.1:0-6830 GCA_964553405.1 uncultured Steroidobacteraceae bacterium
GTGTGCAGCTCGTCGATGAACAGGATCACGCGCCCTTCCTGCTTGGCGAGGTCGTTCAGCACGGCCTTCAGCCGCTCCTCGAATTCGCCGCGGAACTTGGCCCCCGCGATCAGGGCGCCCATGTCGAGCGCGAGGATCCGCTTGTCGCGCAGGCCCTCGGGCACCTCGCCGTTGACGATGCGCTGGGCGAGTCCCTCGACGATGGCCGTCTTGCCGACCCCGGGCTCGCCGATCAGCACCGGGTTGTTCTTGGTGCGACGCTGCAGCACCTGGATCGTGCGTCGTATCTCGTCGTCGCGGCCGATGACCGGGTCGAGCTTGCCCTGCTCGGCACGCTCGGTCAGGTCGATCGTGTACTTCTCGAGCGCCTGGCGCTGCTCCTCGGCATTCGGGTCGGTCACCTTCTCGCCACCCCTCACCTCGTCGATGGCCTTCTCCAGCGCGCCCTTCACCAGCCCGCAGTCGCGCAGCATCGTGCCGAGCGGGCCCTTGTCCTCGGCCGCGGCCAGCACGAACAACTCGCTGGAGATGTACTGGTCGCCCCGCTTCTGGGCCAGCTTGTCGGTCACGTTAAGCAGCTTGGCCAGTTCGTTCGAGACGTGGACCTCCCCGCCGGTGCCCTCGACCTTGGGAAGCCGGTCGAGTTCGCGACCCAGCTGGGAGCGAAGCAGGTTCACGTTGACGCCGGCCTTGTCGAGCAGCGGGCGAACCGTTCCGCCGTCCTGGTCGAGCAGCGCCAGCATCAGGTGCGCCGGCTCGATGAACTGGTTGTCGCGCCCGACGGCCATGGACTGGGCATCGGCAAGGGCCATCTGGAATTTGCTGGTCAGCTTGTCCATACGCATGGGTCAAGGACTCCGGGGAGCGGCTGGGATGTCCCCTAGGTTGGGGCGGATCCCGCGAAGGTCAAGGTTCCGGCGGCCGTGCCGAGGCCGGCCCCTTCAGTGCATCTGCTGGTGCGTCAGGTAGATCACCGCGACGCCGAGGCCGATCAGCAGCAGTTGCTCGAGGCCGGCCTTCAGGTCCACCCGCCGGTGCAGCCCCGGGATCAGGTCGGCGACGGCGACGTAGATGAAGCTCGCGGCGGCGAACGCCAGCGCATAGGGCAGCGCCTCGAGCGCATTGCCGAGCGCGAAGTAGGCCAGCACGCCGCCGACGACGGAGGCGAGGCTGGAAAGCAGGTTCAGCGCGAGGGCCCGGAGTCTCGAAAAGCCACCGTTCAGCAGGATCGCGAGGTCGCCGACCTCCTGGGGGATCTCGTGGGCCACGACGGCGAGCGCGGTAACGACGCCGAGCTTCACGTCGGTGAGCATCGCAGCGGCGATAAGCACGCCGTCGAGCAGGTTGTGCACGCTGTCGCCAGCCAGGATCAGCCAGGCGGAGGCCGCGTCACGTGCGTCGTGTCCCGGCGAGTGGGCCTCGCAGGGATCGTCGTGGCAGTGGCGCCAGAGCACGAATTTCTCGAGCACGAAGAACGTGAGGATGCCGAGCAGCAGCGCGAGCCCCACCCGGTGGCTGCCGCCCGGGCCGGCCGCGTCGAGCGCGTGCGGCACCAGGCCGAGGAAGGCGGCCGCGAGCAGCGTGCCGGTCGCGAAGCTCACAAGATGAGGCAGCAAGGTGCCCCGCCGGGCGGGATCGAGGACCAGCACCACGGCGGCCGCAAGCGCGCTCAGCACACCCCCGAGCACGGTGAAGGCGACGATCAGGGCGAGCGTGGACACGCAGCCGGGTCCTCAGGGTCGGGCGACGAAGGTTAGCACGCTGTCGGGGCCAGCCAGGCCAGCGTCGCCATGCGGCCCGTGTCGCGGTCCCGACGAAACGAGAAGAACCGGTCGGGCTCCCCGTGGGTGCACCAGCCACCGCCGTGGACCTCGCCGACGCCGGCGTGGTTGAGCGCGGTCCGGGCGAGCCGATACAGGTCCGCCTGCAGTCGGCCGCGCAGGTTCGGTTCGAAGCAGTCCGCGAAATCCCGCGACCTCGCCACGAACGCCTCCCGGACTTCCAGTCCGACCTCGAACGCCGCAGCGGAGATCGCCGGCCCCAGCCAGGCGAGCAGCTCCGCTGGCGGGCAAAGCATGGCGCGTACGGTCTGCTCGAGCACGCCCGCGGCCAGGCCTCGCCAGCCCGCGTGCGCGACCGCCACGCGCGTGCCCTGCCGGTCCCTGAGCACGACCGGCAGGCAGTCCGCCGTCATGACCACGCAGACCGGGCCCGACTCGAAGGCCACCGCGGCATCCGCGCGCGGGGTGCCACCGCTCGCGTCGTTGACGACGACATCCGACCCGTGCACCTGCTCGAGCCACATCGGCTCGTCCGGCAACGCGAATGCCGACGCGACCCGATGCCGGTTCTCGGCGACGCAGGCGGCCTGGTCGCCGACGTGGGCGGCCAGGTTCAGCGATCGGTAGGCACCCCGGCTCACTCCGCCGGTGCGCAGCGTCGAGCGCACCTGCACGCGCGATGCATCCCATTGCGGCGCGAGCCAGGCAATTTCGTCCATGCTCATGTCGCAGCGGCATCCCGGGCCAGGATCTCGAGCAAGTTCACCATGTCCTGCGGCAGCGGTGCCGACACCTCGAGGGTCTCATCCTCGACCGGGTGAGGCAGCGACAGCCGGGCCGCGTGCAGGGCCTGCCGCGGAAACTCACGCAGCGCCACGCGCAGTTCCTCGGTCGCGCCGCCCGGCAGCGCCAGGCGGCCGCCGTACACCCGGTCACCCACCAGTGGATAGCCTGCGTGGGCGAGGTGCACGCGGATCTGGTGCGTGCGGCCCGTCTCCAGCTGCACCCGGACGTGGGTGTGGGCCCGGAACCGGCGAATTACCCGGTAATGCGTGACGGCCTCGCGGCCATCCTCGCGCACCGCCATCCGGACGCGGTCCACCGGATGCCGGTCTATCGGTGCGTCCACCGTGCCGCCGCCCGTCATCACGCCGCGGCAGATCGCCTCGTACTCGCGGTGTATTTCCCGCTCCGCGAGCATCCGCACCAGCGCCGTGTGCGCCGGCAGCGTTCGCGCCACCAGCAGCAGGCCGCTCGTGTCCTTGTCCAGCCGGTGCACGATGCCGGAGCGAGGCAGCGCCGCGAGCCGCGGGTCGAGCGCGAGCAGAGCGTTCTGCAGCGTGCTGTTTGGATTCCCTGCGCCGGGGTGCACGACCAGTCCGGCCGGCTTGTTTACGACGAGGACGTGCGGGTCCTGGTGGACGATATCGAGCGGGATCGGCTGTGCCTCGACCCGCGTCTCCTCGTCCAGCGTGGCACGCAACTCGATGGACTCGCCGCCCTGGACCTTGTCCCGCGGCCGCCATCGCTGCCCGTCGACACGGATCTCGCCGGACTCGATCCACTGCTTGAGCCGGCTGCGCGAATAATCCCCAAGCACGGTCGCGAGCGCCTGGTCCAGCCGCTGGCCGGCCAGTTCCCCGGGAATCTCGACATCCAGCTGGATCGTGGAACTCGTCATGCGGGCGACATTCTATATACTTCACGCCTCCGTCCTCGCTGCCCCGTTACAGTCCATGCGCCTGCCTGCCCCGCCTGCCCGGCTGCTGATCTTCACGCTGCTCGCGGCGGCTGCCGCCAGCGGCTGCCAAAGCCGGGGCGACAGCGTCGCAGCGGTAAAGGGCAGCCCGGAGTTCATCTACCAGGAGGCGCGCAAGGCGCTCAGGAGCAACGATTACGGCGCGGCCATCAGCCGTCTCGAGGCCCTGGAGGCGAGATATCCGTTCAGCGAAGGGGCCAAGCAGGGCCAGCTCGACCTGCTCTACGCCTACTACAAGAACCGCGAGACGGAGTCGGCGATCGACCAGGCCGACCAGTTCATTCGCGAGAACCCCACGCATCCGAGGGTGGACTACGCGTACTACATCCGCGGCCTGGTGTACTTCGAGGGCGGCGCGAACCTCCTCGAGCGCACATTCAAGGCCGACATCAGCAAGCGGCCGCCGCAAGACGCACGCAGCTCCTTCCAGTCATTCCAGACGCTGGTGCAGAGCTACCCTAAGAGCCCGTACGCCGCCGATGCCCGGCAACGCATGGTGTACCTGCGCAACCGCCTCGCGGAATACGAGATCCGCGTCGCACGCTACTACATGCAACGCGGCGCCTACGTGGGCGCGGCGAACCGCGCCCGTTCGGTCATCGAAACCTACGACGGTGCCCCGGCAGTGATCGAGGCCCTCGAGATCATGGCGGCGGCCTACCGCGAACTCGGCATGGACAAGCTCGCCGAGCAGACCGATGCGGTCCGCCAGGCGAACATCTCTCCGGACGATGCCAGACAGCGCCGGGAGGAATCCGATTCCTGGTGGCGGTTCTGGAACTGAGTACAGCTGTAGCGCCCGACCTGCCGGACGCAGCTCCCCGGCTGCGCGAAATACCCTACAACTACACCTCGTTCTCCGATCGCGAGATCGTGATCCGGCTGCTCGGCGAGGACGGCTGGCAGCTGCTGGACGAGTTGCGCGTCGAGCGGCGTACCGGACGCTCGGCGCGGATGCTCTACGAGGTCCTCGGCGACATCTGGGTCGTGCAGCGCAATCCCTACCTCGAGCAGGACCTGCTCGACAATCCGTCGCGCAGGCAGGCGCTGGTCGCGGCGCTGCACCACCGGCTGGCGGAGATCGAGCGGCGGCGCGACCCCGCGGACGCGAAACGCGACGACAAGGTGGCTCGTCTGCTCGATGCCGCGCGCAGCGCAGTCAGCGCGTTCGAGCAGCATTTCGAGGACGTCGCCGCGCTGCGCAAGCGCGCGATGCGCGAGCTCAAGCGGCACACCCGGCCGGACAACGTATGTTTCGACCCTTACGCCCGCGTGTCGCAGGCCACCGACGCGACCGACTGGCGCGTCGAGATGCCCTTCGTCGTGCTCGCCCCGGACGAGGAGTCCGAGGTGCCGGGACTGGTGCGCGCCTGCATCGAGCTCGGACTGACGATCATTCCCCGCGGCGGCGGGACCGGCTACACCGGCAGCGCGGTACCGCTGACGCCGCTGGCGGCGGTGATCAACACCGAGAAGCTCGAGCGCATCGATGAGCCCGTTCTGACGGCGCTGCCCGGCGTCGAAGGCGAGGTCGCGACGGTGTTCACCGGGGCCGGTGTCGTCACGCGCCGCGTCGAGGAGGCCGCGCATCGCGCCGGCTTCGTATTCGCCGTGGACCCGACCTCGGCGGACGCCTCCTGCGTGGGCGGCAACATCGCGATGAACGCCGGCGGCAAGAAGGCCGTGCTCTGGGGCACCGCGCTCGACAACCTGGCCTGGTGGCGAATGGTGGACCCCGAGGGCCAGTGGCTGGAGATCACCCGGATCGCGCACAACCGGGGAAAGATCCACGAGTGCGGCACCGCCGTGTTCGAGTTGGTCTGGAAGGACGGCGCCGCGCTGCCGGAGTCGGCGCCGGTCCTGCGACGCGAGCGGCTCGAAATCGACGGCAGGCGGTTCCGCAAGGTCGGGCTCGGCAAGGACGTCACGGACAAGTTCCTCGGCGGCCTGCCGGGCGTGCAGAAGGAAGGCTGCGACGGGATCATCACCGCGGCCCGGTGGGTCCTGCACCGGATGCCGGGCAGCATTCGCACCGTGTGCCTGGAGTTCTTCGGCCAGGCACGGCGCGCGATCCCGGCGATCGTCGAGATCCGTGACTACCTCGAAAGCGAAGGTGCCGCGCGCGGCGTCAGGCTCGCCGGGCTGGAACATCTCGACGAGCGATACCTGAAGGCGGTCGGCTACGCGACGAAGTCCCGGCGCGGTGCACTGCCGAAGATGGTGCTGCTCGGCGACCTCGCCGGCGAGGACGAGACAGCCGTCGCCCACTGTGCTTCGGAAGTCGTGCGGATCGCCAACGCCCGCTCGGGCGAGGGGTTCGTCGCCGCCAGCGGGGAAGCCCGCAAGGCCTTCTGGCGGGATCGCGCCCGCACCGCGGCGATCGCGCGACACACGAACGCGTTCAAGATAAACGAGGACGTGGTGATCCCGCTGGAGCGGCTCGGCGAATACACCGACGCGATCGAGCGGATCAACATCGAGCTGTCGCTCGGCAACAAGCTGCGCCTGATCGAGGAGCTCGAAGCCTACCTCCGGGCCCAGCCCCGGCTCGGCAGCACCGGCGATCCGGAAATGGACCGCCGGCCGCGCGAGGAACTGCTGGGCGACCGCCCTGCCCAGGCACTCGAACTGCTGGCCGCGGTGCGCCGACGCTGGGCCTGGCTGCTCGAGAACCTCGACCGGCGGCTCTCGGATTCACTCGTGGACCTCCAGGCGCTCGGCCTCGGCGCGCAGCTCAACGACTGCGTCCGACGCATCGAGGACGCGCCCGGCGCGCGGGTGTTCGAGATCGTGCAGGACAGGGTCGTTCGCGCGTCCTGGAAGAAGGAGATCCGGGGCGAGCTCAGCCGCATCTTCGCGGGCAGCCACTTCACCCCGTTGCTCGCGGACCTCGATTCCGTGCACGCCCGTGTGCTCAGGAGCCGCCTGTTCGTCGCGCTGCACATGCACGCGGGCGACGGCAACGTCCACACGAACATCCCGGTCAACTCCGACGATTACGCGATGCTCCAGCAGGCATACCAGGTGGTCGCGCGCATCATGGGCATCGCACGGGCGCTCGGCGGAGTGATTTCCGGGGAGCACGGCATCGGCATCACCAAGCTCGAGTTCCTGAGCGAGGCCGAGACGGCGGAGTTCATCGAGTACAAGCAGCGCGTGGACGCGGCCGGCCGTTTCAACCAGGGCAAGCTGCTGCCGGGCGCCGACCTGCGGCGGGCCTACACGCCGAGCTTCAACCTGCTCGGACACGAATCGCTGATCATGCAGCAGTCGGACATCGCCTCGATCTC
>CAZKLS010000135.1:0-6829 GCA_964553405.1 uncultured Steroidobacteraceae bacterium
CGTAGCACGACAGGCCCGCGAGTAGCTCCGAACGTTCGCAGCCGGGGCACTGGCGCAACAGTTGAACGCCACAGAAGCCGATCGCCGGCGGCGTGGTCGGTGATGTCGAGCCGGCGGACATCGACGCGCCCGCCGAGCGCGAAGTGTAATGCAGCGCTTCAGCCCAGTGCCCGCTCCAGCCCGCTGAAGAAATCCGCCGCCGTGCGGGGCCGCCGCGCCCGATCGACGGCAAGGCAGTCGGAGAAGAAATCCTGCCAGCGCTCCGGCGCGTCCGCGATCTGCCCGCCCAACGGGGTATGGCTGCCGGACAGCACGGCGCGCCGCCAGGCGTCGTGGTCGCCGGTCGGAAATGGCAGCACTCCGGCGATGCACTCGTAGGCCATGACCGCAAGCGCCCAGACATCCGACCGCACGTCCGACGGCTCGCCGAGGAGCTGCTCGGGCGACATGTAGTTCGGCGTGCCGATCAGCATCCCGACGCGGGTCTCTGCCATGCCCCGGGAACCCTCGGCATCGTCCCCGGAGAGGAACTTCGCGATGCCGAAGTCCAGGACCTTGACGACGTCGCCCTGCCCGCCGCCCTGCGCCAGGAAGACGTTCTCCGGCTTCAGGTCGCGATGCACGACTCGCAGGTCGTGCGCCCCCTGTACCGCGGCACAGACCCCGCGGAACACCTGCACCGTCCGTTGCGGATCCAGCCGTCCATGCCGCGCGATCTCCTCCCGCAGCGTCGTCCCGTGCAGCAGCTCCATCACGATGAACGCGCGCCGCCCAGCCTCGACACCGTAGTCGTAGACGGTAACGACGTTTGGACCCGACAGGCTGGCCACCGTGCGCGCCTCGTGACGGAAGCGCTGCGCGACATCGGGGTCGTCGAGGCGATCCTCGCGTATCACCTTCAACGCGACGCGCCGGTTGAGCGCCCCGTCGGTCGCTTCGTACACGGAACCCATGCCACCGAGGCCCAGCCTGCGCTCCAGGTGGTAGCGACCGGCGAGCGTCCGCGGCATGTGGACGGTCTCGAGCACGGCACCGTCATCGGGACAACTCGCGGCACCGGTGTCCTGGCAGGCTCCGCAGCGTGGACACTGCAGGAATTCGTCCCTCGCTTCGTTCCCCGGCAGTTTCGGCCTCGCGAGCAGCACGCCGAGATTGGCGGCGACGGCGGTGAGCAGCTTGCAGTCGTCGCGCGAATACGGCTCCTCGGAGAGCTTCGGGCCCAGCACGAGCGCCGCCTCTTCGGCAGTCGGCTCCATCGCGATCGGCACGAGGATTTCGCAGTGCGAGCTGCCGAGGAACCGGCGGTCGTGCGGCGTCAGCGGCAGCGCGTCCCGGTCCGCGTCACCCTGCGCAAGCCGCAGCGGCGCCGTCGCGCCGCGCATTCGCGCGACGAGCGGGCTGTCGGCCAGCAGCGGCGGCAGGTCTGCGCCCGGCTGCGTCACGGCGGTGGCGAGGAATACCGTGTCGTGACGCTGGCGGTGTATCACCGCGACGAATTCAGGATGCAGCGCCGCCTGCACGCGCTCTATGACCGCAGGCACCGCCTCATCGAAGGTACCCGCCTGGACGGTCTGCTCGGCGACGTCCAGCAGGATCCGGCGCGTCTCGTATTGCTCGCGGAAGAAACGGCGGTCGAGCACGTCGCCCAGTTGGCGTCGCAGCGAGTGCGCGCCGACAGCCGTGAATCCGAGCGCTGCGTAGACCCAGCCGCGGGCCTCGAGGATCTGGAGCAAAGGCTCATCCCCGTGCAGCAGAAGGTCCGCCAGCAGCGCGATCGCGAGCAGCGGCACCAGTGTCGTCAGTGCGCCGCGCGCCATCGCGTACTGCAGGCCCTTGCGGACCAGGATGCGGATGTCGAACAACCGGTGCCGCAGGATGGAGTAGGCGAAGCACACTGGAAACAGCACGAACAGGAACGCGAGCAGGTAGTCGCCGAAAGGACGGAAAAGCACATCGGTGAGCCGTGACCCGGGCGCCAGGCTCCAGACCAGGAAGCGGAACAGGCTCGGCAGCGTGGCCAGCGCGCCGCCCAGCAGCAGGACCCGCAGGCGCCGCCGCTCGTTGCGGTCGGTGAGCCTGGCGTAGTTGACTGCCAGCGCAACCACCGACGCGATTCCGTACAGACCGAAAAGAGCGAGTGCGGCCGACGTCGTAGCGGCAGGCGGCATGCTGCCGAACGCCTGCTCGGGCAGGTACACGATGCGATACATCGCGCCGGCCAGCGTCGGCACGAATGCGAGCGCAGGCAGCCACAGCAGCAGCCACAGCCAACGCGAGCGGAACAGCGGGCGCGGAAAGCTTACGAAGAAGGTCAGCACGATCGGCCCAACCAGGTAGACGCAAAAATGTGGAACCCACAGCAGCAGGCCGGCCGGCGAGGGCAAGCCCCGCCAGATCGCGGCGTAGCCGGGCGGGAGGTTGGTGAAGTACAGGCCCACGGACAGCGTCGCCAGCGCCAGCGCGCCGAGCCGCGCGTTGCGGTCGCGGGGCCGCCGGAAGGCGATCAACAGCGCGGTGCCGAGTAGCAGCAGAGAATTGAACTGCCAGACGGCGTGCACCCACTGCGCAGGGTCCGCGAGCAGTTGAAAACGCCCGATCGTGACCGGCACCTGGCGCGGTTGCCCGTCACGCACCACGTCGAATGTATAGCGGCCGCCGATTTCCAGGTTCGCCGCGACGACTCGAAGGTCCGAGCGATGCTGCAGTGCAAGCCCGTCGATCGCGATCAGCTGGTCGCCCGGTTCTAAACCTGCCCTCGCCGTGGCGGAGCCGGGATTCAGCGACTCGACGACCGGCGGCCCGGCACCGGCGCGCGTGTAGATACCCAGTCGCTCGGGTCCCGCCACCCGACACCAGGACTGGAGCAGGCAGTCGAAGACGAAAACGACGGCGAGCAGCCACATCCACCACGGCACCCGTCGCTCGTGCCGTGCCTTCGCCGCGGGTTCGGTTCGCGAGGCGGCCTTCGCAAGCTCCAGGATCCCGGGGCCGTGACGCTCGATGTCGCGGGCCAGCGCGCGCGCCTCGACCTCCAGCGCCGGGGTCTCGAGGAACCCTGCCGACTTCTCGTGCCCCTGGAGCATCGCCACGGCTTCGGCATGCAGTGATTCGTCGCCGCTGCAGGCCTCCCGCAGGAACGCGGCGCGGCGCGCCGGCTCGAGGTCGAGCGCCGAGTCGAACAGCTGCTTGAGGCGGTCCCAGCGCTCCGGAGTCAGCCCGCACCTCCCCGCTGCAGCTCACCGAGGAGCCAGGCACGCGCGGCCGTCCAGTCACGCTTGACCGTCTTCGGCGACACGCCCAGCACCTCGGCGGATTCGTCCACCGTGAGTCCGCCGAAGTAGCGCAACTCGACGACCCGGGCGCCGCGCGGATCGAACCCGGCCAGCGACTGCAGCGCGTCGTCGAGTGCGACGACGTCTGCGTCAGGCTGCGCCGCGGGCACCAGCACGCGATCGACGTCGATCGGTGCCGCGAGCAGGATCGCCTGTCGTTTTGCGGCGCGCCGCGCCCGCGCGAAGTCGACCAGGATCCTCCGCATGACCGTGGCTGCGATCGCGAAGAAGTGCGTCCGGTCCTGCCAATGCACGCTGCCGGCATCGACCAGCCGCAGATAGGCTTCATTGACCAGCGCCGTCGTCTGCAACGTATGCCCGGGGCGCTCGCCCCGCATCGACTGGTGCGCGAGGCGGTGCAGCTGATGGTGGAACAGCGGTACCAGCCGATCGAGCGCCACGCGGTCCCCACGGGCCCAGGACCGCAGTAGCTCGGTCACGTTATGCTGCGACGCAGCATCCATGCTTCGTGCTATGCCCCCGTCAGCCCGCTAGATGCGGGCTCTGACCCCGAATCTAGCGCTTGCACCGGTCGAAGGAAAGCGAACGACACATGCGTGTGACCCGTCTTCCGGTGTGAATTCGCTTTCTGGACATCGGCCCCGTGGACGGATGAAGGCCGGCGCCGGGAAGTCCGTTCAGTCGAGTCGCTTGCGGAAGCGCAGCGTTGCGATCGCGAGCGCCACGACCAGGAATACCAGCAGCTTCAGCGCGGGCCGCGCGAGGTCGGCTAGCGGAGCGCCGCGCAGCACGATGCCACGCACGAGCTCGTTGAAATGCGTGAGCGGAAGCACCTGGGCGAGCCATTGCGCCGGCTTGGGCATGCCGTCGAACGGGAACATGAAGCCCGACAGCAGGATCGACGGCAGCATGATGAAGAAGGCAAGCTGGAAAGCCTGGAACTGGGTGCGGGCCAGCGTCGAGATCACCAGCCCGAGCGTGAGCGTCGCAGCGATGAACAGCAGCGCCGCGAGGTACAGGTCGAGCAGCCGGCCGTTGACGGGCACATCGAACAGCAGTGACCCCACCGTCAGCACCAGCGTGACCTGCACGAGACCGATGGCGACATAGGGCAGCAGCTTTCCGGCCATCAGCTCGCCGGAACGGATCGGGGTCGTGATCAGCAGCTCCAGGTTGCCGCGCTCCCGCTCCCGGACCACCGCGGCCGCAGTGAAGATCATCATCGTCATGTTCAGGATCACGCCGATCAGCGCCGGCACGATCTGTACAGCCGTGCGGCGCTCCGGGTTGTACTCGGTACGCAGCTCGAGCAGCGGCGCCGCGCTCGCGTAGAGGCCGTCGCGACGCGGCAGCGGCACGGCCGTGAGCCCGCGGGCGACGCTGTCGACCATCGGCTCGCTGCCGTCCACCAGCAGTTGGGCGGCCGGCCGGGAGCGGTCGAGCGCGCGCCGCTCGAAGTCCGGCGGAATGTGGACGCCGATGCTGATCTCACCGGCGTTCATCCGTCGTCGCAGTTCGTGAACTCCCGCGCTCGGAGCTAGAAACCGGACGACGCCGCTCGCCTCCAGCGCGGCGACATACTCGCGCGACAGGCTGGTCCGGGCTTCGTCCACGACGGCGGCCCTCAGGTCGCGAACGTCGAAGTTGATCGCATAGCCGAACAGCAGCATCTGCATCAGCGGGATGCCGACGATCATCCCGAACGTGAGCCGGTCGCGGCCGAGCTGCCGCACTTCCTTGACCATCACCGCGACGATGCGATCGAGCATCGCTTCAGCCCTGCGGCGGCCCGAGCGGAGAATGCCTGAAGCCCGTCGCGGCCACGAAGACGTCCTCGAGGCTGGCTTGGACGTCCTGGACCTGCGCCTCGACCCCGCTGGCGTCCAGCCGCGAGGCCACGTGACCGGACGGCTGCGGCGTGTCACGCTGCAGCAGCGCATGCAGGCGCGTGCCGAGCTGCGCGATGCTCAGGATCTGCGGGTCATCCGCCAGCGCGGCCCGCGCAGCGGCAATCTGCTGGCACTCGATCTCGACCACGGCAGCCGGGATATCGTTCATCAGCGCGCGGGGCGTTCCCTCCGCGACGAGCCGGCCCTCGGCCAGGATTGCCAGCCGGTGGCAGCGCTCGGCCTCATCCATGTAATGCGTGGAGACCAGGATCGTCGTGCCCTGCCGCACCAGTGCGAACAGGCTTTCCCAGAAGTCCCGCCGGCTCTGCGGATCGACGGCGCTGGTCGGCTCGTCGAGCAGCAGCAGCTCCGGACGGTGCAGCGTTGCTGCAGCGAGCGCGAGCCGCTGGCGCTGGCCGCCGCTCATCGTGCCCGCCCGCTGGTTCATCACGCCGGCGAGGTCGTATTCCTCGCGCAGCTCCGCAATGCGGCCTCGCCTCTGCGTTGCATCGAGGCCGAAGATCCGCGCCATGAACTCGAGGTTCTCGCGAACCGTGAGGTCGTCCCAGAGCGAGAATCGCTGCGTCATGTAGCCGAGCCGCCGACGCAGCTGCTCCGCGTCCCGCGGCATCACGTGCCCGAGAACCTCGACGCTCCCGGACGTCGGCTCGAGCAGGCCGCAGAGCATGCGGATCGTCGTGGACTTGCCGGAGCCGTTGGGCCCGAGGAAGCCGTAGATCGCGGCGCGTGGAATCGAGAGGTCCACGTGGTCCACCGCCGTGACCTTGCCGAAGCGGCGCGTGAGGCCCACCGCGACGATGGCCGGTGCGTCGGTCACTTCGGCCCGGTTTCCGCTGTACTCCGATCGAGCGTCACCTGCACCGGCACGCCCACCGGCAATGCCGCAGCGCGGGCGTCGTGGACCGTGACTTCGGCCTTGAAGCTGAGCCGGCTCCGGTCCTTCTGCGACAGCGCGTAATACGGCGTGTACTCGGCCTGGGCGGCAACGAATCGCACCGTTCCCTCGAGTTGCCCCTCGACTCCGTCGATGGCGACAAAGACGCGCCGGCCCGCCGTAACCTCGGCTCGTAGCGGCTCGGGCACGTGAATCCGGGCGTATGGCACGCCGTCGGCCAGCATCACGACCACCGGCGCGCCCGCAGGCGGGCGCTCGCCGAGCTTGTACGGCAGTGCCTCGATGAGGCCGTCCCGCGGTGCGACCACAGAGTACAGCGCGGCGCTGGTCTCGAGTTCCGCGAGCGCGGCGCGGGCACGCTGCACCGCGGCCTCGGCCTGGCGAACCTGCTCGGGGCGGGTGCCTTCCAGCAGCAGCGCAAGCCTGGATTTCGCCTGGTCGCGGGCGGACCTGGCCGCGTCGCGCTGTGCGCGCGCCTGGTCCAGCTGCGAGGCGCTCAGCAGGCGACGCGCGACGAGCGAATCGACGCGCTCGAACTCACGTCGGGCCGTGACCAGGGTGCTCTCGGCGCCGGCCAGCGACGCCCTCGCCTCCTCTATTTCGCGCTGGCGCGGTCCCTCGGCCAGGTCGGCGAGGCGCCGCTCGGACTCCTGCAGCGCAGCGCGAGCCTGGTCCAGCCGCGGCTGCATCGTGCCCGCCTCCTGCCGCAGCAGCAGCGTGCCGGCCGCGAC
>CAZKLS010000136.1:0-6791 GCA_964553405.1 uncultured Steroidobacteraceae bacterium
TGTGCTCCTGGATCACCCGCGCCATCGGGCGGGCGCCCATCTTCGGATCGTAGCCGCGCCGGGCGATCCACTCGCGGGCCGCGTCGTCGAGGTGCAGCGCGACGCCCTTCTGCTCGAGCTGCGTCTCGACCTCGACGATCAGCTTGTCCACGACGCGCTGGATCGTCCGCTCATCGAGCGGGTCGAACTGCACGATCGCGTCCAGGCGGTTGCGGAACTCGGGCGAGAACAGCCGCCGGATCGCCTCCATCCCGTCGGACGCGTTGTCCTGCGCCACGAACCCGATGGACGCGCGGGCCATCTCGGTGGCGCCCGCGTTGGTCGTCATCACGATGATGACGTGGCGGAAATCGGCCTTGCGGCCGTTGTTGTCGGTCAGCGAGCCGTGGTCCATCACCTGCAGCAGCAGGTTGAACACGTCGGGATGGGCCTTCTCGATCTCGTCGAGCAGCAGCACGCAGTGCGGGTGCTTCGTGATCGCCTCGGTCATCAGGCCGCCCTGGTCGAAGCCGACGTATCCGGGCGGCGCGCCGATCAGCCGCGACACCGTGTGCCGCTCCATGTACTCGGACATGTCGAAGCGGATCAGCTCGACCCCGAGCGCGAGCGCGAGCTGCCGGGTCACCTCCGTCTTGCCGACGCCGGTCGGACCGGCGAACAGGAACGAGCCGACCGGCTTCTGCTGGTCGCCCAGCCCCGAGCGCGACATCTTGATCGCCGAGGACAGCGTGTCGATCGCGCGGTCCTGGCCGTAGATCACCAGCTTCAGGTTCCGGTCGAGGTTGCGCAGCACGTCGCGGTCGCTGCTCGAGACCGTCTTCGGTGGAATGCGCGCGATCCGGGCGACCACGTCCTCGATCTGCGCGACCGTCACGGTGTCCACGCGCTCGCCCTCGGGCTTCAGCCGCAGCCGGGCGCCGGCCTCGTCGATGACGTCGATCGCCTTGTCCGGCAGGTGCCGGTCGTTGATGTGACGCGCCGAGAGCTCCGCGGCCGCCTGTAGCGCCTCGTCGGAGTACCCGACGCCGTGATGCTCCTCGAACTTGCCGCGCAGCCCGCGCAGGATCTCGACCGTCTCCGCCACCGAAGGCTCGGTGATGTCGATCTTCTGGAAGCGGCGGGTGAGCGCGTGGTCCTTCTCGAAGATTCCCCGGTATTCCTGGTAGGTCGTCGAGCCGATGCAGCGCAGCTCGCCGTTCGCGAGCGCGGGCTTGATCAGGTTCGAGGCGTCCATCACGCCGCCCGAGGCGGCCCCGGCGCCGATCACGGTGTGGATCTCGTCGATGAACAGGATGGCCCCCGGCTGCTTCTTGATTTCCGACAGCACGCCCTTGAGCCGCTTCTCGAAGTCGCCGCGGTACTTGGTGCCGGCGATCAGCGAACCGAGGTCGAGCGCGTAGACGGTGCTGTCGGTGAGCACTTCGGGAACCTTGCCCTCGACGATCAGCAGCGCCAGGCCTTCGACCAGCGCGGTCTTGCCGACGCCGGCCTCGCCGACGTAGAGCGGGTTGTTCTTGCGGCGCCGGCAGAGGATCTCGACCGTGCGCTCGATCTCGAGCTGGCGACCGATCAGCGGGTCGATGCGCCCTTCCTGAGCGAGGCGGTTCAGGTTGGTCGCGTATTTCTCCAGCGCCGAGCTCGCCTCGGAATCGCGCTCGCCTTCGGGCGTTGCGGCGTCATCCGGCCGGGCCGCCTGCTCCTCGCCCGGTTTGGACAGCCCGTGCGAGATGTAGTTGACGACGTCGAGCCGCGAGACGTCCTGCAGCCCGAGCAGGTAGGCGGCGTGCGAGTGCTTCTCGCTGAAGATCGCGACCAGCACGTTCGCGACGGTGACTTCCTTGCGTCCGCTCGACTGCACGTGGAAGACCGCGCGCTGCAGCACGCGCTGGAATCCGAGCGTGGGCTGCACCTCCCGGTCGTCGTCCTGCTTCAGGCGCGGGGTGGTCTGCTCGACGAACTCCTCGAGTTCCTTTCGCAGCCGCACCGGGTCGGCCCCGCAGGCGCGCAGGATCTCCCTGACCTTGGGCGTCTCGACGATCGCGAGCAGCAGGTGCTCGACGGTCATGAATTCGTGGCGAGCCTCCCGGGCACTCTGGAAGGCCTCGTTAAGGCACATTTCGAGTTCGCTGCTCAACACTGTCTTCAGGCCTCTTCCATCGTGCACAACAGGGGATGCTGGTGCTGCCGGGCGTAGGTCGTCGTCTGCGCCACCTTGGTCTCCGCGATCTCGTAAGTGTAAACGCCGCAGACGCCTTTGCCGCGAGTGTGCACCTCGAGCATCACCCGCGTGGCGCTGGTCCGGTCCATGCTGAATATATGCTCGAGCACGTCCACCACGAACTCCATCGGCGTGTAGTCGTCGTTCAGCAGCACGACCTGGTACAGTGGCGGGCGCTTCAGCTGCGGCTGCGCCTCCTCCACCACCAGCCCATGGTCCCGTCGGGTCTCGCGCTCGCTCATGCTGCGACCTTGCCTGCTCCAGACCCCCTTATATAGGGTCGTAGCGACGTGCTGACAAGGACAGACCGCCGCGGCCGCGCAGTGGTTCCGCTCCCGCCGGCAAATTGAGCGGGATTCACAATTTACGCGGGCATCTTGAGGCGCTGTCGTGCAAGTCCGTATGATGCCGGGATACTGGCGGCCCAGGCCGCCGCTGCGTCGGTTACACGAGCACCCATGGAGCTGCCGAAGAGCCTCAGCCGGATCCCATCGATCGCGGATTTCGGTGGCTCGAAGTCCCTTGCCGGTTCAGCGCCCCTGGTCGTCTCGGCCGGGCTCGCGGTGCTGCTGGCCTGGCAGCTCGTCCAGCTCGGCTGGACGCTGCTCGGCGCCAATCCGGCGCCGATGCCCGAATCCGCGGTCGACCAGCCCGTGCCGGGCGGGGGCACCCCTGGCGCGGCGCTGAACCTGCAGGCGATCGTCAACGCCCACCTGTTCGGGGTCGCGGGCGCCACGACGCCGGCCGAAACCGACCCCAATGCGGTCGCCACGACCCGGATGAACCTGCTGCTGCTCGGCACGATCGCGAGGACCGACCCGGGCCAGGGCTATGCGATCATCGGCGAGAGCGCCAGCAGCGCGAAGGTGTACACGGTCGGCAAGACGATCACCGGCGGCACGAAACTGCACTCGGTCTACCCGGACCGGGTCATACTGGACCGGGGCGGCAAGCTCGAGGCGCTGCTGCTGCCGAAGACCTTCAAGGGCGGCGGGACGCCGCCACCGACCGCCAGGCCGGCGATGGGGGCCTCGCCGAACCTGTCCCAGCAGATCCAGGCGATGGCGCAGGGCAATCCGGGGGCGATCACGCAGATCATGCGGCCCCAGCCCGTGTTCGCCAACGGCCAGCAGCGCGGCTACCGGGTCTACCCCGGCCGGGACCGGCAGCGCTTCGCGAGGCTGGGGCTGATGCCGGGCGACCTCGTCACCGAGATCAACGGCACTCCGCTCGACGACCCTTCGCGAGGCATGGAGATCCTGCAGTCGATCGACAGCGCCAGCGAGGTTACCGTGACGGTCGAGCGGAACGGCCAGCCGACCCAGATCAACATCAACACCGCCGCAGTCGCCGCCGAGGCGGCCGCGACGGACGCCCAAGCTGAGGGGATCCCGGTGACCGAAGCGCCGGTCGAGCCCAGCCCCGAGGAGATCGACGAGTGAGGAATTCAAGCAACCTGCCCCGTCGCCGCGTGCGCGCACTGGCCGCACTGGCGCTGGGAGGCCTGCTGGCCGTCGCGCCGCTCGCGGCCCTGCAGGCCCAGGCGCAGGGCATGATCACGCCGAATTACAAGGACGCGGACCTCTCGCAGATCATCGAGGCGGTCAGCGCGGTCACCGGCAAGAACTTCATCGTCGATCCCAGGGTGCGCGCCCAGGTGACGATGCTCTCCTCGACCCCGATGAGCCCGGCCGCGTTCTACGAGGCCTTCCTGTCCATCCTGCAGGTGCACGGCTTCGTCGCCGTGCCCTCCGGCGACGTGATCAAGATCATTCCTGACGCGAACGCGCGGCAGGTGCCGGCGAACGACCTGCCCTCCCGGGTCAGCTCGACCTCCGACGAGATCGTCACGCAGGTGGTCGCGATCCAGAACGTCAGCGCCGCCCAGCTGGTGCCGATATTGCGGCCGCTGATCCCGCAGTACGGGCACCTCGCGGCCTATCCGGCCTCGAACATGCTGATCATCTCGGACCGCGCGGCCAACGTGAACCGGATGGTCAAGATCATCGAGCGCATCGACCAGGCCGGCGACTCGGACATCGACGTGATTCCGATGCAGCACGCCAGCGCCGTCGAGGTCGTGCGCATCGTGAACACGCTGTACACCGGCGCGGGCGCCGAGGGCGCCGGCACGCCGAGCGTCAAGATGGTCGCCGACGAGCGCACCAACAGCGTGCTGGTGAGCGGCGAGGCGTCGCAGCGGCTGCGCCTGCGCACGCTGATCACGCATCTCGACACGCCGCTCGAAGCCGGCGGCGACACCCAGGTGCGCTACCTGCGCTACGCCGACGCCGAGAAGATCTCGCAGAAACTGCGCGAGCAGATCCAGGGCATCGTCGCGGCCGCGGCCCCCGGGGGCGCCGGCGGTCCGCAGGGCGGCGCCCCGGCGCCGACCATCACGACGACCGGCAACGGCGACCCGAACGTCACGATCTGGGCCGAGCCCGAGACCAACGCGCTGGTCGTGACCGCGCCGCCGAAGATCATGCGCTCGGTGATGTCCATCGTGGACCGGCTGGACATCCGCCGTGCACAGGTGCTGGTCGAGGCGATCCTGGTCGAGATGCAGGCCGACAAGGCGATGGACCTCGGCATCAACTGGCTGATTCTCGACCGCGACGCGGACGGCAGCCAGCTGCCGGCGGGCGGCTTCGTACGGCCGATCGACGGCACCGGCATCGGCGAGATCCTGCAGGGCATCCTCAATCCCGACAGCGTCACCTCGCTGCCGAGCGGCCTGACGCTCGGCGTCGGCAACATCGTCACCAGCGGCACGAGCTGGGCCGCGCTGATCCGCGCGCTGAACGGCGTCGGCAACACCAACATCATCGCCACGCCGTCGATCGTGACGCTCGACAACGAAGAGGCCGAGATCAAGATCGCGCAGGAAGTGCCGTTCGTGACCGGCCAGTACACCAGCCAGGGCATCCCCGGCACCGGCGGCGTCGTGAACCCGTTCCAGACGATCCAGCGCGAGGAAGTGGGCAACATCCTGAAGATCACGCCGCAGATCAACGAGGGCAACTCGGTGCTGCTGAAGATCTCGCAGGAGGCCTCGAACATCGCCTCTTCGGCGCAGGTCGCCGTGGACCTGATCACGAACAAGCGCACGATCTCGACCAAGGTGCTGGTCGAGGACGGCGGCATCATCGTGCTCGGCGGCCTGATCTCCGACGAGGTCCGCGAGAACGTCTCGCAGGTGCCGCTGCTGGGATCCATTCCGCTGCTCGGCGAGCTGTTCAAGACGCGCAGCATCGACAAGGTGAAGACCAACCTGATGGTGTTCATCCGGCCGCGCATCCTCCGCGACCCGGTGGACGCCGCGATCGAGACCAACGCC
The DNA here is from genome assembly GCA_964553405.1 of uncultured Steroidobacteraceae bacterium. Taxonomy (GTDB): domain Bacteria; phylum Pseudomonadota; class Gammaproteobacteria; order Steroidobacterales; family Steroidobacteraceae; genus DATIRA01. Next base: position 5,559 of record CAZKLS010000136.1, read on the forward strand.
AAGTACAACTTCATCCGCAAGATGCAGATGGAACGTCACGACGGACGGGTGCCGCTGATGCCTTCCGAGCACCAGCCGACGCTGCCGCCGCTCGAGAACATCGTGCCGAAGGAGCTGCTCGATCCCGCGTTGCAGGTGCCGCCGAGCGCCACGCCGGCCGAGCGCAAGGAGGCGGCCGAGGTCGCGCCGCGTCCGCCGAACATCGAGACCGCGCCGGAAGGCGTTGCTCCGCCGCCGGCCCCGCTGCCCGCCCCGACCACTCCGTTCGGCGCCGCGGAACCGGCGACGACACCCGAGGACTCGACGCTCCCGTGAGCACGATCGACACCGCCGAGGCCATCATCGCCGCGACCGGCCGGGTGGTGGAGCCCCCGCGGCCGGTCCCGTTCGCTTACGCGAAGCGTCACGGCGTGCTGATCCGCTCGCTCAGCGAGGACGGCGCCGACGCGGTCGTGCGCAAGGGCGCCTCGCCGCTCGCGATCGCCGAGGTGCGACGCCACCTGCGCCGGCCGATGACGATCGAGCAGGTGGACGCGGCGCAGTTCGACGCGCTGCTGCGCCAGGCCTACGAGTCCGGCTCCAGCGCGGCGATGGACGCGATGGGCGGCCTCGAGGACGAGACGGACCTCGCGGACCTCGCGCAGGACATCCCGGAGCCGTCGGACCTGCTCGAGAGCGAGGACGAGGCGCCGGTGATCCGGCTGATCAACGCGCTGCTGACGCAGTCCGTAAAGGAAAACGCCTCCGACATCCACATCGAGCCCTACGAGAACCGCCTGGTCATCCGTTTCCGGGTGGACGGCGTGCTGCGCGAAGTGCTGCAGACCAAGCGCGCGGTGGCGCCGCTGATCGTCTCGCGGATCAAGGTGATGTCGAGGCTCGACATCGCCGAGAAGCGGCTGCCGCAGGACGGGCGGATCTCGCTGCGCGTCGCGGGTCGCGCGGTGGACGTGCGCGTCTCGACGCTTCCGTCCGGCCACGGCGAGCGGGTCGTGCTGCGACTGCTGGACAAGCAGGCCGGCCGGCTCGACCTGCAGCAGCTCGGCATGGATCCGGTCACGCAGCGCTACGTGGACGAGCTGATCCACAAGCCGAACGGCATCCTGCTCGTGACCGGCCCGACCGGCTCGGGCAAGACGACGACGCTGTACGCGGCGCTGGACCGGATCAACGACCGTACGCGCAACATCATGACGGTCGAGGACCCGATCGAGTACTACATCGACGGCATCG
>CAZKLS010000137.1:0-6665 GCA_964553405.1 uncultured Steroidobacteraceae bacterium
CTGCAATCCTGGAGCCCACGACCGGGATTGAACCGGTGACCTCGTCCTTACCAAGGACGTGCTCTACCGACTGAGCTACGTGGGCCGTCGTCCCGTCAATCCCTCGCCCACCCCCCGCGATGGAGCGGGTGATGGGAATCGAACCCACATCATCAGCTTGGAAGGCTGAGGTTCTACCATTGAACTACACCCGCGGAGTTCACCCGCTTCCGACCGCGAGGCCGACGCCTCCCGCTCGCTTGATCTGGTGGAGGGGGTAGGATTCGAACCTACGTAGGCATGAGCCGGCAGATTTACAGTCTGCTCCCGTTGGCCGCTTGGGTACCCCTCCGCGGACAGAGAGCCGCGTATTGTCTTAGGCTACCCGCCCGGTGTCAACGGGCGTCGCAGGCTGGTCGGGCGGTCCGGCCCCGGCCGGGCCCAGATCCACGATTTCGACCTCGCCCGGGGCCAGGTCCCGGCCGAGGAACGTGCCGCCGACCCGGGCGAAGCGCTCGGCGCCGTCCGTGGCGAGCAGGCGCACCGCCCCCCGGCCGGGGCGCCCGGACCGCAGTCCCCGCTGTTCGAGGACCCCGACCAGGGCCCGAGCGGTCGTCCATGCGGAGTCCACGATCCGGACCTGCTCCCCGAGCACGCCGGCGATCGCCGGTGCCAGCACCGGGAAATGGGTACAGCCGAGCACCAGCGTGTCCGGCGGGGGCGCCCCGGCTGCCGCGTCGAACAGCGGCTCGAGATAGTGCCGGACGACACCCTCGACCACCGGACCTTCGACCCAGCCCTCTTCCGCCAGCGCAACGAAGAGCGGACAGGCCAAGGACACGACCCGCGCCCCGGGGCGGACGCGCTGGATCGCCGCCTCGTAGGCGCGACCCCTAACCGTGCTCTCGGTGGCGATCACGGCGATGCTGCCGGAGCGGCTCGCCGCGCCGGCGGCCTCGGCGCCCGGCTCGACCACGCCGAGCACCGGCAGCGGCGCGAACTCGGCACGCAACGCCTCGAGCGCGACGGCCGAGGCCGTGTTGCAGGCCACGACCAGTCCCTTCACTCCGCGCTCGCGCAGCTGCGCGGCCGCCTGCAGCGAATAGCGCCGGATCGAGTCGGGGCTCTTGGTGCCGTACGGCAGTCTCGCCGTGTCACCGAGGTACAGAAAATCCTCCTCTGGCAACGCGAGCTCGAGCTCGCGCAGCACGGTGAGACCACCGACGCCCGAGTCGAAGACGCCGACCGGCAGGCCTGCCGCCGGCCGCTGCGCAGAGTGTGCGATGTCGGAAACGGGGTTCATCGGCGGGCGCCAGCATAACCGAGCCCGGGAAGCCACATGACATAACTGGATACTTTGCAAACGCGGTATTCCATGTTCCGCGACAGCGTGCATAATTGACCCCGGGCCGGTGATACGGTCTGCGGTGACCCAGAAGCGCTGCGCAGTGGAAAGAAGACTTACAACAAGACATCGTGCGCGCACCAGCGTCTACGTGCTGCTCCCGGGGAGGAAGCGACGGCTCTGTCGCGCGAGCAACCTGAGCGCGACCGGCGTGTTCCTCGAGACGGGCGGCATGGGCCTGCGCATGGGGCAGACCGTCGAGATCGCATTCGCGATCAAGCTCGGCGTAGTGACGAAGATCCACCGTCGCACGGCCGTCGTCGCGCACATTTCCAGGGGCGGCACCGGGCTGATGATGGAGAGTCACGGCGGCTGACGCGGCGCTGCGGGAACTGCCCGCCCGGTAAGGGATTCTGCTGATTCGGATCGTCTTCGCCCGCCCGTATTTTGGGTCCGGGCGGCCCGTGTGGTTGCAGTGGAATATTGCGCGGCCGCCGCAGACGACGGTGGATCCGCATGGCAGCCGGCAAGCCTGACACCGATACGGTCGTAGCGATCAACCGCGTGCTCGCAGCGGAGCGCGAGCTGGCGGACGCCGTGAGCGCGGCGGATCGCGAGGCGCAGCAGATCCTCGAGGAGGCGCGGGCCAGGCGACGCCGGATCCTCGAGCGCGCCAGGCAACGCGCCTCGCGCATGCATGCCCACGCGGCGGTGGAACTCGAGCGAGCCCTGGCCGAACTCGAAGCGACCGGCAACACGGAGCACGACGACGAAGGCGGAGCGGACGCTGCACTGGCGCGGGCCGTGCAGACGCTGGCCCGGCGGTTGTCGTCCGCGGACGATGCAGGGCGCTGACCTGTCATTCGCGTTCTCGCAGCCACGACTCCAGTCGCGGTTCGGCGGGCGCCCGGCTGCAGCCGACTGGCGGCGACTCGAAGCGATCCAGGACACCGGCGTACGCCTGCAGGCGATTCGGGAGGGTGCTTTCGGTTCCTGGGTGAGCGGCCTCGGCGCCGCGTCCTCTGTAGAGCAGATCGAGCGGCGCCTTCGCGAGGGCTGGATGCAGACCGTCGACGAAGTGGCCGGCTGGCAACCCCGCCGATGGCAGGCCGCAATGCGCTGGCTCGGCTGGCTTCCGTACCTGCCGGCGCTGCAGAAACTCGCGCGCGGCGGCCGGCCCCGCCACTGGATGCGCAACGATCCGGTTCTGGCCGGGATCGTGGCAGGGGATCCGCGCGAGCGCCGGGGAAAGCTCGAGGGCACGCCGCTCGAGCCATTGATCTCGGGATTCGACGAGCAGGTGGACGTCGCGGGCGCCTGGACGCGTCATTGGCGCTCGCTGTGGCCGGACCCGTCGCGCGACACGCCGCTGCTCGGGCTCGAGGGCGCTTTCCGCGAGCACCTCAAGCGTCTTGCAGACCTGCCCGAGACGAGCGGATCGGAGCAGGAGCTGTCGAGACTGGAAGGCCTGCTGCGACGGAGCTTCCGCCACCATCCGCTGTCGGCGGTCGCATGCACGGCCTACCTCGGCCTGCTGGCACTCGATGCGCTCAGGCTGCGGGGCGCGCTCGTCACCGGTGCGCTGCGCGAGCGCGGGAGCGTGGCCAGATGATGCTGAGGCCGGCGCCGGCGAGCTGGTTCGAGCTGCTGACCTCGCGCGAGGAACTCGGCGCGGTGCTGGACTGCCTCGCGACCGCGGGATCCGTCCAGCTGCAGGCCTACAGCCGCTCTGAGTCGCGGCTGCCGCTGCCGGATCTGCGCAATACGCTCACCGACTACGAGACGCTCGCGAAGCGCTACGGGCCCTACTGGCCGGCGGCGAAGATGCGGCCGCCGACGGCCGCTCACCCGATCATCGAGGTCCCGCGCGAGGCCTGCGAGCGCCTGAAGTCCTGGGCGCGGGCCGCAGACCCGCTGATCGCGGAAATCGAGTCCATCGGCTCCTCGCGCGAGGAGATCGATCTGCTCGCGCAACTGGCGGCGAGCGGGGCCGGAGAGCTGCCGCGGCTCGATCACTTCGCGGGCGCCGGCCCGGTACTGGCCGGACGCCTCTACGTCTGCGACGCGAAGGAGCCGCCCCAGGCATTGCCTCCTTCGGTGATGTCTCAGCAGATTCCGGCACAGAAAGTGACGTTCGTGCTCGCGATCGGGCCGCACGAGCAGATTTCCGAGCTCGACCAGTCCATGGCTGCGCGGAAGGCAAGGGTGCTGGAGCTGCCAGCGGAGATGCCGGCCGAGCCCGGGAAGCTCGCCGGCTTCCTCGCGCAGCGGCGGGAGTCGCTGGATGCGCGGGAGGCGCGGGCGCGCGAGGAACTCGCCGGGCTCAACGACTCACATGAAGTCGCAGACGCGCTCGGCGACCTGGCGCTGGCCTCGTGGCTCGTCGCCCACGTGCCCGAGCTTCCGGTGACGGAGCATTTCGCCTGGGTCACCGGCTGGTGCTCGGACCCCGACGACACGAAACTCGGCGCGGCGCTCGACGGCCGCGGCCTGCACTACCTGCTGCGCTTCACCGAGGCACCAGAGGGCGAGATCGCACCGACCGTGCTGCACAACCCGCTCTGGGCCCGCCCGTTCGAGGTCTTCTCCGGGCTGATGGGCGTCCCGGGCACGCGGGAGGCGGACCCGACCTTCGTCGTGGCATTGCTCGCCCCGCTGATGTTCGGCTACATGTTCGGCGACGTCGCGCAGGGCCTTGCGCTGATCGCGATCGGCCTGCTGCTGCGCCGCAAGCTGCCGGCGCTGAAGCTGCTGGTTCCGGGCGGGGCCGTCGCGGTCGTGTTCGGTTTCGCCTTCGGCAGCGTACTCGCGCGCGAGGACCTGATCCCGGCGTTCTGGCTGCATCCGCTCGAGGAACCGCTGGTGGTGCTCGGGACGGCGCTCGGCTTCGGTGCCGTCGTGATCACGCTGGGGCTGCTGCTCGATGCGCTGCAGCACCACTGGCGCGGCGAGGGTCGCAAGTGGCTCGCCAGCGACGCGGGCCTGCTTTGCGCATATCTCGGGGTGCTGGGCGCCACGCAGGACGCGCGGGCGCTCTGGGCGCTGCCGCTCGGCATCGCCTGGGTCGTCGGCGGCGCGGCCATCGTCGCGGGCAAGCAGGCGCTGGTCGCGGCCGGTCAGGCGGCCGGCGAGCTGATCGAACGCATCCTCCAGCTCGCGGTCAACACGATTTCATTTGTCCGGGTCGGCGCCTTCGCGCTGGCGCACGCGGGGCTTTGCACCGCCGTCGTCGGCATCGCCGAGGCCGCCGGGCCAGGCTACTGGCCGGTGCTGATACTCGGCAACGCCGTGATCGTCGCGCTGGAAGGCCTGGTCGTCGGGATCCAGACGACCCGCCTGATCCTGTTCGAGTTCTTCATCCGGTTCCTGTCGGCACAGGGGCGGCGCTTCGAGCCGCTGCCGCCGCCGACCGGCACGAGTATTCCGACCTCCGGGAGCACGCCATGAAAAGACCCGCTCGCTGGGCGCTCGCCGTCGCTGCAATGACGCTCATCACCGCCGCCATCGCCACCGCCGCGCTGGTGCTCGCCGGCCCGGCACTGGCGGCCGAGGCCGCAGGCCCGGCGCTCGACCCGGGCGTCCTGCGCTGGGGCTTCGCTTCGGCCGCCGCCTCGGCCGGACTCGCCGCGCTCGGCGCAGGCTATGCAGTCGCGCAGGTCGGCACGGCGGCGCTGGGCGCGCTGGCCGAGAAACCCGAGCTCTTCGGGCGAGTGCTGGTGATGGTCGGCCTCGCCGAAGGCATCGCGATCTACGGGCTGATCGTCTCGATACTGATCCTGAACCGCCTGGGCTGAGATGGCACGCGTGGTCTACATCGGTGACGCAGTGACCGCGACGGGCTACCGGCTGGCCGGCGCCGAGACGCGCGTGCCCCCCGAGGGCGAGGTCGCCGAGGCGATCCGCGAAGCGCTTCGCGGCGAGGTGGACCTGGTGCTGCTGTCGCCCGTCCTCGCGCAGGCGCTGCCGGAGGCGGAACTCGCGCAGGTCCTGGCCATGGAACATCCGCTCGTGACGCTGGTACCGGACTTGTTCGGTGACGCCCGTCCGCCCGACCTGAAGCGCCAAGTGCGCGCTGCGCTGGGGATCGAAGCATGAGCGCGGCGCAGACGGTGCTCGACGCGCAGACCGAGGCGCTGCTGCAGAGGCTGGCGCACGAGCAGGAGTCGCGCTGTCGCAGGACGCTCGACGACGCGCGCGAACAGGCGCAATCGATCGTTGCGCGCGCCTACCAGGACGCCCGGGCCCGGCTGCGACAGGCGGTGGCCGAGGAGCGCAAGGGGCTGCGCGAGGCAGTCGCGGCGCGGCGCGCGGAAATCGAGACGCGCTCGCTGAAGCGCCGGCAGGCAGCCATGACCGTCGCGCTGGACCGGGCCTGGTCGCAGTTCGAGGGCGCGCTGGGCGCGCGCTGGCAGGACGCGACCCCGAGGCTGCAGTGGGTCGACGCGGCGGCCGGGATCGCGAGCGCCACGTTGCTCGAGCCGGAAGAACTCGTCGTCGAACTCGACGAGTCGCTCGGCGAGCCCGCCGCGGCTGAGATCGCGGACCGGCTGGTCGCGCGAGGACTGCCGCGCGCCGAACTGCGGCGCGTCGCAGGCCTCGGGCCGGGACTGCGCATCCTCGCGGGACCCGCGCGCATCGATGCTTCGCTCCAGGGCCTGCTGCGATCCCGCCGCAGGATCGAGGCGGAACTGCTGGCCGAACTCGAGCCGGCGCGCACTGCCACGGAGCCGGATCGCGAATGAGCAAGGCGCGCATCAGCTGGGTCGGCGGCCCGGTGCTCCGCGCGAAGATGGAGGCGCCGTTCCGTGTCTACGAGGCGCTCTCGGTCGGCCGCGGCGGCCTGCTCGGCGAAGTGATCCAGTTGCGCGGCGACGAGCTCGTCGCGCAGGTCTACGAGGACACGACCGGGCTCGAGCCCGGCGACGAGGTTCGCGGCAGCGCCGGCCCGCTCGCGGTGTCCCTCGGTCCGGGCCTGCTGGGCGGGATATTCGACGGACTGCTGCGCCCGCTGACGGGCACGGCCGGATTCCAGGTCGAGCCAGGCATCGCAGCGCGCCCGCCGGGCCGGTTCCAGTTTGCGCCCTCGGTCGAGACCGGCGCCGAACTCGAACCGGGGTGCGTGCTCGGCGAGATCGGTGCCGAGCGCAAGCAGCGGGTGCTGCTGCCGCCCGGGATCCGCGGGCGCCTGCTCCGCATCTCGGGCGAAGGCGAATACGCCGAGGACGAGGCGATCGCCGAGGTCGAGCGGCCGGGCGGCGAGCCCTGCCCGGTGGCGATGTCGCACACCTGGCCGGTACGTCAGCCGCGGCCGGCGGCCAGGCGGCTGGGCGGGAATGCGCCG
>CAZKLS010000138.1:0-6587 GCA_964553405.1 uncultured Steroidobacteraceae bacterium
GCACTATCTGCCCATGCGCGCTCGAATGCAACAACGCGACTCATGCGCAGCGGAGAAAGAAGGCCGATCGCCGCAGTGCAGCAGCTTGCGAATCACGCGATCGCCGGCAGGGATCGCTGCTAGCGGAATTTCCAGGTGAGCGCGAGCACGGCCTGGTCGAAGCGCGCGAACGTGTAGAGCTCGTCGTTGTCCGCGCCGCCGTCGAGGATGCGGTAGCCGCCCGCGACGCTGATGCGCGGGCTGACGTCGTAGACGACCTTCAGCGCCGTGTCGATCGCTCGCCCCTGGGGCGCGGCGAGGCCCTCGAAGTCGAGCAGTCCCGACCAGCGGGGCGCGAAGCGCCACACGCCTTCGAGCGCGAGCAGCGGCACCAGACCGGTGTTCGTCTTCGCGCGGGAAAGCGCGCCCTGCTTCAGGCGGATCTCCGCATCGCGGACGTTGAGCGTCGCGCCAGCCGACCAGGTCCAGCGCTCGCTGTCGTGGAACACGTAGCGGTAGCTGGCACGGTACGAATCGAAGCGGTAGGTCACGGCGATCGGGCCGGGTGCGAAAGTCGTGCCGCGGAACACGATCGGCTCCGTCATGGTACCGGACTCGTCGACCTCGAGCGGAGCGTAGATGAATCGCAGCCGGTGCTTCTCGGCAATCGGCCAGTCGAACACCAGGCGCCCGGCCGGATACGGGCCGTCGCCGGTCAGTTTCTCGATGCTGAAGCGCGTGTTCGGCGGCTCGTTCGACACCTGGGCCGTATTGCGCAGCTGCCAGGCGGCGCCGAGTTCGAGCGTGATCGCGGGCGAGAGATCCGTTCGGTCGGACGCGATCGCGACGGCCGGCAGCAGTGTTGCGATGCAGGCCAGTGGCAGTGCGTGGCGGAGTGAGCCTTGGGACATCTGGAGTTCCTGAATGCTGGAGGGGAGGGCCGGACTCGACGATGCGCGGATCGCGCGCCCGGGGTCGAGACAGCCAGGGTGACCGGCAAGGTAAGGCAACCGCGAAGAATTTTCCACGCTGCGATGTCGACTCGCCGCGACTGCGGCCCGGACGGTGCCCGCAAATTGAGAGACCAGCCATTTCTATCTATCCTGTCGGTCGGCACGCGCCAGCATCAGCTGATCGACAGGAATCCCAATGCGAACATTCAGACTGCTCTCGCTACTGAGCATCGGACTTCTCGGCATGGCTTCGGCACGGGCGGAGCTGCCGTTCGTGATCGAGCCTGTTGCGACCTTCGATCAGCCCTGGGCACTGGCCTTCCTGCCGGACGGCCGCATGCTGGTGACGGAGAAGACGGGCAACCTGTTCATCGTCGGACGTGACGGCAGCAAAAGCCGGCCCGTGCGCGGAGTGCCGGACGTGGATTACGGCGGGCAGGGCGGGCTCGGTGACGTCGCTCTGCACCCGGATTTCGCCCGGAACAAGGTCATCTACCTGAGCTACGCGGAAGGCGGGGTCGGTGGGACACGTGGGGCCGCCGTCGCCCGGGCCGTGCTGACCGAATCCGAACGCTCGGCCGAGCTCAGTAAGTTCGAAGTGATCTGGCGCCAGTACCCGAAGGTCGTGGGCTTCGGCCATTACGGGCACCGTATCGCGTTCGACGACAAAGGCTTCCTGTACATCTCGTCGGGCGACCGCCAGAAGTTCACGCCGGCGCAGGACATGCAGTCGACGCTCGGCAAGATCGTGCGCCTGAACGACGACGGCTCGATTCCAGGCGACAACCCGTTCGTCGACTACTTCAGCACGGACCCGCTGGTCGACGACGAAGGCGTCTACCCCGAGATCTGGTCGCTCGGCCATCGCAACCCGCTTGGCCTTGCGTTCGATCTCGACGGCCGGTTGCTGGTGATGGAAATGGGACCGGCCGGCGGCGATGAGCTGAACCTCGTCAGGCGCGGCGGCAACTACGGCTACCCGATTGTCTCGAACGGCGATCATTACGACGGCCGCGAGATTCCGGATCACGACACGCGCCCCGAGTTCGCGAAGCCGATGATCTGGTGGACGCCGGTCGTCTCGCCGGGCAACCTGATCGTCTATCGCGGATCGCTGTTCCCCGGCTGGCGCGGCGACGCGCTGATCTCGGGACTCTCCTCGAAGGCCATCGTGCGGGTCGAGCTCGACGGCGACACGGCCCGCGAGGTCGAGCGCTACCCGATGGATGCCCGGATCCGTTGCGTCGTCGAAGGGCCCGGCGGTGAGCTCTGGGTGCTCGAGGACGAGCGGGGCGGCAGCGGCGGACGATTGCTGAAGCTGACGCCGAAGGGTTGACCCGCCCGGAGCGTCCGGCGCCGGCCTGCCGCCGCGTCAGGCCGGCCGTGTCGCGCTTCTCCCGGCGCGAATTTTCCGGTCGACGCGACGATCGACGCCGTTCACGATTCCGAGCAGCGCCTTGATGCTCAGGTAGCGCAGGGGCTTCGGCGGCATGTAGGCGGGCTTGCGGCAGATGACCTCGTGCCAGCGGTTCCGCCTCCCGGTCATCAGGTCGGCCAGCAGTCCGCCCATCGCGGTGGCCTGGGCCACCCCGTGACCGTTGTAGCCGACGCTGTAGTAGAAGGCTTCGTCGTCCGGATCGCGGCCGACGACCGGCAGGAAGTTCAGCGTGAATCCGCACCATCCGGCCCAGGCATGCGCGATCGGCAGGTCCGCGAGTCCGGGAAAGCGTTCGCGGAACGCGCGTATCACGCTGGCTTTGCGCGCATCGCCATCGCCGCCGTGGTCGTGCGGGCGGCAGTCGTAGAAGTACTGCACGTCCTTCGAGCCGCCGATGATGGTTCGCTCCGCCGTCAGGCGGAAGGTCTCCATGCTCTCGTGGGCGGTGTAGATCCCTTCACGACCCTTCCAGCCGCCGATGCTCTCGAGCTCGGCATCGGACAGCGGCGCGGTCTCGAACAGCGTGATGTAGAGCGGGCAGAGGCGCTGGCCGGGCTTGCCGACCTCAGGCGCATAGGCATTGGTGGCCATCAGGACGCGGTCCGCGCTGACGCTGCCGTCGGCGCTCACGATGCGCACCGGCGTGCCGGCTTCGACGCCAGTCACCGTCGTCTGCTCGAAGATCCGGATTCCCCGTTCGAGCGCCGCGCTGCGCAGGCCCTGCACCAGCCTGCCCGGATGCAGCGTGCCGCCGGCTTCTTCGAGCGCGCCGCACAGGAACGCCGTCGGCAGGCCTCGTTCGCGCATCTCACCGGCCTCGACGAATCGCGTCCTTGCGCCCAGCGCGCCCGCGGCCTCGGTCGCGAGGCGCAGCCGGCGCTCCTGCGAGCGGTGCACGACCGCCATGATGTTGCCGGTCGGCTGGTAGTCGCACGCGATGCCGTACTCGCGCATCAGCTGCTCGGTCCGCTCGACGCAATGATCGGCGAAGCGAACCAGCGCCGCCGCGGCATCGCGGCCGAACAGCATCTTCGCCGTCGGCAGGTCCTTGCAGATCGTCGGGGTCAGGTGGCCTGCATTGCGTCCGCTGGCGCCGAAACCGCAGAAGTGCCGCTCGAGCACGACCGCCGAGACGCCGGCCTCGTGCAGGGCCAGCGCCGTTGAAAGGCCGGTGTAGCCGCCGCCGATGATCGCCACGTCTGCGCGAACGTCACCGGCCAGCGAAGCCCGGATGTCCGTCGGTCGATCCAGGTACGGACTGATCTCGAGAAAGCGCGTCGCGTCGTCAGCGGGTTTCATCGCGGGTCTCCGCCTGTGGGGCCGCGGCGTGCCGGGACGCGCGGAAGAACATCACCGCCGGCACCAGGCTCAGCACCGTGATCAGCGCCGCGGTCACGAAGACTGCGGAGTAGCCGAAGCGGTCGGTGAACGCCCCGCCCGAAAACGCGGCGACGCCGGTTGCCAGCACCATCAGCGACGCTTGCAGCGAGTAGTCGGTGCCGGGTGAATGCGCGCGACAGCGGTCCATCATCATCGTGAACAGCGCCACGGTGGACAGGCCGTCCGCGAACTGCTCGAAGCAGACGATGGCGCCGAGTGCATAGATGCCCGGCGTGCCGTGCACGACCGCAAGATAGGATGCGAGGCCGAACGCCTGCAGCAATCCGAAGCCGAGCAATGCCTCGCGGTGGCCGAGGCGCAGCAGCGTCGTGCCGCCGATGAAGGCTCCGAGCACGCCGACCGTCGCGCCTGCCACGCCGGTGATGACGCCGATCTGCGCCAGTGAATAGCCGCTGTCGGTCAGCAGCGGCCCGGTCATGCGCGACGCGAGCGAATCCCCGAACTTGTACAGCGCCACGGTCAGCAGCCACCAGCCGAGCCCGGGCCGAGCGACGAAGTCGCCGAGCAGCTGCGCGTAGCCCCGCAGTCCGTGCCAGTCTGCGTGGGTATGCGACCGTTCGGCGCGTTCCTGCGTGCCGTCCATGAACAGCACCGGCACGATCACCAGCAGGATCAGCAGCGCGAGGCCCCCGTAGCTCGCCTGCCAGCCGTGGCGCGCCACCAGCCACAGCAGCGCGCCGCTGCCCGTCACCATGCCGACCTTGTAGCCGATGACCTGGATGCTGTTGCCGAGGCCGCGCCACTCGGGCTTGAGCTTGCTGACCGCGTAACCGTCGGTGGCGATGTCCTGCGTCGCGGCCACCAGGTTCATGCAGAACAGTACGGCCAGGAACAGCGGCAGCACGTTCACCCAGGCCGCGAAGTCGCGCGAGGCGACGACCAGCATCAGCAGCATGGTCAGCACGTTGAGCACGAGCAGCCACTGCTTGCGCGAGCCGTAGCGATCGACGAACGGCGCCCAGGCGAACTTGAGCGCCCAGGGCAGCGCGAGCAGGCTCGTGTAGCCGATCACGGACAGCGAGACGCCCGATTCCCGCAACAGCGGCGGCAGGGCCTTGGCGATCAGGCCGGAGGGCAGTCCCTGGGCGAAATACAGCAGCGCCAGCAGCAGGAAGAGCCGCGTGCCGCTTTTGGCCTGCGACCCGGGATACGGGATGCTCGCTGCGCCGGTCATGGCCCCGGATGAGAGGTCCAGCGGGGCCCGATGTCAAGGAGCGGCGCGTGTGCGCCGGACCGGCAGGACGCGCCCCGGGGCCCCGGGGCGCGTCCTGTTTCGAGGCGGGTTACAGCTCGAAACGGTCCAGGTTCATCACCTTGGTCCAGGCATCGACGAAGTCCTGCACGAACGCCCGCTTGCCGTCGGACGAGGCATACACCTCGGCCACGGCGCGCAGCTCTGCGTTCGAGCCGAAGATCAGGTCTACCGGCGTCGCGGTCCATTTGAGCGCTCCGGTGCTGCGGTCACGGCCCTCGTAGATTCCATCGACCGACGTGGACTTGTTCCACTTCGTGGACATGTCGAGCAGGTTCACGAAGAAGTCGTTGCTCAGCGTGCCGGGCCGCGTCGTGAACACGCCGTGAGCAGACTGGCCGGCATTGGCGTTCAGCGCCCGCATGCCGCCGACCAGCACCGTCATTTCCGGCACGGTCAGCGTCAGCATGTTCGCGCGGTCGACCAGCGCTTCCGCGGGCGAGAGGCCGGCGTCGGCGCCGAAGAAGTTGCGGAACCCGTCCGCGGTCGGCTGCAGCACCGCGAACGAGTCCACGTCCGTCTGCTGCTGCGACGCGTCGGTGCGGCCCGGCGTGAACGGGACCTCCACCTCGTACCCGGCCTCCTTCGCGGCCTGCGCGATCGCAGCGCCGCCGCCCAGCACGATCAGGTCGGCGAGCGACACCTTCTTGCCGCCGGTCTGCGCACGGTTGAAGTCCTGCTGGATGGCTTCCAGCCGCTGCAGCACGCGCGACAGCTCGGCCGGGTCGTTGACGGCCCAGTCCTTCTGCGGCGCCAGGCGGATCCGCGCGCCGTTCGCGCCACCGCGCATGTCGGTGCCGCGGAACGTTGCGGCCGAGGCCCAGGCGGTGCGGACGAGCTCCGGACCGGTCAGGCCTGAGGCGAGGATCTTCGCCTCGAGCGCCGCGACGTCCCGGGCGTCGATCAGCGGGTGGTCCACGGCCGGCACCGGATCCTGCCAGGTCAGCACGTCGGCCGGCACTTCCGGGCCGAGATAGCGGGCGCGCGGGCCGAGGTCGCGGTGCGTCAGCTTGAACCAGGCCTTCGCGAACGCGAGCTGGTACTCGTCGGGGTTCTGCTGGAAGCGCAGCGCGATCTCGCGATAGCTCGGGTCGAACTTCAGCGCGAGGTCCGTCGTGAACATGATCGGCGCATGCCGCTTCGTGGGGTCGTGCGCATCGGGCACCATGTTCGACGCCTGGCCGTTCGCCGGAATCCACTGGATGGCGCCGGCGGGACTGCGGGTCTGCACCCACTCGAAGGCGAACAGGTTGTCGAGGTACTGCGTCGTCCACGCGACCGGGTTGGCCGACCATGCGCCTTCGAGTCCGCTGGTGACGGTGTCCGCCCCGTTGCCGCGGCCGCACTTGTTCATCCAGCCGAATCCCTGCTCCTCGATGCCGGCGGCGGCGGGCTCGGCGCCGACGCACTCGTCCGGCTTGTGGGCGCCGTGTGCCTTCCCGAAGGTGTGGCCGCCGGCGATCAGCGCAACGGTCTCCTCGTCGTTCATCGCCATGCGGCCGAAGGTCTCGCGGATGTCCTTCGCAGCCGCCAGCGGGTCCGGGTTGCCGTTCGGGCCCTCCGG
>CAZKLS010000139.1:0-6566 GCA_964553405.1 uncultured Steroidobacteraceae bacterium
TACCAGGTGTACATCGCCACGTTCGGGATGTCGTGATCCGGCCAGACGACGATCTGCATGCCATTGTCGAGCGTGCGCGTTGCGACGCGGTCGGCGCCCGGCAGCTCGCTGGCCGCGACGAGCTGCGGGCACGACGGACCGAGCAGCGCGAGCGCCGCTGCCAGGCACAGTGGCCTCATGCTCATCTCCCCGGACTCAGCGCCGCGCCTCGATCCAGCGATCGATCTTCGCTTCGAGCACGTGCAGCGGCAGCGCGCCGTCCACGAGCACGGCCGTGTGGAACGCGCGGACGTCGAACTTCGGGCCGAGCTCCTTCTCAGCGCGGGTCCGCAGCTCCCGGATCTTGATCTGGCCGATCTTGTAGGCCAGCGCCTGCCCGGGGATGGCGATGTAGCGCTCCGCCTCCGAGACGCGGCGTGCCTCGGCCGCCGAGCTGTTGGCCGTCATGTAGTCGAGCACCTGCTCGCGCGACCAGCCCTTGGAATGCAGCCCCGTGTCCACCACGAGCCGGATCGCGCGCCACAGCTCGGCTTCGAGCATGCCGAAGTACTGGTAGGGATCGGTGTACATGCCGAGCTCGGAGCCCAGCGACTCCGCGTACAGGCCCCAGCCCTCGCTGTAGGCCGTATAGCCGCCGAACCGGCGGAACTTCGGCAGGTCCTTCTGCTCGCGCTGGATCGTGATCTGGAAATGATGTCCGGGGTTGCCCTCGTGCAGCGACAGCGCCTCCATGGCCCACTTCGGGCGTGCCTTCAGGTCGTAGGCGTTGGCATAGAAGATGCCCGGCCGCGAACCGTCCAGGCTGGCCGCCTGGTACTGGCCGCCGGCGGCACTCTTTTCGCGGAACGGCTCGACCGCGCGCACTTCGTAGTCGGCCTTGGGCAGGATCTCGAACAGGTCCGGCAGCCGCGGGTCGACCCGCTTCTTGATGTCCACATAGCCCTGGATCAGTTCCTCGCGCGTGTCCCAGAAGAACTTCGGGTCCTCCTGCAGGTAGTCCAGGAACGCATTCAGGTCGCCCTCGAATCCGACCTTCTTCATCACGCCGCGCATCTCGCCGTGGATCCGCGCGACCTCGGCCAGGCCGATCTCGTGGATCTGCGCCGGCGTGTAGTCGGTCGTCGTGATCTCGCGGACGTTGTACTCGTACCAGGCCACGCCGTCGGGCAACGCGTCGAGACCGACGCTGGTCCGGCACTTCGGCAGGTACTCATCCCGGACGAAATCGCGCAGCCGGCGGTAGCTCGGCAGGATCTTCGTCGAGATCGCCGCGGCGTAGGCTGCGCTCAGGCGCTCCCGGTCGGCAGCCGGAAAGTCGGCCGGCATGTTCCGGATCGGGCCCCAGAACAGCGACTCCTCGGGCTTCGCCACGATCTGGGCATCGAGCTGCGGCAGCGTCCGCTCCATCAGGATCTTCGGTTGCGTGTAGCCCTTGGCCATGCCCTCGCGCATGTTGGCGATGGCCTGGTCCGTCCAGGCCTGGAAGCCGTCCATGCGCTTGAGGAAGTCGTCGTAGTCCTTGACTGTCTTGAAGGGCTGGATGCCCTGGCCCGAGCCCAGCTGCGCGAAGAAATTGGGCACCGAATAGAACTGGTTCAGCGGGATCAGGTGCGACGGGAAGCGGAAGCCGACCACCTCGTTCTCGCGGGCCGACTTGAAGATCTCGTAGGACAGCAGGTCCTGGCCAGTGAGCTGGCCCGGGTCGATCGTCTCGAGCTTGCCGAGGTAGTCTCGCTCGAGCTTCTCGGCCCGCGCCCGCCACTCGGGCGTGATGCTGACCTCGAAACGGTCGTTGTAGCGCGGGTCGCCGATCGAGGTCGCGAGGACCGGGTTGAGCAGCAGGTAGTCCTCGAAATAGGCGTCGAACAGCGCGGCGAGACGTTCGGCCTCGGACGGCTCGGCGGCCTCGGCTACGACGGCGGCCCGGCCGCTCGAGGCCAGCATCGGTGCCAGCAGGCAGAAAAGCGCCCCGGCGAGAAACTCGAGTCTCGGCTTCATGTGCAGATTCCGTGGTCGGAGGGACAGGGGCGTAACTTTGCCGGATTGGGCCCCGCTGGGAAAGCATATCCGTGTCCTCACGGATGCATTTTTCGGCGGATCCGGGCATCGTGAGCCCGAGCCAGAGGGACGGGAGGATCATGTTCCAGGTTCGCATCCACGGCCGCGGCGGCCAGGGCGTCGTCACCGCGGCAGAGTTGCTGTCCGTGGCCGCCTTCCTAGAGGGGCGGCACGCCCAGGCTTTCCCGAGCTTCGGCTCGGAGCGCACCGGCGCGCCGGTAGTCGCGTTCTGTCGCATCGACGAGAAGCCGATCCGGCTTCGCGAGCCGATCATGGCGCCCGATGCGCTGATCATCCAGGACCCCACGCTGCTGCACCAGGTGGACGTGTTCGGCGGACTGTTGCCGGACGGCTACATCCTGATCAACACCAGCCGGACCTTCGAGGACCTCGGCCTCGGCGAATTCGTCGGCAGCTTCCCGGCCGCGCACGTCTGCACGGTCCCCGCGACCGAGCTGGCGCTGAAGCACGTCGGGCGACCGGTGCCGAACGCGGCGCTGCTCGGCGGGTTCGCGGCGCTGTCGGACCGGATCTCGCTCGAATCCGTCAACGCCGCGATCCGCGAGAAGTTCCCGGCCAGGGTCGCGGAAGGCAACGTCGCTGCGGCGACCGAGGCCTGCGAGTACGTCATGCAGGAAATGCGGGAGTCCACCAGTGCTTAAACAGATTGAGGGCTCGGCGGCCGTCGCGGAAGCAATCGCACTCTGCCGGCCCCAGGTGATCTGCGCCTATCCGATCTCGCCCCAGACCCACATCGTCGAGGCGCTGGGGCGGATGGTCGACGGTGGCCGGCTGTCGAACTGCGAATTCATCAACGTCGAGTCGGAATTCGCCGCGATGTCCGTGGCCATCGGGGCCTCGGCCGCCGGTGCGCGCTCCTACACGGCCACGGCCAGCCAGGGGCTGCTGTTCATGTCCGAGGCGGTATTCAACGCCGCGGGACTCGGGCTGCCGATCGTGATGACCGTCGCCAACCGGGCGATCGGCGCGCCGATCAACATCTGGAACGACCACACCGACGCGCTCAGCCAGCGGGACTGCGGCTGGATCCAGCTGTTCGCCGAGGACAACCAGGAAGCGCTGGACCTGCACCTGCAGGCCTTCCGGCTGGGCGAGGAGCTCTCGCTGCCGGTGATGGTCTGCATGGACGGCTTCATCCTCACGCACGCCTACGAGCGCGTGGACCTGCCGACCCAGGAACAGGTGGACGCCTATCTGCCGCGTTACGAACCCCGCCAGGTGCTCGACCCCGCCGATCCGGTGTCGATCGGCGCGATGGTCGGTCCGGAAGCCTTCATGGAGGTCCGCTACCTGGCCCACGTCAAGCAGCGCCAGGCGCTCGAGCTGATCCCGGCCTGGGCCGACGAGTTCCGCAAGATCTTCGGCCGCGACAGCGGCGGCCTGGTCCACCGCTACCGGCTCGACGACGCGGAAACCATCGTCGTCGCAATGGGCTCGGTGCTCGGCACGGTCAAGGACACGGTGGACGAGCTGCGCGAGGAGGGCGTGAAGATCGGCGTGCTCGGCATCACCTGCTTCAGGCCCTGGCCGCTCGCCGCGGTGCGGGAGGCGCTCGGCTCCGCCAGGCGCGTGGTCGTGCTGGAGAAGAGCATCGCGATCGGGCTCGGCGGCATCGTCTCGAACAACGTCCGCGGGTCCTACCAGGGGTCGCCGGAGGCGGTACGCACCGTGATCGCGGGCCTCGGCGGCCGCTCGATCACCCGCAAGTCGCTGCGCACGGTCTTCGAGCAGGCCATCGAGGACAAGCTCGAGCGGCTCACGTTCCTGGACCTGAACCGCTCGGTCGTCGACCGCGTGCTGGCGCGCGAGCGCGAGCAGCGCCGGTCCGGCCCGATCGCCGAAAGCATCCTGCGCGACCTCGGCGTCGTCGCGGCGAAGATCGGCTGAGGGAGGTCAGATGAGCTACCAGCCGATCAGGTTCTACCAGACGGGCACGTTCACCGTCGGCAACCGGCTGCTGCCGGAAGAGCAGCGCTCGGTGCAGGCGAACATGCGCCGCACGAATTCGCTGAACTCCGGTCACCGCGCCTGCCAGGGCTGCGGCGAGGCGCTGGGCGCCCGCTACGCGATCGACGCCGCGATGGAAGTCACGCACCGCCAGCTGATCGCCGCGAACGCGACCGGCTGCCTCGAGGTGTTCTCGACGCCCTACCCGGAGACCTCCTGGCAGATTCCCTGGATCCACTCGCTGTTCGGCAACGCGGCGGCGGTCGCGACCGGCATCGCCGCGGCGATGCGCGTGCAGGGCCGCCACGACGTGCGGGTCGTGGCGCAGGGCGGCGACGGCGGGACCACCGACATCGGCTTCGGCTGCCTGTCGGGGATGTTCGAGCGCAACGACGACGTGCTCTACATCTGCTACGACAACGAGGCTTACATGAACACCGGCGTGCAACGCTCCTCGGCGACGCCGCCGGCCGCCAGGACAAACACGACGATGCCCGTCGGACCCTCCACCGGCGCCCGCTTCGGGCAGGGCAAGAACGTGCCGGCAATTGCGATGGCCCACGAGATTCCCTACGTCGCCACCGCCACCGTCGCGCAGCTGCGCGACCTCGAGGCCAAGGTCAGGCGTGCGATGGAGTTCCGGGGGGCGCGCTACATCCACATCCTGGTGCCCTGCCCGCTCGGCTGGGGCCACGGCTCCGAGCAGACCATCCACATCGCCAGGCTCGCGCACGAGACCGGGCTGTTCCCGGTGTTCGAGGCCGAGCACGGCGAAGTGACCAGCGTGTCGAAGATCCGGCGCCAGCGCCCGGTCGAGGATTACTTGAAGCCGCAGACGCGTTTCGCCCACTTGTTCAGGGAGCCCAGGCGCGACGACATCATCGGGCAGATCCAGCAGGCCGCCGATAAGAACGTCCGGCGCTACGGGTTGCTCGAGCAGGAGGCCGCGCCGTGAAGCAGAAACCGTTCGCGATCACGCTGGACCCGGGCTCGAGCCTCGCCAATCACACCGGCAGCTGGCGCACGGTGCGGCCCGAGTACGTCGACCGCCTGCCGCCCTGCAACCACGCCTGCCCGGCCGGCGAGAACATCCAGGGCTGGCTGTTCGAGGCCGAGGCCGGACGCTACGAGGCCGCCTGGCGGCTGCTGACGACGGACAACCCGCTGCCGGCCACGATGGGCCGCGTCTGCTACCACCCCTGCGAGAGCGCGTGCAATCGCGCGGAGCTCGACGAATGCGTCGGCATCAATGCGATCGAGCGCTTTCTCGGCGACGAGGCACTGCGCAAGGGCTGGCAGTTCGCGGCACCGGCCTCCCGCTCCGCAAAGCGCGTGCTGGTCGTCGGCGCGGGACCCTCCGGGCTCTCGGCCGCCTATCACCTCGCGCGCAAGGGCCACCAGGTGACCATCCGCGAGGCGGGTCCGGTGGCCGGCGGAATGATGCGCTTCGGCATACCGAAGTACCGCCTTCCGCGCGACATACTCGACGCCGAGATACGGCGGATCCTCGCGCTCGGCGTCGAGCTGGAGCTCGAGAGCCGCGTAGACGACGTGCTGGAGGCGATGAAGTCGGGACCGTTTGACGCGGTGTTCCTGGCGGTCGGCGCCCACATCGCCAAGCGTGCCTACATTCCGGCCGGCAGTGCCGCGAAGATGCTCGACGCGGTCTCGGTGCTGCGCAGCATGGAGGGCGAGGAGCAACCGCTGCTCGGCCGGCGCGTCGTGGTCTACGGTGGCGGCAACACGGCGCTCGATGTCGCGCGCACGGCCAAGCGACTGGGCGCCGAGGACTCGATCATCGTGTACCGGCGTACGCGCGAGCGGATGCCGGCGCACGAAACCGAACTCGAGGAGGCGCTGCAGGAAGGCGTGCTGGTGAAATGGCTCTCGACGATCCGCGAAGCCGGTGAGTCGTCGATCACGGTCGAGAAGATGGCGCTCGACGAGAAGGGCTTTCCCCAGCCCACCGGGGAACTCGAGACACTCGAGGCCGACTCGGTCGTGCTCGCGCTCGGCCAGGACGTGGACCTGTCGCTGGTGGACGGCATCCCGGGCCTCGAGATCGTGGACGGCGTCGTGAAGGTGGGGCCCGACATGATGACCGGTCATCCCGGGATCTTCGCCGGCGGCGACATGGTGCCCGGCGAACGGACCGTCACGGTCGGCATCGGGCACGGCAAGCTCGCGGCCCGCAACATCGACGCCTGGCTAAACGGCGAGCGCTGGGTCCATCCGCCGAGCCACGAGCTCGCCAGCTTCGACAAGCTCAACACCTGGTACTACAGCGACGCCCCGAAGTCGCAGCGTCCGGTGCTCGACCAGATACGCCGGCAGTCGACTTTCGAGGAGGTCGTCGGCGGCTTCGACGAGCAGACCGCGCAGTTCGAGGCCCGACGCTGCCTGTCCTGCGGCAACTGCTTCGAGTGCGACAACTGCTACGGCGTCTGCCCGGACAACGCGGTGATCAAGCTCGGCCCGGGCCTGCGCTACCAGTTCAACTACGACTACTGCAAGGGCTGCGGGCTCTGCGTCGCCGAATG
>CAZKLS010000140.1:0-6469 GCA_964553405.1 uncultured Steroidobacteraceae bacterium
GAGCTCCAGCGCGCGGCGGCCGGCCTCTGCGGCTTCCTCCCGGCGCTGCCCGATGTTGCTCAGGTACACGCCATAGTCGTGCCAGGCGGCCGCGTTGTTGGGATTGAGCTCCAGTGCCCGCTGGTACTCCTGCTCGGCTCCGGGGCGGTTCGTCTGCCGCAGCAGCGTGGCATAGGCCACGTGGGCGTCGGAAAGGTCGGGATCCAGCGACAGCGCACGGAAGATCGCCGCCTCGGCGCGCCGGAGCATCGCCTGGGATTCCTGTGCACCGACGAAAACCTGGTAGATGCTCTGGATGATCAGCGCATGGCCCAGCAAGGCATGTGCCCGCGCGAAGTCCGGGTCGAGTCCGATGGCGCGCTCGGCCAGTTCCACGGCCTGCTGGACTTCGCCGCTCTGCCGCGTGTTCAACTTCGAGCGCGCGAGCAGCAGCAGGTCGTAGGCGTCGAAGTCCGTGGTGGGCGGGGCGGGACTCAGCGCGGTGTTGCCGAGCGCGCCCGGGATGACCGCATGGACCACGGCGGAGGCGAGTTCCGCCTGTACGGCGAAGACGTCGGTCAGGTCGCGATCGAAGCTGCCGGACCAGACCTGCTCGCCGGATGCGCCGTCGACCAGGCGGGCGTTGAGGCGCAGTCGCCGCCCGTCGCGTCGGACGCTGCCCTCGAGCACCGTCGTCGCGCCGAGCCGCTCAGCGACGGTTCTCGCGTCCGCGTTCCGGCCACGGAAGCTGAACGAGCTCGAGCGGGCGAGGACCCTGAGGCCGGGGACCCGTCCCAGCCGGTCGAGCACTTCCTCCGCAAGGCCGTCGGAAAAATAAACCTGCTCGGGGTCGCCCGAGAGGTTCTCGAAGGGCAGCACGGCGATGCTGGGATTCTCCGGCGGCACCGGTTTGCCCAGATCGGACTGTCGCACCAGCAGCGCGGCCACGGTCACGAGCAGCACGCCGATGATGAGCACGTCGGCGTATCGGCGCACGCCGTGAACCGTCGGACGCACCGCTTCGGCCGGGGCCGTGTCGCGGTGGATGCCGTCGTCGCCGATCTCGAAGAACCAGGCGAGCAGCAGCGCGACCGGAAAGCCGAGCGCGGCCGCGACGATCAGCGCCGTCATGCCCCAGCGCGGGACGCCGAGCGGCTCGAAGACGACGTCGGCGATCTGCAGCAGCAGCCAGGCAATGACGAGATAGCTGGCCGCGACACGCAGCACGCCGCGTCGCCGGGCACGTGCAAGGACGCCGCCGGCTCGCCGCCCGGCGCTCGCGTCGGCCTCGTGCGAGTCCTCTTCCGCTGCCATCGTGCGCGAGCTTATCCGAGTCGTTCGAATGCGATCGAAAATTGTTGCGCCGCGGCTGCACAGCGCTTATAAGACCGGGCTGGACGCTGGGCTGAAGCGACATTTCCTTAAGTAAAACAAGCAACAAGAGGCTCGCCGATGGAACGCGAAGCGCCCCGTGGCTACCGATACTGGCCGGCCCTGCTGCTCGCCTGCAGCGGGCCGGTCGTCGCGACCGCCGAGGAGCAGGTCCTCGAGGAGATCTTCGTCACGGGCTCCCGCATCGCCCGGCCGGACTTCGAATCCGCGAGCCCGATCGTCAGCATCACGCAGGCCTCGTTCGAGCGCACGAACTCGACCAGCGTGGACACGGTGATGAACCGTCTGCCGCAGTTCGTGCCAGACGTGACCAACACCTCGAACAACCCCTCGAACGGCGGCCAGGGTAACCTGCAGCTGCGCGGTCTCTCGCCCTGGCGGACACTGGTGCTGATGGACGGCCGGCGGCTGATCCCCGCGAACGGCGACGGTGTGGTGGACGTCAACATCATCCCGCGGGCGCTGATCGAGAGCGTCGAGGTAATCACCGGCGGCGCCTCCGCCGTGTACGGCTCGGACGCGATCGCTGGCGTGGTCAACTTCAAGCTGCTGCAGGAATTCGACGGCCTGCAGTTCGACGGTGGCTGGGGCGTCAGCGACAAGGGTGACGGCGACGAGTACTACGCTGACGTAACAGGTGGGCTCGAATTCGCGGACGGTCGCGGCCAGCTCTTGGCCCATGTCGGCTACTCGGAACGCGAGGCCCTCACCTACGACGAGCGTGACTACACGCGTTATACGCTCGAGTATCTTGGTCCGGGCCAGGGCACGCTCGGCCCCGATTCGGCGTTTTTCGCATCCGGCTCCTTCGCTATCGAGCAGGGCAGACCGACCGCGCTGCGCTCGAGCCCGGCGGCGTTCCAGAGCCTGTTCGAGTCCTACGGGTATCCGGCAGGGTCTGTTCCGTACCAGACGACATTCGGCATCAACCAGGACGGCACGCCATTCACGATGGGTAACGGTATTCCGGGCAGCGTGGCGAACTACCGGGGCGTGCGTGATCCGGTCCAGTATGTCGACTTCTTCTACACGTACAACTTCGCGCCCTACAACTACCTGCAGCTGCCGCTCGAGCGCGTCTCCGCGTTCGCCGGCGGCAGCTTCGAACTGGGCGGCGGACACGAGCTGTACGGGCGGGCGCTGTACGCGGATTACTCGGCCGACCAGGCGCTTGCGCCGGCGCCGACGACGCTGCTGTTCATGCCAGTGACGAATCCCTACATCTCGCCGGACCTGAAGTCGCTGCTCGACTCGCGCAGCAACCCGGCCGCGGACATGCGCTTCGCCAAGCGGTTCTCGGAACTCGGGCCGCGCATAGCATCGAACAGTTACGACGTGTACCAGTTCACGGTCGGTGTCGACGGGCCACTGTTCGACAGCTGGGACTACGACATCTATGCGCAGTACGGCGAGAACGACCAGCGCGAGCGCCAGGCCGGCAACGCGCTGCGCTCGCGCATCCAGGAGCTGACGTACGCACCGGACGGTGGCCGGTCGATCTGCGGCGAGTTCAACATCCTGGTCATCGGCGGCATGGCCCCGGCATGCGTGGACTACATCAGTGCGTCCGGCACCAACCGCTCCGGCTACGAGCAGACGGTGTTCGAGGCGTCGGTCGCAGGCCCGGCGTTCGAACTGCCGGCAGGTGAGGTTCGGCTCGCGCTCGGGGTGATGCACAAGCGCGACGAGTATTTGTACAAGGCCGACCCGATCGCGAGCACGATACTGCCGGACGGGTTGCCCGACATCGTGGGCTTCAACGCCTCCGACGACATCGACGGCTCGGACAGCAACACGGATCTCTACGTCGAGGCGCTGGTGCCTCTGCTCTCCGAACTGCCCGGCGCAGAGCGACTCGAGCTCGTGCTGGGATATCGGTATTCCGATTACGAGTCGGCAGGGGGTGCTGACTCCTGGAAAGCCGAGTTGCTCTACGCGCCGATCGACTCGCTGCGTTTTCGGAGCTCGCTGCAGCGGGCCGTGCGCGCGCCGAGCGTATTCGAACTGTACCAGCCCCGGCTTCCGCTCCTCTACGGTACGAATGCCGCTTTCGGCGGCGTCGCCGATCCCTGCGAGGCCACGAGCCCCGAGCGCAATGGGCCCGATGCAGCCCAGGTGGCGGCATTGTGCCTCGCCCAGGGCGTGCCGCCGGAACTGCTGCCGGATTTCGCCGACCAGGACCTGGTTCACGAGGGTTTCGCGGGCGGCAATCCGGATCTCGATCCCGAGACCGGCGATACGTTGACAGTGGGCTTCGTCTGGACTTCACGAGCTTCCCATGCCTTGCTGTCGGGCATGCAGCTCTCGCTCGACTGGTACCGAATCGAGATGGAGGACGCGATCCAGCAGATTTTCCCCGAGGACTACGTGCCGCTGTGCTTCGACCCGCGCACGAACCCGGGCTACCAGGCGTCGAGCCGCTGGTGCAGTTTCTTCGGTCGCAACGAGGTGACCGGCGAGATGGAGGATCTGCTCGCCACGAACACCAACATCGAGGGCTTCGAGGTCTCCGGCATCGATTTTCAACTCGACTGGGTCGTCGCTGCGGGCGCGGGCTACGTGGGACTCAACGCGCTGGTGTCCTGGATGGACAGCTTCAAGCGCGTGCCGCCGCCGGGCCTGCCGGAAACCGAGCTTGCCGGCAGCATTGGCGACACGCTCGGCGGTTCGCTGCCCGAGTGGAAGACGAACGTGAACCTGCGCTACGACTGGGAATCGCTCGGGGTGGGCCTGCAATGGCGCTACGTCGACTCGATGCGCGACACCGGCGTTCCCGAGTTCGAGGTCCCGAGCCGCGATTACTTCGACCTGTACGCGAGCTACGCGATCGGCGAGGGGCCGCTCGGCGGCCTGACGCTGCGCGGCGGCGTCGAGAACCTGACGGACGAGAAGCCGCCGATACTCGCGAGCCCGGTGCAGGGCAACACCGACCCCTCCCAGTACGACATGCTGGGCAGGCGCTACTATTTCAATCTGAGCTACCGCTTCTGATCGGCGCCCGGCAGCACCGGATCGAACTTGATCGCCGCCACCTCCTCGAGCGACGTGCCGAAAGCCGCCCAGTAGGCTTCCCAGCGCGGGTCACGTGCCAGCGGCTGCAGCAGCGGCGACCACGGATCGATGTAACGCGGCTGCTCGACCCGCTCGAGCCAGGGCCAGGCCTGCTCGGGACGCCCTGTCCAGGCATAGACCTCGGCGGGCAGATGCGGCACGCGTTCACCTGCCGTGGACTCGAGTTCAGCTAACGCGGCATCCGATTCCGCAACGCGTCCCATTGCATGCAGGGCCAGCGCGTGGCCGGCCAGTTTCCAGGGTTGCAGGTTTTCAGCCTCGATCCGATCGAACTCGATGAGCGCCTGCTCCGGTTCCCCCTTCAGCAGCAGTAACACGCCGAGTGTGTACTGTCCGCCCCGCTTCGGATCGACGAAGCTGCGGACCAGTGGTTCCGCGTCGTCGAGCCTGCCTGCGTTCATGTAGGTCTGGCCCAGCCAGTAGACGCACAGCAGGCAGAGCGGGTCCCGCGCGACCGAGAACTCGCCGAGCCGGATGCCGACGTCGAAACGACCGATTGTGGAGGCGAAGGTGCCGGCTCGTCGCAGCACGTCGGGATCGTTCGGATCGAGCGCCAGCGCGCGCTCGTAGTCCCTGGCGACTTTCTGGAAATCCGCTGCACTCACCTTGGAGGGCAACCCGCGATCGGCCCCGAATGCGATCGCGCGCGCGTTGTCCGGCTCGATCGCAAGCGCCCGGTCGAGCGCCTCGTCGGCCCGACGGTCCCATTCCTCCGGGCTCGCCGTCCTGAAGAACTCCGACTTTTCGCGCTGGGCCGGGGAGATCAGGCTGCCCGTCTGGTACAGCCGCATCAGATCGACCCATGCATCGGCGTAGTCCGGATCGAGTGCAATGGCTTGCTGAAGCAGGTCGTGAATTTTGGCCTCGTCCACGTCCCAGGAGCTCAGCATCTGCCGCGCCTGCATGGCCAGCAGGTAGGCCTGCGGGTTGGCGCGGCGGACCTTCGGCGCTTCGCCGAGCAGCGTGACGCGGAGTTGCGCGACGACCCGGGCGGCGATCTCGTCCTGGATGTCGAATATGTCCTCGAGCGTGCGGTCGTAGGTCTCGGACCAGAGGTGCGAATCGGTCCGCGCATCGATCAGCTGGGCGGTGATCCGGAGGCGATTGCCGGCCTGCCGGACCGAGCCCTCGAGTACGTGCGAGACCTTGAGCTGCCCGGCGATCTCGGCGATACCGACGTCCTTGCCCTTGAAGGCAAAGGCGGACGTCCGCGAGATCACCCTGAGCTCCGGGATGCGGGCGAGGAGGTTGAGCATTTCCTCGGCCATGCCGTCGGCGAAGTACTCCTGGTCCGGATCGCCGCTCATGTTCGCGAACGGCAGCACGACGATCGACGTGTCGCCGAGCCGCTCCTCGAGCGCCTCGGTGCGCGCCTGCTCCACGGCCTCGCTGATGCGCTCCTGGTCGCGCGCCGGGTCGAGCAGGAACTTGTCCACGGCGAAGTAGGCGATCCCGAGTCCGAGCACCAGCACGATGCCACGGTCGAGCAGGCGGTTCGTACGGCGCGAAAGTGCGCTGTCGCGATCGAGTTCGGCGTCGCGCTTCCATCCCTCCGGGGTGAATTCGAAGACCCATGACAGGGTCACGGCCGGGACCAGGCCCACCGCGAGCAGGATGATCAGGATCCGCAGCTTGCCGTCGTCGAGGCCGAAGGCGGGAAAGACCGTCTCAGCGACCTGGATCAGCAGCCAGGAAACCGCCACGTAGGCGGCGGCGGCGCGGAAAACGTTGCGGCGCTTCAGTTCGGCAAACAGTGACATCGAACCGTTCCGGGTGGAACCGGGGCCGAATCATGGATGACTCATCGGCCGCAATCCAGCGCTTGCGTCACTATTGGCCCGGCAGGCGAAGCTCGAAGCCCATGGCAACCAGGCCCCCGGCCGCGCGACTCGGCGGTCGCAGCCCGCCCATGGAACGGACTATCCTCCTCTAGGCGTCACGCGGTAGAGCGCGATGTCGTTCCCGTCGCCATAGAACGTGCCAAGTCGCTCGATCGAGAAGCGCCCACAGCGGTCTACGCCGTCCA
>CAZKLS010000141.1:0-6466 GCA_964553405.1 uncultured Steroidobacteraceae bacterium
AGGATCAGGCGCTGCTCTGCCGGCACCGAGGCGTTGTGCTTCTCGAGCCAGGCCGTCAGGTCGGTGACGTCGACGCGCCGCGACAGGTAGTAATGTGGAATCTCGCGCTTCGAGCGCGACATCGCCGACGCGATCGCGGCACGCATGCCGCCCCCTTCCGCCCCCTCTCCCGCTCTTGCGGGAGAGGGTTGGGGTGAGGGCTCTGCTCCCTCTCCCGCGCCAGCGGGAGGGGGCGGGGGTGAGGGCCGGGGTGAGGGTCGAGCACCCTCAACATCGCCGCGCAGAATCACACCGCCAGGTCCAGTGCCTGCGACGGATGAAATGTCCACGCCGAGTTTCTCTGCGAGCGCGCGGGCGGCGGGTGTCGCCCTCACCCGGCCCTTCGGGCCACCCTCTCCCGCTCGCGCGGGCGAGGGTCCCGGAGGCGCCCGCCGCGCTGGCTGCTCTACCCCCTCTCCCGCTCTTGCGGGAGAGGGCCGGGGTGAGGGCCTCTCTGCCCCCTCTCCCGCTCTTGCGGGAGAGGGCCGGGGTGAGGGCTCTGCTCCCTCTCCCGCCTTGGCGGGAGAGGGTTGGGGTGAGGGCTTCTCTTCTCCCTCTCCCGCTCTTGCGGGTGTCGCCCTCACCCGGCCCTTCGGGCCACCCTCTCCCGCTGGCGCGGGAGAGGGTTTGGGTGAGGGCCCTGCCCCCTCCAGCAGCGCCAGCACCTCGCCGACCGGTACGCGCTGGCCGACCGGCACGACGATCTGCTTCACCACGCCTTCCTGGAAGATCTCGACGTCGATGGCGCCCTTGTCGGTCTCGACGACCGCCACGACGTCGCCACGCTTCACACGGTCACCGGGCCCGACGTGCCACTCGACCACGGTGCCGTAGTCCATGTCGGCGCCGAGCGCGGGCATGCAGAATTCTTCAGGCATTGCCCAGCAGCTCCAGTGCGGCCGCAACGATGCGCGGCGGGTTCGGCAGCGCGGCGTCCTCGAGATGCTTCGGGTAAGGCATCGGCACCTCCTCGCTGCAGACACGGGCGATCGGCGCGTCGAGCTCGTAGAAACCCTGTTCGACGATGCGCATCGCGATCTCGGCCGAGATGCCGCCGCTGCGCCAGCCCTCATCCACGATCACGACCCGGTGCGTCCGCGTCACTGACTTGAGGATCGTCTCATCGTCGAGCGGCCGCAGGCTCCTGAGGTCGATCACCTCGGCCTCGATGCCCTCGTCCTCGAGCATCTCGGCCGCCTCGAGCGAGCGCCACAGGCTCGCGCCGTAGGTCACCAGCGTCAGGTCCTTGCCGGCGCGGTGGATGCGCGCGGAAGACAGGTCCGCGCGCCCGGCCGCCTCGGTCAGCTCGCCCTCCATGTTGTACAGCGAGGCCGGCTCGAAGATCAGCACCGGGTCCGGGCACTCGAGCGCGGGCGCGAGCATGCCGCGCGCATCGTCGACGGTCGCCGGCACGACGATCCGCAGTCCCGGCACGTGCGCGTACCAGCCCTCGAAGCTGTGCGAGTGCTGCGCGGCCAGCTGCCGGCCCGCGCCGGTCGCCATCCGGATCACCAGCGGCACCGGGAACTGCCCGCCGGACATGTGGCACAGCGTCGCGGCGTTGTTGACGATCTGGTCGAGCGCGAGCAGGCTGAAGTTCACCGTCATGATCTCGACGATCGGGCGCATGCCGCCGAGCGCGGCGCCGATCCCCGCGCCGACGAACGCGGACTCCGACAGCGGCGTGTCGCGGATGCGCTCTTCGCCGAACTCCGCGAGCAGTCCCTTGCTGACCGCGAAGCAGCCGCCGTAGCGGCCCACGTCCTCGCCCATCAGGAACACGCGCGGGTCGCGCTCGAGCGCCTCGCGGATCGCCTGCCTGACGGCCTCGCGGTAACTGATGCGCCCGGTTGCCACTGCGCTCACCATTCGCGCGCCTCTGCAAGGACGTGACGGGCGAGGTCCTCGACCGGCTCCCATTCCGCGGCTTCCGCGAACTCGACTGCCCGCTCGACCTCGGCGTCCGCCTCGCGCTCGATCTGCTCGAAGTCCGCCGCGGTCGCGAGTCCCGCGGCCTCGAGCCAGTTACGGAGCGTGACGATCGGCCCGCGCTTCTGCCACTCCTCGACCTCGGCCTTGTCGCGGTACAGCTGCGCGTCGAACATCGAGTGCGCGCGGAAGCGGTAGGTGCGGATCTCGAGGAACACCGGACCCTTGCCTGCGCGCGCGTGCGCGGCCGCCTCGCGTGCCGCGGACTCGACCGTGAACACGTCCATGCCGGCGACCACCTCCGAGCGCAACCCGTAGCTCGCGGCCTTCAGGTGCAGGTCGCGCTGCGACTCCGAGCGCGCGAGCGCGGTGCCCATCGCGTAGAGGTTGTTCTCGCAGAGGAACAGCACCGGCAGCTTCCAGAGCGTCGCCAGGTTGACCGACTCGTGGAACTCGCCTTCCGCGACCGCGCCCTCGCCGAAGAAGCAGGCGATCACGCCCTCGCGCCGCTGCATCTTCTCGGCCAGCGCCAGGCCGACCGCGAGCGGCAGCCCCCCGCCGACGATCGCGTTGCCGCCGTAGAAGCGCGTCGCGGCGTCGAAGATGTGCATCGAGCCGCCGCGCCCGCCGCTGCAGCCGCTGCGCTTGCCGTAGAGCTCGGCCATCAGCGGGCCCATGCCGATGCCGCGCGCGATCGCGTGGCCGTGCTCGCGATAGGTCGCGACCACCGCGTCGCCGGGCTCGAGCACCTGCATCACGCCGACCGCGACCGCCTCCTCGCCGTCGTACAGGTGCAGGAAGCCGCGGATCCGGCCGGCGCCGTACAGCTCCGCGCAGCGTGCCTCGAACTGGCGGATGCGGACCATCTCGCGCAGCAGTTCGAGCGCGCGCTCGCGGCCGAGGCGGCTGGGAAGCTGGCTCACGAGCCGCCCTCCAGCGTCGAGAGGTCGCCCTCGGGCAGGCCGAGCTCACGCGCCCGCAGCAGCCGGCGCATGATCTTGCCGCTGCGCGTGCGCGGCAGCTGCTCGGCGAACGCGATCTCCCGTGGCGCGACCGCCGCGCCGAGCTTGCGCCGCGCGTGCGCCAGGATGTCCTTGCGCAGCGCCTCGTCGGGCGCGTGCCCGGGCTTGAGTTCCACGAAGGCCTTCACGGCCGAGCCCGCGATCGGGTCCGGCACGCCGATCACGCCGGCCTGCGAAACCGCCGGGTGGGTCATCAGCACGCTCTCGACCTCGAACGGGCTGATCAGGTGCCCGGCCGCCTTGATCACGTCGTCGGCGCGGCCGACGAACCAGTAGTAGCCGTCCGCGTCGCGCTTCGCGAGGTCGCCAGAGAGGTACCAGTCCCCGCGGAAGCACTTACGGTAACGCTCCTCCGCGTCGAGGTAGCCGCGGAACATCGACGGCCAGCCCGGCCGGAGCGCCAGCTCGCCCACCTGGCCCGGCTCTTCGACGACTTCGACGCCGCCGTCCTCGAGCGGCTCGACGATCGCGGCCTCGATACCGGGCACCGGCCGGCCCATCGAGCCGGGCCGCACATCCATGACCGGGTAGTTCGCGATCATGATCGCGCCGGTCTCGGTCTGCCACCAGTTGTCGTGGAACGGCAGCCCGAACACCTCCGCGCCCCAGACCACGGCCTCGGGGTTGAGCGGCTCGCCGACGCTCGCGAGGTGACGCAGCGCCGGGTAGCTCCGCTCGCGGGCGAGCTCGGCGCCCGCCTTCATCAGCATCCGGATCGCGGTCGGCGCGGTGTACCAGACGCTCACCTGCTGCTCGTCGAGCACCTGGTACCAGCGCGCGGCATCGAACTCCTCGCGGTCCACAACCAGGCTGACGCCGCAGGCGAGCGGCGCGATCACGCCGTAGGAAATGCCGGTGACCCAGCCCGGGTCCGCGGTGCACCAGTAGACGTCGCCGTCCTGCAGGTCCAGCACCCAGCGCCCGGTCACGAGGTGCGCAAGCACGGCCTCGTGTACGTGCAGCACGCCCTTGGGCTTGCCGGTGGTGCCGCTGGTGAAGTGCAGCAGCGCGAAGTCCTCGGGCGCCGTCGCGACGGTGTCGAACTCGTCCGGCGCCTCGGCCATCAGCGCCTCGAAGTCGAGCGTGCCGTCCGGGCAGTCCCCGGCGCCCGGCGTGCGCAGTACCAGCACGTGCTCGAGCCCGGGCAGCTGGTCGCGCACCGGCGCGACCTTGCGCTTGTAGAGCAGGTCCGTCGTGACCAGCACCCGCACCGAGCCGAGCTCGAGCCGCGAACGCACCGGCTCCGGCCCGAATGCCGAGAACAGCGGGCAGTACACCGCGCCGGCCTCGAGCGTGCCGAGCACCGCGGCATAGAGCGCCGGCTCGCGGCCCATCAGCGTCGCGACGCGCTCGCCGCGCCCGATGCCGAGCCGGCCGAGCACGTTCGCGAAGCGGTGCGACTGCTGCCAGAGCGCCCGGTAGCTCAGGTCCCGGGGCCCGGCACCCTGCGCCAGGAACCGGATCGCGAGCCGCTCGCCGGCCTCGCCGCGCGCGTGGCGGCCGACGGCCTCGTGTGCGATGTTGAGCCCGCCGCCCGGCAGGCCCTCGAGCAGGCCGCGCGCTTCGCGCCACGTGAACCGGGCGCGCTCCGCCGAATAGTCCCCCAGGTTCGGCGGCCGCCGCAGTTCGGCGGCGGTCTTGAGGATGGGCGACCACTCCACGGCAGTCCCCTTGTTGCTGCGCAAAAAAACGCCGCAATTACGACTCTAGGCCCTGCGCGGCGGCGATTCATGCGAGTTTTCCCTGAGCCACGTAGTTGCCCTGATAGGCAGGTCACCATTGCTTCTGGTAATCGCTTGGACGAACCGGCATGGACCGGACACCGGTCGGCGCCCCGGGGAGGCCGTAATGACAGCGAGCACACGCCCTTCCGTCGAGCTCGACCTGCGCACTCCGGTGTGGGAGCGGGTGCACACGGTGGCGCCGCTGGTGCTGGTCGGCACGCGCGAGCCCGACGGCCGCCACGACATCGCGCCCAAGCACATGGCGCTGCCGCTCGGCTGGCAGAACTACTTCGGCTTCGTCTGCACGCCCCGGCACTCGACCTACGCGAACGCGCAGCGCGAGCGCGCCTTCACGGTCAGCTTTCCGACCGCGGCGCAGCTGGTCGAGGCGAGCCTCGCGGCCTCACCGCGCTGCGACGACGGCACGAAACCCGCCTCGGCCGCGCTGCCGACGACGCCGGCGACGCGGGTGGCGGGCCCGCTGGTGACCGGCGCCTACCTGCAGCTCGAATGCGAGCTCGAGCGCATCGTCGAGGGCTTCGGCGAGAACGGGCTCGTGGTCGGGCGCGTCGTCGCGGCCTGGGCCGACCCGGCCGCGCTACGGGACGTGGACCGCGAGCCCGGGGACGTGCTGCGTGCCGCGCCGCCGATCGCCTATATCCACCCGGGCCGGTTCATCGCCGTGGACCATGCGTCGTCGTTCCCCTTCCCGGAGCACATGCGCAAATGACCGGACTGCCGCCCGGCGTGGAGCCGCGTCGCGTGCTGCAGGAAGTGCGCTGGCGGCGCGACCAGTTCCTCTCGCTGCTCGAGTCGCTGTGCCGGGCGGAGTCGCCGTCGCTGGACCCGCATCGCCAGCAGGCGGTGCACGCGGTGCTGGCGCCGAACCTCGAGGCGCTCGGCTACGTAGTCCGGGAGCTGCGCGGGCCCGCGAGCGGCGGCCACCTCTACGCGCGGCCGAACCGCGTGCCCCGCGGCGCACCGCTGCAGATGCTGCTCGGGCACTACGACACGGTCTGGCCGGCCGGCACGCTCGAGAAGATGCCGTTCGAGATCGAGGGCGGCCGCGTGCGCGGTCCGGGCGTGTACGACATGAAGGGCGGGCTCGCGATGCTGGTCGTCGCGCTCGCGACGCTGAAGGGACTCGGGCTCGAGCCCGAGGTGGTGCCGCTGGTGCTGGTCAACGCCGACGAGGAGGTCGGCAGCCGCGAATCGGGCCGCTACGTGCACCGCCTCGCGCAGCTGGCCGACCGTGCGCTGGTGCTCGAGCCCTCGCTCGGCGTCGAGGGCCGGCTGAAGACCGCGCGCAAGGGCGTCTCCCGCTACACGGTCACGGTCAAGGGCCGCGCGGCGCACGCGGGCCTCGACCCGAACGCCGGCGCGAGCGCGATCCTCGAGCTCTCGCACGTGATCCAGTCGCTGTTCGCGCTGAACGACGCGGCCAGCGGCGTCACGGTCAACGTCGGCACGATCGACGGCGGGCTCAGGCCGAACGTGGTCGCGCCGGAGAGCCGCGCGGTCGTGGACGTGCGTACCGTGACGCTGGCCGATGCCGAGCGGGTGGACGAGGCGATCCGCGCGCTCGAGCCGGCGACACCGGGCACCGAGCTGGTCGTCGACGGCCGGCTGGGGCGGCCGCCGCTCGAGGCGACGCCGCGCAACCAGGCGCTCTTCGAGTTGGCGCGGCAGGCCGGCCGGCTGATCGGCCTGGAGCTCGAGGGCGGCACCGCGGGCGGCGGCTCGGACGGCAGC
>CAZKLS010000142.1:0-6460 GCA_964553405.1 uncultured Steroidobacteraceae bacterium
CGTATCGCCGTCACCGAGCCCGTCGTCGGGCTCGTTGCTCGTGATCGAGGTCAGCGTCACCGTCGGATTGGGATCACAGCCATCCTCGTAGATGACCGTGGCCGACACCGCAACCATCTTGTGGTTCGGCGCCGGGAAGATCCGCGACGGCGACACCGACACCGAGATCGTCGGCGGTATCGTGTCCTCGACGGTGATCTTCGTCGAGCACGAGCCCGTGTTCAGCGAGTCGTCGGTGGCCGAGAACGTCACCGGCGTGTCGCCGAGCGGAATGAACGCCGGCGCGTCGTCCACCGGCGTCACGCTGGCGTCGCAGACGTCGCTCGCCGACGCGCCGGCGAGGAACGCGGCCAGCTGCGGGTCGGTCTTCTCGATGCCGTTGTTGGCCGTGCACTCGACGCGCACCGGCGCGGGGCACGTCACGGACGGGTCCAGCGTGTCGTCGATCGCGATCGGGTCCGAGAGCGCGAAGAAGATGTTGCCGACCGCATTGATGCGCAACCGCGCGTCGGACGTCAGCGTTCCCGGCCCGGTGACTGTCTCCGCGCCGTCGTTCGCGGTCGCCGCGGCCAGCGTGGTCGGGAACGAACCGCCCGCGTCGGTCGAAAGCAGTATGTCGACCGTCGGCGCGACGGAGCCACCGCCCACGTCCCAGGACACGTTGCTCGCCGCGTTGCACTCGAGCCAGCCGCCGGCGGCCGGGGCCGTGATCCTGAACGGGTCACCCTGCACGGTCAGGACGACGTCGTCGTCGTCGCCACCACCGCCGCCGGCGCGGTTGTCGCGCGCGGTCGTGCGGAACGTGAGCGTCCGGTTGGTGCTCGGCAACTGCTCGCCGCGCTTGTTCGGAAACAGGTTCGCGCTGCCCGCGAGCAGGTCGCTGAAGTTCGGGAACGTGCGCTTCGGATCGCTGCTCGGCGGGAAAGAGCGGAACAGCGGGATCGAGCCGTCATCCACTTGAGTGAGCGGCGAGCGCGGCCCCAGGTCCATCTGCTCCCAGCTGAAGGTCAGCGCGTCGCCGTCGGGGTCGGAGCCCGAGGCCGTCAGCTCGAACGGCGTGCCCTGCGGGATCGTGTAGTCGGGGCCCGCCCCGACAATTGGGATCGAGTTGCCCGTGGCCGAGGTCGTGCCGCAGGCGCTGCCGCCGCCGGACTGCGTGTAGCTCGTGATCTGCTGGCGGCTGCCGGCATGGAAGTACAGGTCGCCGACCTGGCCGCCCTGGACGTTGTCCGCGCCGCAGATGCTCGAATACGACATGATCGTCGTGCCGCTGCCCGGCTCCCAGGCCGTGGCCGCGGTGTAGGCCCCTGCCGGGCAACCCGTCCCGTTGAACGTGTGGTTGCCCCCGTGCTGGTGACCCATCTCGTGCGCGACCAGGAAGACGAAGTTGCCGTTGTCCGGGTTCGGACCCTGGCTCCAGCCGCTGCCCTTGGTACCGGTCGTGCAGACGCAACCGATGCAGCCGGCGTTGCCCGAGATGCTGGCGCCCTGGCGGTGGAACAGGTGGCCGATGTCGTAGTTCGCGTCGCCGATGACCGAGTCGATCGCGGCCTGCGGCTCGGCGTTCTTGTCGGCGAGCGGGAACGGGTCGGTGCTCGCGTCCGTGTAGATGATCTGGTCGTTGTTCGCGACCAGCACGAGACGCACGGCCACCTCGACCTCGTAGATCGCGTTGATCGCGTTCACCGTGTCGGTGATGCCGGTCAGCGCGCCGGCGACCGTCCCGCCGAAATAGCCCGTGTACTCGCCCGTTGCGGCGACCGCGAGCCTGTAGGTGCGCAGCTGCGTTCCGGCCGGCGCCATGCCGAGCGCGACGATGGTGCCCATGTCGAGCTGGCCTTCGGTGCCCGGCGCGAACGCGCCGACCAGGCACTCGAACATCTCGCCGAGCTCGCCCTCGATGCGCTCCACGACGTAATGCGTCGTGTCGCCGAGCGACTGCGGCGCGACGATGAAAACACCGTCGGGTTGCACGATCGTCGCCTTGAATCCGAGCGGCGTGCGGCTGAAGCGGATGCTGCTGGTCGCGTCGCCGGCGCCCTGGCCACGGAACGTCGCGATCTCCGGGTACTTGCGGGCGAGTTCCGGCTCCATGATGCTCGACTGCTCGATCCGGAACCGAAGGAAGGCTCCCTCTGGCGAGGGCACCGTGATCTCGACGTCGGCACCGCGCGCAACGGCCCCCTCCGCCGGCGCGGCGGCGAGGATGCGCTCGAGCACCTCCTTGTTCAGCCGGTACACGGCCTGCGGCGGCGGTCCCTCGGCAGCACGGACCGTCCGGGCGGCGGCGACCGGTGCCTCGCTCGCCCAGAGGCCGTCCTTGGAGTCCTGTGCATGGGCCGTGCCCACCGTCACTGCACTGAAAAGTGAAATCAGCGCGAATGCGCTCGCGTTGCGCCACGTCATGGCCTCCCCCTCCCGGTCGATGCCGGTGTTGTTGCTCGTTCTTGTTGCGCCCCGCGTGTGACGTACACTCGAGGCATGCCACGTTTCGCCCGCAGTCTACATGGCACGGCCCGAGGATTGGCAGGTTCTTGTGACGCCAGTGGCCAGATTCGACGCGGCCGTGCGCTCCCCGAGCCTGTGGTAGCTTTTTAGGTCAAATCTGAACCCACGCTGGACCAAATGCGCAGGCTGATCGTCCTTATGTTAAGCGGCGTGCTCGGCGCCTGCCAGGCGCTCGCGCCGGTCGACACGCCCGATGAGTTTGCTCTGGCTCCCGCCAGTTCCTCGCTGTGGGATTCGCTCGCGGCGGTTCGTACCGACGACTGGCAGGTGCTGCTGGACGACGGTCCGAGCGCGCTCGACTGGCGGCTGCTAGCGATCGACGCGGCGAGCGAGAGCGTCGACATGCAGACCTTCCTGTGGGATTTCGACACCGCGGGATCGATGGTGCTCACGCACCTGATGGCCGCCGCCGAGCGAGGCGTGCGCGTGCGTCTGCTGGTGGACGACACGTTCCTCGCTTCCGAAGACCGCCTGCTGCTCGCGCTGGAGGCGCATCCGAACATCGAGTACCGGGTGTACAACCCGTTCAAGCGCCGCGCCGACGGCCTGGTGACGCGCGAGATTCTCAACCTCGGCGAGTTCGGACGGCTCGATCACCGCATGCACAACAAGGCGCTGGTCGTCGACAACAGGGTCGCGATCGTCGGCGGTCGCAACATCGCCGACGAGTACTTCGGCCTGCACGACGCGGCCAATTTCCGCGACCTCGAGCTGCTGGTCGGCGGGCCGATCGTTCGCGGGATCAGTGCCGCGTTCGACACGTACTGGAACGATCGTTGGTCGTTTCCGATCGAGACACTGTCGCACCTCGAGCCTTCGTACGCGGAGCTGGACGAAGCGATCCGGATCGAGGAGCCGGACATCCGGATCCACAACGAGCCGGCGCCGGACCTGCTGCGGCGGCGCTGGGAAGCGCAGCTGCGCAATGCGCTGCCGGGCACGCCGACGCTGTACGTGGACCAACCGCCTGCCGAGCGCCCCGATGCGGCCGCCGACCAGCCGGTGCAACTGGCCCACGAACTGACCGCGCTGCTCGACGGCGCCGCAGAGGAGATCCTGATCCTCTCCGCCTACCTGATCCCCTCGCCGGACCTCGAAGCAACGATCGAGCGGGCGGTGCGACGCGGCGTCGAGGTGCGGATACTCACCAACTCGATCAGCTCGAACAATCACCTGGCCGCGCACAGCGCCTACCGCAACCACATCCGGCAGCTGCTCTCGGGCGGCGCGGAACTGCACGAGGTGCGCGTCGACGCGCGCGACCGCTACGTGTACATGTTTCCGCCGGCCGACCGGAAGTCGCTGGCGCTGCATGCGAAGGCACTGGTGATCGATCACGACAAGGTGTTCATCGGCAGCGCCAACCTCGATCCACGCTCGCTGCGCATCAATACCGAGATGGGACTCTTGATCGAGAGCGAATCGCTGAACGCCCGGGTCCGGACCTCATTCGAGACGGATTTCGCCGAGGCGAATGCCTGGCACCTGGAGATCGACGAGCGCGGTGAGGTGGTCTGGGTGGCCGAAGGCGTCGTGCTCAGGTCTCAGCCCGCCGATTCGTTCATGCAGCGGATCGAGGACTGGTTCCTCGCCCACCTGCCGCTCGAGGACAAGATGTAACGGCACCTCCGGGCCGGCACCGTACGCGGCTGAGTGTCGGAAATATTTACACCTGCTGCGGGCACTTGAACATAAGTACCTGAATAAATTGGCGGCTCGAAATTGGCATTGATTTTGCTGGACGTTTCCGGCGAGCCGTTGAACATAAGCAATGACCGTCGACAACGGCTCGTGCGCCCGCAACGTCGGGCGTGGCGTGGGATGCGTGCATCGGTCCGGACGGACAGGGGAGGTCAACGATGTCCAGGCTTGCGAGCGTACTTTGCGTCGCCCTGTTGCTGCTGTGCGCCAGCGCAACCCCTTCGCATGCGATCACGATCGGCCTCGTTGCCGATCGCGCCAGCGTCACGTCCGGCGAGCGGGTGGCCCTCGACATCGTCGCGGCCGATTTCGCTGCGGGCGAGTTCGTCTCCGCGTTCGACTTCATACTCGGCTTCGATCCCGCGCTCCTGAGTTACGTGAGCGGCTCGTTCAGCGTCGGCGCCGCCCTCGGCGACATCGACGGTGTCGACTTCCTCGACTTCTCGGACTTCTCGGATGCGACACTCGCTGCTCGATGACGGCAGCCTCGCGTCGCGCCAGCCCGGCCCGTCGGTCGTGCTCGCGAGCCTGGAATTCGTCGCGCAGCGTGTCGCCTCGGCCACCAACGCGTTGGTGATACCGACCTGCGCCTCGGTGAGCGGCCCCCTCGGGCCGGACGGCAACGCGGTGCTGCTGAACGTTACCCAATGCGCCGGCGCCACGGTCGGCATCCTGCCACCGAGCAGTGTCCCCACCCCGGGCACGCTGATGCTGCTCGCGATCGGACTTCTAAGCATCGCGTCGACACGATCCAGTCGATGCATGCGACGCGAAATCGTGCGCTGACCCGACCGGGCAGCGAGTTCAGCTAACCGGCTTCCATGACATCCACGGCGACGGAAGCCTATCGGAGTTCTGGTTTGACATAAGGTCTGGACATAAGCGGCCGCGAGCACGTTCGGGTTGGACGTGGTCGGGCGATTGGATCACGGGAGACAGGTATGTCGTTCACTAAGCCGTCGTTCGTCGCGATCTTCACGTTGTTCGTGGCCCTGTTCACGGGACTTCCGAGTCCGGCCCTGGCCCAGGCAGGCCCACTGGCCTGTGACGCCGATGCCGACGGCGACATCGACCGGAACGACATCGCAGTCATCGCCGCGGCGAGACGCCAGCCCGCTTCGGGGCCCAACGATCCGCGCGATCCCGACGGCGATGGCGTGATCACGGCCGCCGACGCCCGAACGTGCTCGCTGCGATGCACCCTCCCCGCCTGCGCAGTCACGGCGAATCGCCCGCCGCTCGCCGATGCGGGCATGGACCAGGTCATCTTCACCGGTGAACGCGTCACGCTGGACGGTTCCGGCTGCTCCGACCCTGACGGCAATGCGCTCACCTACGCATGGCGCTGCGTCCGTAAGCCGGCAGGCAGCCAGGCCTCGCTGGTCAATGCCAGCTCCGTGTCTCCTAGCTTCAGGGCTGATCTGGATGGCGAGTACGAGATCCGCCTGGTGGTGCGTGACGGTACGATCGACAGCCTGCCCGACACCGTCATCGTGACCAGCGAGAATGCGGCACCGGTCGCTGACGCGGGCTCGGACCAGGGCGTCGTCGCGGGCACGCTGGTCACGCTGGACGGCTCCGCATCCAGCGATGCGAACGGCGATGCGCTGAGCTTCCTGTGGTCTTTCGAGCAGAAGCCTGCCGGCAGCAACGCCCAGCTCGATGACCCCACCAAGGTCATGCCGCGCTTCACGGCGGACGTCACCGGCCTGTACCAGTTGCGGCTGGTCGTCAACGACGGCAAGGTCGCCAGCAGTCCCGACTTCGTCAACATCGACACGCAACCGACGCCGAATCGGCCGCCTTCGGCCAATGCCGGCCCGGACCAGTCGATACCGCTCGGCGCGAGAGTCACGCTCGACGGAACGGCGTCGAGCGACCCGGATGGCGACCCGCTCGCCTACTCCTGGTCGCTTCTGAGCCGCCCGCCCCTGAGCAGTGCCGCGCTCGACAATCCGGCCGCGGCCACGCCGATGTTCACCGCGGATCGGCCGGGCGACTACGTCGCGCAACTGATCGTCGGCGACGGCACGGTGCAGAGCCCGCCCGACACCGTCAAGGTCAGTACGTTGAACACGAAGCCGGTCGCCGATGCGGGCAACGACCAGACCGTCACCGTCGGCGATACTGTCCAGCTCGACGGCACGGGTTCCACCGACGCCGACGGCGACCCGCTGTCCTTCCCGTGGTCTTTCGCCGGCCGGCCACCCGGCAGCGCGGCGGTGACCGTACGGGCCGCCCAGCCGAGCCC
>CAZKLS010000143.1:0-6303 GCA_964553405.1 uncultured Steroidobacteraceae bacterium
CCGCTCCCCCAAACCCCGTCAGCGTGTACACCACCGTCGGATCGTTGAAGTCGATGTCGCCGAATTCGCCTCCGTTACCGATGCCACCGCCACCGATGAAGGTGACGTCGTCGAAGTAATAGGTGCCTTCACCGGCTGTCGCACCGGACGCGCCGAAATTGAAGAACACGATCAGGCGGTTGTATTGATAGGCCAGGTTCAGCGGCGGCGTGCCAGCCACCGCGTTCGCGAAGTCGAAGGTCAGCGTCTCCCAGCCATTGGCCACCGTAGTCAGCGCCTCGGTCTCGACCGAACGACTGGCGTCCGCCGAATCCTCGACTTTGAGCCGTACCGGGATGCCGGCGGCCGGCGAGTACACGCGTACCGACATGCGGGTGTTGTCCGCGTCGAACGGAATCGTGCCGACTGTCAGCGGCCCCGCGGTGCCGACGACAGTTCCGGCGAACGTCTCGGCCGTCGCCGATCTGACGACCCGCGCCACCTTGTTGGCGACACCGGTGGGGTCGTCCACGACCTGGGAGTCCTCCGCGCCCGCGAACCCGGTCAGCGTGTAGGTGACCGAGGGCGAGTCGAACGTGATCGTGCTGAACGGCGGCGACTCGAAGTAACCCGCGCCCGCGTAGAGCGGGTCGTTGCAGGCCGGTCCTGCCGGGTTGCCGCAAAGCGCGTAGCGCGCGACGCGCGCCTCGTCCCACAGGCCCCAGCCGTCGTCGGTGCGCTTCCAGGCCTCATCGGTGGCCTCGAACCAGAAGATCGTCAACGGGCCGTCCGCGGATCCCTGCCAGGGGGCGTATCCCTGCTGCGGGTTCCCGTAGAGCAGGTCGTAGTACCACTTGGCGTTCACTTCGGTCGCCGCGTACTGCTCGATCTCCGAGGCGGGGTTGGTCTGTACGGACTTCCAGCCTGTCTCGCCGATTACCATCGGCAACGAATCCCGGATGCTGACCGTAGCGCCGGCCGCGTTGCGGTACTGGTATGTGGCCACGTCGTTGAACCAGCTCTTCGCGGTGACCAGCGATTCCTCCATCATGGCCCTGGCACGCTCCGGCCCGGCCGGGACGTCCACCTGCTGCCAGTCCCAGATCGAGTAGCTGATCGGATAGAGG
Organism: uncultured Steroidobacteraceae bacterium; assembly: GCA_964553405.1. Taxonomy (GTDB): domain Bacteria; phylum Pseudomonadota; class Gammaproteobacteria; order Steroidobacterales; family Steroidobacteraceae; genus DATIRA01. The sequence goes on from CAZKLS010000143.1 coordinate 1,107, forward strand.
TGAATCGCGACGAAGTCGATCAGCGCAAGGATCGTGTCGGGCTCGACCTCGACACGGTCGCCGCCGCCGGAGGACTTTCCTGCAAAGAAGGTCCAGTCGTCGTCTGTCGTAACCGGCTGCGTCACCTGGCTGCGGATGGTCCGGATGTAGCTCTCGAGGCAGGCCAGCGGCATGAACTTCGAATAGAAGGACGTCTCGTTGCCGACGCTGATCGCGACGACGTTCGGATACTTCGAGAGCTTGCTGATCAGGTAGCTGATGTTGCCGTCGTTCTTCGTGTCGCTGCAGGACGTCACGCCACCGAGAAAGACGCCGAGATGGAACTTCATCTCGGGATAGTTCTCGGCGGCCAGCCGCAGGATCTTCTCGCTCACCACGTCGGTAGCCGGCGGCGCGGCGCCGAACAACCTCAGCAGGTCGAAACCGGCCGTGTGCAGCAGCCCGAGGTCCTCGAGCACCTGCTCATCGGTCGGCACTTCGAATCCCCCGGGCCCTTCCGGTGTCCGGTACGGGCTGTAGTTGATCGCCTGGCCGGTCTGGTAGATGGCCGGCAGCGGCCGCTGCGTGTAGCTGTAGGGACCGCAGGTCACGGTGACGTCCTTGACGTTGCCGGTCGCGGTGCCGGTGCCGTTGGCGACCGTGCAGGTCTGGCCAGCCGGCTGCGTCGCCACGAGAACCGAGTACTCAGCGCCGTTGGCGATCGACAACGGGAACGTGAACGAGCCGTCGCTCGCGATCGGCAGCTTGTCCTTGCCGTTGTTCCACAACGCGAGACTGCCGCCGTTGAATCCCGACACGGTGCCACCGACCGTCACGTACTCGCTCTTGTCCTTCCAGTTCTGGCTCGAACCGCACGCTGCGAGCGTGATAGACACGCCGAGAACGGCGAGTCGCCGGATCGAACCCAGTGTAGAAGTGACGGTCCGCATGATGTTCACCGCTTGACTGCCCTGAATGAAAGATACTGATCGCGCATGCCGCCGCGAGGCGCAGCGGCCGGATTGACCCACCGTGCGAGTTGCCCCTGATCGGTCGGGAAAGCATCTCGCTGATGGGAAACCGACGATTGCCTCATGCCTGCACTACCCTCGTGGCGCCACGATACCGGGCGTCGCCGAGTTGCGGCGCCCTGGGCTCAGACCCGTGATGCCCGGCGTTTTGAAAGCGCTTGCAGAAACTAGCGGACCCGCGCCACACTTGTCAACGACTGTTCAGTTCTGCATCCGTCGAAAACGAGCTGTTGCTGCAGTGCGGCAGGTGTCGAGTCAGCGCAGGATGATTCGGGCATGGGGGTCTTGAAGCGTGCGTCGATCTGAACTGGAGCGCCGCGCCGCCGCGGCTTCGAACGGCTCGGCCGTCACGCTGGCGATGGTCGCGAAAGAGGCCGGCGTATCGCCCAGCACCGTCTCGCGAATCCTGAATGGCACAGCGAGAGTTCGGGACGCGAAAGTGCGGGCCGTCGAAGCAGCCATCGCCAAGCTGCGGTTCATGCCAAACCCGGTTGCTCGCTCGCTGGCTCGCGGCAGGTCGATGAGCATCGGCGTCGTGACCCAGGCGATCGACAGTCCTTTTTACGGCGAGGCGTTGGCCGGGATCGAGGCGGGCCTCGTTCGGGCGAAGTACTCGGCATTGTTCGTCAGCGGCCACTGGCGCGAAGGGGATGAGCGGCGCTGCGTCGCCGATCTGCTCAGCCGTCGGGTCGACGGCATCATTCTGCTCACCAGCTGCCTGCCCAACCCGGAACTGAAGAACCTGTCTCGGAACGTCCCACTGGTGATCACGGGCCGTCAGGTCCACGCAGAGCGCATCTACTGCCTGGACACGGACAACACGGCCGGTGCACGGCTCGCGACCGAGTACCTGGTCGGGCAAGGTCACCGCCGCATCGCGTTCATCTCCGGGCCAACTGACCATCCGGACGCGGTGCAGCGGCTCAATGGTTACAAGGCGGCGCTGGCCGCAGCCAGGATCGCCTTCTCAAACAGGCTCGTCGTGCATGGCGATTACTCGGAGTCCGGCGGCCACGCTGCAATGACGTCGCTGCTCGACTCGCGCGCAGAGTTCACGGCCGTATTCGCCGCGAATGACCAGACCGCATACGGAGCGATGCTGGCGCTGCACCGACGAGGCCGCGAGGTGCCGGGCGACGTCTCGATGATCGGCTTCGACGACCTGTCGGCCTCGGCGTTCACTATCCCGCCGCTGACGACCGTGCACCGGTCGATCGGCGAGATCGGCGAGCGAGCTGCCGAGGCGATCATCGACCTGATCGACCGGCGCGCACCGGTCGCCAGGGTGTCGGCAGCAACGCTCGCCATCCGCGAGTCAACCCGTCCGCTGCGCCGGTAGGCCGCGGCAGCACAGGGACTCCGAACCCGTTTGTCACGAGGGATCAGCATCGTGGTGGATCCAGATTTGAAAGCGCTTTCCAGTTCCCGCCCGCCCCGGTCACGCGCACATGAGAGCGTGGACGGGCCGGCGGCCTCGTCTCAACGGTCGGCGCCGTCCGGGCCTCGCCATCATCCGATGGCTTTCGACGGAGATCGGACCGTCCGACCGCAGCCGACGTTGTCGCCGCGCGAACGCGCCGCGCTCGAAGACGCCTGCCGCGGGACACTCGAGACCGGCGTGCATGGACTGTGCTTCAGTCCCTACCTCGACGGCCAGGCGCCCGGATCCCCGGTAGAGCCGGAACAGATCCGTGCACGGCTCGAGACCATTCGTCCGTACACGCGCTGGATACGCAGTTTCTCGTGCACCGAGGGCCACGAGCACACGCCGCGCATCGCTCACGAGCTCGGCATCCGGACGCTGGTGGGCGCCTGGCTCGGCAAGGATCCGGAGCTCAACGAACGCGAAATCGAGGGCCTGATCGAGGTCGGCCGGGCGGGTCACGCCGACCTCGTGGCCGTCGGCAACGAGGTACTGCTGCGCGAGGACCTGCCCGAGGACCAACTGCTCGGCTACATCGAGCGCGTGAGGCAGGCGCTGCCCGGCATCCCGGTCGGTTACGTCGACGCGTATTACCTGTTCGCGGAGCACCCGCGGGTCACCGCCGCCTGCGAAGTACTGCTGGCCAACTGCTATCCGTTCTGGGAGGGCTGTCCGCGCGACGAGGCCGTAGCGTACCTTCAGGAGATGTACCGGCAGACCGTCGCCGTGGCTGCCGAAAAGCCGGTGATCATCAGCGAGACCGGCTGGCCGGACACCGGCAGCGCGACCCATGCCGCGATGCCGTCCGCGGAGAACGCGATGCGCTATTTCGTCGACGTTTTCGGCTGGGCGAAGCGGGAAGGTGTCGAGCTGTTCTACTTTGCGGCGTTCGACGAGACATGGAAGGTCGGAGCCGAGGGCGACGTCGGCGCGTCCTGGGGGCTGTGGGACAAGACCGGAAGGCCCAAGTACCCGGTGTCGAGCCGATGAAGAACGGACGTTCGCTCCGGCTACCGGCGGGAAACGCGATCTGCTACTCCGGCTATCGCCCCGGCCAGAGTCCGGCCAACAGCGTTTATCCCTCGCTGGCCGAAATCCGCGAAGATCTGCGGATCCTGCAGAAGCACTGGCGCGTGCTGCGCCTCTACGACTGCAGCCCGCACGCCGAGCGTGTCCTGCAGATCATTCGGAGCGAGCGGCTCGCTTTCGAAGTCATGCTGGGCGCCTGGCTCGAGGCGGAAGTCAGCAACGACGGCTGCCCCTGGGGCGGCCATTACAGCGACGAGCAGCTCGAGGCCAACGTGGCCCGGAATGAGGCCGAGATCGAGCGCCTGGTCGAACTGGCCGAGCGCTTCGACGACATCGTCTTCGCGGTGGCCGTGGGCAACGAAGCGACCGTTGACTGGACCGATCACCGGGTGCCGGTCGAGCGGATGATTCAGTACGTGAGGCGTGTCAGGCGCAGCGTCGTGCAGCCCGTGACGTTCTGCGAAAATCACGTGCCCTGGCGACACACGCTGGATGAACTCGCGGCCGAGCTCGACTTCATCTCGCTGCACAGCTACCCGGTGTGGGAGCACAAGCGGGCGCACGAGGCGATCGACTGCACACGGGACAATTTCGAAAGCGTGGCCAGACGACATCCCGGGAAGCCCGTCATAATCAGCGAGGCTGGCTGGGCCACCCGCTCGAACGGACGCGGGATCGAGCCAGACAACGCATCGGAGGACCTGCAGGAACACTACTACCGCGACCTGCTGCAGTGGACGCGGGCCGAGGGCATCCTGACGTTCGTCTTCGAGGCGTTCGACGAGCCGTGGAAAGGATCGCCGGACCCGCTGGAGCCCGAAAAGCACTGGGGCCTGTTCACGGTGGACCGCCAGCCGAAGAAGGCCTGCCGCTCGCTGTTCCCGCAGTGCAGCAACGACGCACATCCCTGCTTCGATTGACAGGGCAGACGGGCGCTGTGTAGATTCGGTTATGAAAGCGCTTTCTTGGCTGAACCGCTGTTGACTGTCGCCGCCGCGCGGTCGCAGCGGATGCCGTTGCCGGAGACACCTGATGGAACTCGTCAAGCGGATCGCCCTGCTCACTCTCGCCACCTGCGCCGGCCTGGTTGCCTCAGGCTGCCAGCCGTCCGATCCGGACAGTCCCAAGCAGGCCAAGCTGACTTCAGTCGCAGTGACGCCGAGCGCGGTTAATCTGCAGGTCGGCGGCAGGCAGTCGCTGACGGTGGTCGGCAGCTTCAGCGACGGCTCCACCTACGACGTCAGCTTCTACTCGACCTTCGCCTCGGACGCGACGGCCGTCGCGACGGTCAGCCCGACAGGTCTCGTCACCGGCATCGCAGCCGGCACCGCGATGATTACCGCGACGCATTCGGAATCGGGCGAGTCGGCGACCGCGACGGTAACGGTCGCGCCGCTGCAGGTCACCTCGATCGCCGTGACGCCGGCCACGAGCAGCCTCGCGCCGGGCGGCACCCAGTCGCTGACCGTGATCGGGACCTTCGACAACGCGACGACCGGCGACGTCACCGCCGGCTCCACGTTCGTCTCCTCCGACACCGCGGTCGCGACCGTCGACGCCTCGGGGCTTGTGACCGCGGTCGCAGCGGGCACGACGACGATCACCGCCACGCATACCGCATCGGCAAACACCGCCGAGGCGACGATCGGCGTCAGCGCCGCAGGCGGCGCATTCGAGACGATCGACTTCAACGATCCGACGGTGGTGTACACGCTGACGGGGTTTGGGGGAGCGG
>CAZKLS010000144.1:0-6244 GCA_964553405.1 uncultured Steroidobacteraceae bacterium
GCGTCGGGCCGGGCCGGTTCGATCGACGGCGGCGGCGGGGGCTCGCGGGCCGTCTCCAGCGCGGATTCGGCGGACTCCTTCTGGTCCCGGATGGCTTCTTTTTCGTTGTCGGTCGGGACGTAGGAGCCGGGCACGGCGACCTTCTCGACGCGGCTCACGTTGTCGCCCTCGAAATGCACGATGAAGTGCGCGTCGACGGTGTGGCGCTTTCGCCCGGTCGTCAGTCGGTACACGTAGTCCCAGCGCTGCGGGTCGAACGGATCGTTGATCATCGGCGTGCCGAGCAGGTAGCGGACCTGCGTGCGCGTCATGCCCTCGGTCACCTGGTCCACGTCCTCGGTCTTCAGCAGGTTGCCCTGCTGGATCGTCGGGCGGTAGACGCAGGCGGAAAGCGAGAGCACGGCGGCGGCCAGCACGGCCAGCAGGGCCGCGGGCGCGAGACGTCGGGTCGGCGAGCTGAAGCTAGGTGCGGTCATCTGTCTGGAGTTGCCGGTTCATGCCGGACATAATGGGCGCGGATCATACAGCAAGCCCGCCGCCGCGGGCCGGGCGCGAGGGGAGATCTGTGGTGGAGCCGATTCAACTGCGGGAAGCCGGGCTCAAGGTGACGACCCCGCGCATGAAGATCCTCGAGATCCTGGCGGGCAGCCAGCCCCGCCACATGAGCGCCGAGGACGTCTACCGTCGCCTGCTCGAGTCCAACGAGGACATCGGGCTGGCCACCGTGTACCGGGTGCTGACCCAGTTCGAGTCGGCGGGCCTGGTCACGCGCCACCGTTTCGAGGGCGGCAGCGCGGTGTTCGAGTTGAACGAGGGCGAGCATCACGATCACATCGTCTGCATCGACTGTGGCCACGTCGAGGAGTTCACCGACGAGGAGATCGAGGTCCGTCAGAAGGCCGTCGCGTCCCGGCTCGGGTTCACGCTGGCCGACCACTCGTTGACCCTGCACGGGCACTGCGTGCGCGAGAACTGCCCCTACCGCGAGAAGAAGTAGCCCCAGGCGGCTCCTGCCCCGGGGGTTCTGCCCCGGCCGATTGCAGCATCTCACGGGCATGTTCCCGGGTCCGCTCGGTAATCCGGGCGCCGCCGAGCATCCTTGCGATCTCCTCGACCCGGGCCTCGGGCCCGAGGGGCTCGACCCGCGTCAGCGTGGTGCCGCCCTGCGTCAGCTTGCTGACGCGAACCTGCTGCCCGGCCTGGCAGGCCACCTGGGGCAGGTGAGTGACGCACAGCACCTGGCCCGCGTCGGCGAGGGCCCGGAGTTGACGGCCGACCATCTCCGCCACGGCGCCACCGACCCCGGCGTCGACCTCGTCGAACACGAGCGACGGCAGGTGCGCGGCGCTCAGCGTGGCCACCTGCAGCGCGAGGCTGATGCGCGAGAGCTCACCGCCCGAGGCGACCTTCGCCAGCGGCCCCGCGGGCTGGCCGGGGTTGGCCGCGACCCGGAACTCGATTTCGTCCGCGCCGTGTTCGGACGGCTCCGGCGGCTCCCGCAGCGCAAGCCTCGTCTCGAAGACGCCGCCGGGCATGCCGAGCTGCTGCATCAGCGAGGAGACCTTCGCATCCAGCGACTTCGCGGCGTCCCGGCGCGCCGCGCTCAATCGCTCGGCGGCCCGGCGGTAGTCTTCACGTTTCCCGGCGAGCCTGCGCTCGAGCTGCGCGAGGCTGTTCGAGAAGTCGCGCAGCGAGTCGTGTTCCGCCGACAGCGTGTCGCGCAGCCCGCCGATCGCCTCCGGCTCGACGCGATGCTTGCGGGCCACCGATTCGAGCGCGGCCAGCCGTGATTCGATCGCTTCGAGCCGACCGGGCTCGGCCTCCAGCGAGGTCGCGTACCGTCCGAGTTCACCCAGTGCCTCCCGGCAGGCGATCGCGGCTTCCTCGAGCAGCCGCTCGATGGGTTGCAGTGCCGGGTCCAGCGGCAGCAGCGGCCGCGCGACGGACTGCGCGCGGCCAAGCGCCTGCTCTGCGCCGTCCTCGCCCCCGAGCAATCGCTCGAGCTCGGCCGCGCCGCCGGCCAGCCGCCCGATTGCCGATATCCGCTGTCGTTCCTCGTGCAGCGCGTCGACTTCCGCGGCCTTCGGGTCGAGCGCGTCGAGTTCGGCCACGTAGTGGGAGAGCAGCTCGAGCCTCGCCTCGCGGTCGGCGGAGCGCTGCTCGAGCGCGTCGCGCTCGCGGCTGAGCGCGCGCCAGTCCTGGAACGCGGCGCCGACGGCCGCCACCTCCGCGCCGAGCCCGCCGGCCTCGTCCAGCAGCCGGCGCTGCTGGCCGCGCCGCGTCAGCGACTGGAACTCGAGCTGGCCGTGCACGTCCACCAGCAACGCGCCGAGCTCGCGCAGCGACTGGATCGCGACGCTGCGGCCGTTCACGTAGGCCCGGCTGCGGCCATCCGAGCCCACCACGCGGCGCAGAACGCACTCGCCTTCGTGCTCGATGGACTGCTCGGCCAGCCAGGCCACTGCGGGCGGGTTGCCGGCGACGTCGAACACCGCGGTGATTTCCGTCCGTTCGCTGCCGTGGCGTACGCAGCCGCTGTCCGCGCGGCCCCCGACGGCGAGCATCAGCGCGTCGACGAGTATCGACTTGCCCGCCCCGGTCTCGCCGGTGAGCGCGGTGAAGCCCGAGCCCAGGTCCAGCTCGACCTGCTCGACGATGGCGAAGTCCCGGATCTGGAGCTGGGTCAGCATCCGCGTTCAGTCCGCCGGAGGCTCGCCCCCGCGCGGTCCGCGCCCCCAGTGCAGCTTGGAGCGCAGGATCCTGAAGTAGTCGTGTCCCGGCGGATGCAGCAGCGTGGCCGTGAACGGCGCGCGGGCGATCCGCAGTCGCGTGCCAGGCTCGAGGTCGCGCAGCACCAGGCCGTCGCAGATGATCTGGGCGCGCGTGTCGGTGCGCTCCACCAGCTCGATCTCGATCAGGCTGGCGGCACTGACGACCAGCGGCCGGTCGGACAGCGTATGGGGACAGATCGGCACCAGCACGATCACCTCGAGTCCGGGATGCACGATGGGCCCGCTGCAGGAGAGCGCGTAGGCCGTCGAGCCGGTGGCGGTGGAGACGATGAAACCGTCGCCGCCGTGCGTGTTGACGAAACCGCCGTCGACCCAGGTGCGCAGGTCCAGCATCCGTCCGCCGTCGGCCTTGCTGACCACGACGTCGTTCAGGGCCAGGCCGCTGGCCTCGCCGTCGGTGTCCGTGATCGAGGCGGTGAGCAGCATGCGCTGCTCGGGCACGCAGCGGCCCGCGAGCGCGTCGTCGACACTGTCGAGCATGCGCTCCGGCGGAACGTCGGCGAGGAATCCCAGTCGCCCGAGGTTCACGCCCAGCACCGGCACGCCGGCGCTCGCGGCCATTCGCGCGGCATGCAGCATCGCGCCGTCGCCGCCCACCGCCACGACCAGGTCGGACGCCTCGGCCAGGTCGCCTTCCGGGAGCCGCTCGACCTCGCCGGCCGCGACGTCGAGGATTGCATCGTCGGGCGCCAGCACCACCCGGCCCAGGCCGCGCAGGTGCAGAGCAAGCTGCTGCATGGCTGCGCCGACGCGCGGATCCGTCCCGCGACCGGCCAGCGCAACCCGTTCGAATGCAGGGGCGGCGGTGCTCATGAGTGTCCAGCCTTTTAGCACGCGTGGCGCGCGGGCGGCCAGTGCGCGAAGCTGTCGCGAATGCTTGCATCCAGCGCTTGACTTGCCTGCGCCGCGATTGCTAGCTTCACTCGCAGGCCCCGCTAAAAACAGCTTTATTGACAGTAACTTAGCGCGATGTCGCCCGATCCCAACGAAGACCTGCTCAGCGAACGGGCCCGGCACCTGCTCAGGGTGCTGGTCGAGAGCTATATCCGCGAGGGTCAGCCCGTGGGTTCGCGGACGCTCTCGCGCGACTCCGGACTGCAGCTCAGCTCCGCCACCGTGCGCAACGTCATGGCGGATCTCGAGGAATACGGCTTCGTCAGTTCGCCGCACACCTCTGCGGGCCGGGTCCCGACCGACAAGGGGTACCGGTTCTTCGTCGATACGCTGCTGCGCCAGCGGCAGGCGCTGGCGCTCGACGAGGTGATCGAGGACCTCCGCCGCCGGCTGGACGAGGAACAGGGCCAGGAGCCGAAGGCGATCGTCGCGGCCGTTTCGCAGGCGCTGTCCTCGATCACGCACCTCGCGGGCGTCGTGACGATCCCGCGGCAGCCGCACCGGGCGCTGAGCCAGATCGAGTTCCTGCCGCTCTCGGACAACCGGGTGCTCGCGGTCATGGTGGTCAACGGGCGCGACGTGCAGAACCGGATCGTGCACCTCGACCGGCATTACAGCGCCGATGAGCTCAGGAGCGCCTCGAATTTCCTGAACCAGCAGTTCGCCGGCAAGGAGCTGCAGCAGGTGCGCGCCGATCTGGTCGCGGAGCTCGCCCAGACCGGCGAGCGCCTGAATCAGCTGATGCGCGACGCGATCGGCCTTGCGCAGCAGATGCTCGGCGAGACCCGTGAAGGGGAGCCGGAGTACGTGATCGCCGGCGAGACGAACCTGATGGAATTCGCCGAGCTCTCCAACGTCGACAAGCTGCGGCGGCTGTTCGAGGCGTTCACGGCGAGGCGCGACATTCTCCATCTGCTGGACCTGTCGCTGCGCGCCGAAGGCGTGCAGATCTTCATCGGGCAGGAATCCGGCTACCAGATCCTCGACGACTGCAGCATCGTGACCGCGCCATATACGCTCGGCGACGAGACGGTCGGCGTGCTCGGCGTCATCGGACCCACCCGCATGGCCTACGACAGGGTCATCCCGATCGTGGACGTCACGGCCCGGTTGCTCGGGTCGGCCTTGAATTCCCGGCGCTAGCCCCCAGCTTCCCGGCACGGCCTTGCGCGGGACCCCGGTCCCGGCGCGGCGCTGCGACTCACAACCGGCAGGTAGACATGAACAACGACCAGGACGAGTTTCACGACGATCCAGACGGCCGCGCGACCGAGCCGGGCGACGCTCCGTCGACCGACGAGCTGGAACGGCTGCGGAGCGAACTCGCCACGGTCCGGCAGGAATCCGAGACCTACCGCAACGACTACCTGCGGGCCGTCGCCGAGATGGACAACACGCGCAAGCGCGCGCAGCGGGACATCGAGGCCGCGCACCGCTTCGGCATCGAGCGCTTCGCGCTGGACCTGCTCGAGGTGCGCGACAGCCTGGAGCTGGGGATCGCCGCCGGCGCCTCGAAGCAGGGCGACCCGCTGCTCGAGGGCATGGAGGCCACGCTGCGCCAGCTCGACCGGGCCTTCGAGAAGGCCGGCATCACGGTCGTGGACCCCGCAGGCGAGGCGTTCAACCCGGATTTCCACGAGGCGATGACCACCCGCGAGGCGCCGGACGCCGCCCCCGGCAGCGTGCTGGACGTGTTCCAGAAAGGTTACCTGCTCAACGGCCGGCTGCTCAGGCCCGCCCGGGTCGTGATCGCCCGCGAGGGCTGACAGGGCGGCTTGAATCCGCTCCTGACGGCCCCACCTAGAACCCCATCGAATTTCCTGATTTTTCGGAGACCTGCTCCATGGCCAAAGTCATCGGCATCGACCTCGGTACCACGAACTCCTGCGTCGCGATCATGGAGGGCGGCAAGGCCCGCGTGATCGAGAACAGCGAGGGGGATCGCACGACCCCGTCCGTCGTCGCATTCACCAAGGACGACGAGGTGCTCGTCGGCCAGTCGGCGAAGCGGCAGGCGGTCACCAACCCGGAGAACACGCTGTACGCGATCAAGCGCCTGATCGGGCGTCGCTACGACGACCCGGTGGTGCAGAAGGACGTCGGCATGGTCCCGTACAAGATCGTCAAGGCGGACAACGGCGACGCCTGGGTCGAGGCCCGCGGCAAGAAGATGGCGCCGCCGGAGATCTCGGCCCGCGTGCTGATGAAGATGAAGAAGACGGCCGAGGACTTCCTCGGCGAGCCGGTCACCGAGGCCGTGATCACGGTGCCGGCCTACTTCAACGACTCGCAGCGCCAGGCGACCAAGGACGCCGGCCAGATCGCCGGCCTGACCGTCAAGCGGATCATCAACGAGCCGACCGCGGCGGCACTGGCCTACGGCCTCGACAAGGCCGGCGGCGACCGCAAGATCGCGGTCTACGACCTCGGCGGCGGCACGTTCGACGTCTCGATCATCGAGCTGGCCGACGTGGACGGTGAGCGGCAGTTCGAGGTGCTCGCCACCAACGGCGACACCTTCCTCGGCGGCGAGGACTTCGACAAGCGCGTGATCGACT
>CAZKLS010000145.1:0-6159 GCA_964553405.1 uncultured Steroidobacteraceae bacterium
GCCTCGAGCGGCAGCTGCAGCAGGTCGAGCTTCTCGCGCACGTCGATGCCCGCGACGTCCATGTCCGTGCCCCAGACGAACTCCAGGATCACGTCCGACTGCCCCGAGCGGGACACGGAGCGCACCTGGCGGACGTTGCGGATGATGCCCACCGCCTCCTCGACCGGACGCGTGATCAGCGTCTCCATCTCGAGTGGCGCTGCGCCGGGCAGCTCCGTCCGCACCGTGAGCGTGGGGTAGGAGAGGTCCGGCAGCAGGTTCACCTTGAGCCGCGACAGGGACACCAGCCCGAACAGCGCGATGGCCACCGTGCACATGACGATGGTCACCCGCCGCCGGATCGCGAAGTCGATCAGCTGCATCTGGATCCCCGCTGGGTGGCTGGAGCGTCGCGCGTCAGCGCGCGCGGGCCTTGTCGGTGGCGGCGACCGCCGCCTCGACGACTTTCACCGGCGTGCCGGTTTTCAGTCCGCCCTGGCCGACGACGACCACGCTCTCGTCGCCCTGCAATCCGTCGACGATCTCGACCCAGCCGCCGTTGCTGAGCCCCGGCCTGACGCGCCGCTGTTCGGCCTTGCCGTCGACGATCACGTACACCGACTGGTCGCCGTCGCCGTCCAGGATGGCCGTACGCGGGACCTGCAGCGCGTCGTCGCGGCGCTCGTAGACGATGTTGACGCGGGCGAACATGCCGGGCTTCAGCCGGCGCGTCTCATCGGGCACCTCGACGCGTGCGCGGAACGTGCCCGTCTGCGGATCCACCGTGGGGCTGATCCTCGAGATCGTTCCGACGAAGCGCTCGCCGGCCAGCGCGTCGACCACGACGTCGGCCTTCTGGTCCGGCGCGAGCTTGCGGAACTCCTTCTCCGGCACGTGGACGTAAGCCACCAGCGGGTCCAGGTCCGTGACCCGGAACGTCGAGGTGTTCGGCGTGATCGTGTTGCCCACCTTGATGTGGCGTGCCGAAACCACGCCGGCGATCGGCGCGCGGATCTCGGTGTAACTCAACTCGAGGCGTGCACGGTCGTAGGTCGCGCGCAGCGCGTCCAGGTCGAACTTGGTGTTCTCGGCCGTGCCCTTCGCCACCAGGCCCTTTTCGCTCAGTTCCCTGACGCGGGTGTAGTCCCGTTCCAGCTTGCGCAGGTTGGCTTCCGCCTGGGCGAGCTCGAGGCGCAGGCGATCGCCGTCCAGGCGCGCCAGCACCTGTCCGTCCTTCACCATGTCGCCTTCCTCGACCAGGATCTGGCGGACCTCGCCGCCCACCTTGGCGACGACCTCGGCCTCCTCGTGCGCCTCGATCGGGGCGGTGCCGGAGTACACGGCGACCATCGCGGCCCGGCGCACCGGCTGCACTTCGACCGGCACGGAGGTGTCAGCCTCGTTCGCGCCCTCGTCCTTGGCCTTGCCGTTGCTGCAGCCCACTGCAAGTGCGGCCGCAACCGCGGCCGCAACGAATGCGTGGAAACCTCGCCGGTGCCTGGCACCGCCCGGGTGTGTTCTGGTCATTGGGACCCTGTGCGCGAACGCGTCAGACTAGTGATGGCGAAATGCTAGGTGTCTTTAGTGTTGTAGTCAAGTACAACACCACCCTTGTGTATCGCCGCGCTGCGGCGATCAGGATTCTCCGCTGCGCCGGGCCAGGTAACGCGGCTCGAGCCGGCTCAAGTCGGCCGTGATCTCGGCCGTCTCGGCCAGCAGGGCGTCTGGAACGTCCTCGATGTCGGATGCGTTCTCCAGCGTGGGCAGCCCCTGCGCCTTGCGACGGGCGTTCTCGCGGGCCAGCTGCTCCGCGGCGCGCTGCTCGCGTTCCGCCTTGCGCTTCTCCAGGTTCAGCGACACCGACTGGTGGCTGCGCATCTCCTCCAGCGCGGCGATTTCCTCGGACGCGTGCTGGAAATCGGGGTTGCCGGCGACGCGCTCGGCATGGCGCAGCTGCAGTTCCTCGACCAGCGGCGTCAGCGCGTCGAGCCGCTTGAAATCGGCCGGGCGGATCCTGTTCCAGGGCAGGGCGCCGTCCCGGGAGCTCTCGCCGACTTCCTCGAGACTGATCGCCGAGGGCAACCGGATGTCCGGCTGCACGCCGCGGTTCTGGGTGCTGTCGCCCGTCACGCGGTAGTACATCCCGATCGTGACGGTGACCTGTCCGTAGCCCGGGTCCTTGCCGAGCGCGTAGCGATCCAGCGGGTAGAGGTTCTGGACCGAGCCTTTGCCATAGGTGTCCTGGCCGATCACGATGCCGCGACCGTAGTCCTGCATCGCCGCCGCGAAAATCTCCGAGGCCGAGGCGCTGAACCGGTCCACCAGGATCGTCAGCGGGCCCGAATAGGCGGCCTCGCGCTCGTCGGATTCGAGGACCTCGACGCGGCCGCCGGTCTCGCGCAGTTGCACCACGGGCCCCTTCGGGACGAACAGGTTCACGAGCCCGATCGCTTCGCTCAGGTGCCCGCCGCCGTTCTCGCGAAGGTCGAGCACCAGGCCGTCGATGCCGCCTTCCTGCTCGAATTCCTGCAGCAGGCGGTGCACGTCCCGCGTCGTGCTGCGGTACTCGTCGTCGCCGGCGGCGCGGGCGTTGTAGTCCTGGTAGAAGGACGGGACCGTGATCACGCCGATGCGCAGCGTCTGGTCGCCGCGCTGGATCTCGCGCAGCTCCTTCTTGGCCGCCTGGGCCTCCAGCGTGATCTTCGCGCGCGTCAGCACGACCACCTTGTCCGCCGTGCCGGGCGCAGCGTTGCCGGGCTGGATCAGCAGCCGAACCTCGGATCCGCCCGGCCCGCGGATCAGCTGCACGACGTCGTCGAGGCGCCAGCCGACGACGTCCACCAGCTCGCCGTCCTTGCCCTGTCCGACCGCGACGATCCGGTCCTTGGCCGCCAGCGCTCCGCTGCGCTGCGCGGCGCCTCCCGGCAGGATCTCCACGATCGTCACGTAGTCGTCCAGCAGCTGCAGCGAGGCGCCGATGCCCTCGTAGGACAGGCTCATCTGGATGCGGTATTCCTCGGAGTTGCGCGGCGAGAAATAGCTCGAGTGCGGATCGAACACGTGGGCGAACGCGTTCATGAAGTTCTCGAACACGTCGTCCGAAGTGACCTGTTCCGAGCGCTTGCGGACCCGCTCGTAGCGCTGCTCGAGTATCTCGCGCGCCTCGGGCCAGGTCTTCTCGGCCAGGATCAGCGACAGCGCGTCGCTCTTGACGCGCTTGCGCCAGAGCTCGTCGAGCTCCGAGCGCTCGCGGGCCCAGGGCGCGTCCTTGCGGTCGAACTCGAAGGTCTCGTCCAGCGTGAAGTCGGGCTCCGTCTCGAGCACCTTCAGCGCGTAGCTCATGCGCTCGCGGCTGCGCTGCTGGAAACGATTGAAGATCGCGAACGCCGGGCTCAACTCGCCGCTCGCGACCGCGTCGTCGAGCTGGTAGCGATAACGCTCAAACTCGGCCACGTCGCTGGCGAGGAAATAACTGCGGCTGGGATCCAGCGACTCGAGGTAGCGATCCAGCATCAGCGAGGACACGGGATCGTTGATCGGTGCCTGCCGGTAGTGAGAGCGCTCGAACATGCTGCTGACCAGCCGCGCCACCCGCGCCTGGCGGTCGGTCGGGCCGAGGCTGGTCGTCGTCGCGCTGGCGACCGCCGTCGGTGCCGGCGCGGTGCCGAGCAGCAGGCTGCCGACGCCGAGCACGACCGCGGCGAGCACGACCCCTTGGGCCGCGCGCCGACTGCGGCGCACCGGTACCGTCTCAACCCTTCCGCCTGCCTGATACACTTGCCGACTTCCTCGTTCCCGACACTCGGAGGCCTAGGCTAGAGTCACGCTCCGCGCCAATCAAGGCCCGGAGGCGCTCTGCGCCGCCTGAACGTGAGACCACTCACCGCACTGACCGGATTCGTACTCGGCTCCGCGGCCGCAACGACCTTCGGCCTCGCCGCGACGACCGTGGTCTTCCTGGTGCTGTCCGGGGAGCATCCCCAGTTCCGCAGCGAGCTCCCGCTGCTGGCCCTGTACCTCGTCATCTTCGCTGGTTTGACAGGACTGGCCGCGCTCAGTTTCATCGGGCTGGCCCGCGAGCGCCGCTGGCGCTGGTGGGCGCAGGGTGCGATGTGGGGGACTATCGTCGCGCTGGCCTCGCTGTACATGGCCACCCGCGGCTGATTGCGGGGCCTGCCTGAGAATCGTTCGCATTTGCTGAGATCATGGAGTCGCTGATGACTGGCCGACTGACTGTGTTCCGCTGCCTGCTGCTCGTCGCGGCGGCATCCACCGCCGCCTGCGCCACGGAAGCCGGACGCGGCGACCCGCCCGGGAAGTTCACGGCCGACGGCATGACCGCCCACGTGAAGGTGCTGGCTTCCGATGAGTTCGAGGGCCGTCGCTCGGCCACCCCGGGTGGCGAGAAGACGGTGGCCTACCTGGAGCAGGCGTTCCGGGAGATCGGTCTGAAGCCGGGCGTCGGGAATTCCTATCGGCAGCCGGTTCCGTTCGTGGAGCTCGGCACCCAGCCCTCGCCGAGCCTCGACGTGAGTTCGCCGGGCGGCAGTCTCGCATTCAGTTACGGCCCGGAGGCCGTGTACTGGACCAGCAGGGTGACACCCGAGGCCGGGATCGAGCAGAGCGAGCTCGTCTTCGTCGGCTACGGGATCGTGGACCCGAGCCGTGGCTGGGACGACTACGCGGGGCTGGACATGCGTGGCAAGACGGCCGTGATCCTGGTCAACGACCCCGGCTTTGCCACGTCGGACCCGGCGCTCTTCAAGGGCCGGACGATGACCTACTTCGGCCGCTGGACCTACAAGTTCGACGAAGCGGCCCGGCAGGGCGCCGCCGGCGCAATCATCGTCCACGAGGACGAGCCGGCCGCTTACCCGTGGGCGGTCGTCGAGAACGGCGCGTCCCGCCCCCAGCTGGTGCTGGACCGGCCCGACGGCAATGCCGCCCGGGTCGCGCTGGAAGGCTGGATCACGCTGGACTCGGCCCGCAAGCTGTTCGCGGCCGCCGGCATGGATTACGAGGACCTCAAGGCCCGCGCCGCCGAGCGTGGGTTCCGGGCCGTGCCGATGGGACTGCGCGCCTCGGCCAGCGTTCGCAACTCGATCCGCCGGGCGGCCTCGAGCAACGTGATCGGGCTGCTCGAGGGCAGCGAGCGGCCCGATGAGTACCTGGTCGTGACCGCTCACTGGGACCACCTGGGCATGGCCGAGCGAGGGCAGGGCGAGGACCGGATCTTCAACGGCGCCGTGGACAACGCGACCGGCACGGCCGGGATGCTCGAGCTGGCGCGTGCGTTCGCGGCTATGGAGCCGCGCCCCGGCCGCTCAATGCTGTTCGTCGGGTTCACCGGCGAGGAGGACGGCCTGCTCGGCAGCGAGTACTTCGCCGATCACCCGCCGGTGCCGGTGGCGCAGATCGCCGGCGGCCTCAACATCGACGGCATGATCGTGTACGGCCGGACCCGTGACGTGTCGGTCGTCGGTTTCGGATCCTCCGAGCTCGAGGACTACCTGCAACGGGCTGCGTCGCGCCAGGGCCGCGTGCTGCGGCAGGAACCGACGCCCGAGAAGGGCTTCTATTTCCGCTCCGACCACTTCCCGCTGGCGAGAAAAGGCGTCCCGATGCTGTACGCCAAGGGCGGCGTGGACTCGGTCGCGCACGGGCCGGAATGGGGGTTCGCACGGCAGCAGGACTACATCGCCAATCGCTACCACAAGCCCAGCGACGAGTACGACCCCGACTGGGACCTGTCCGGCGCTCTCGAGGACCTTGAGATGTACTTCGACGTGCTCGAGCAACTCGCGGAAGAGGCCCGTTTCCCAGAGTGGCGGCCGGGCAATGAGTTCCGGCCGATACGCGAGCAGAGCCGCGGCGCAGCAGGCGCCGGTCGCTGAAACGAGTCCGCGCGGCGCCGGCGGCCGGCGCTCAGTCGTGGTCGATGCGCTCCCAGGAGTGCGGCTTCGCGTAGCCGCCATCGCTCGAGTAGGGGTCGAAGCCGGCACTGCCGTGGCGCCTCTCCGGCTGCTTCGGAGGGTCCTCGGCCAGCGACAGTGCGTCGTCGCCCGCCCGTGACTGCGGCTTCATTGCGGCCGGCCGGCGGGCGGGCGCCGCGGCCGGGTTCGTAGCGCGGCCGGTCAGGCTGCTCCACCAGTCTCTCAGCATGCCCATCTGCACCTCCCG
>CAZKLS010000146.1:0-6135 GCA_964553405.1 uncultured Steroidobacteraceae bacterium
TCAATAATTTAGGAAGTGGTGGCCAGGGACGGAATCGAACCATCGACACGCGGATTTTCAGTAGCTCGGAGAGCGAGGTTCGGCGCGGGTAAGCCGAAGAAACCCAACCCGTATTCACCTGGCCGACCGAACCGCCCTGCTCGACCGAGCGTACTCCGAGCCCCGGCGACCGGTGCCGACCGCGCCGCGCTGCAAACTCAAGAAGCGCAAAGGCACCACGGCATCGTGACCGAGCGGGGACCGAACCGTGCCCGTTCAGTCCCGTGGGACTAGCGGCGGTGGTCGACCGCAGGATTGCGCCGCTCACCCGAAGAAGCAGGCATGCGCCTCGACCGCCAGCTTCAGCAGCCGGCGACCGCCTGCTAATCCCATCCGGAAGTCCTGTTGAACCAACTCATGTACTCCTGATACCAGCCGCTAGAGGACCAGGTGCTCGACGGGTCGAGTTCGGGCGAATGCATGAAACGGGCGGCACCTAGAACGGCAGACGGCGTCACGCCGAAGTGCGTTCGAAAGCGGCGCGAAAAGTCGCTTGCATCGGAATAGCCCCAGGACGCCGCTATCTCACTGACCAGATCGCGCTCAGGATCCGCGTGGCGAAGCTGGACGCGGCAACGCTCGAGCCGCGCCGCGTTGAGGAATCGCAGCACGCCGCCCACCGGCTCAAACAGGCGATAGACCGTGCTGCGGGATACATGAAAGTGGCGACAAAGGTCCGCCACGCCGACGTCGCCGCGCAGCCGCGCAATCAGGAACTGCTGCATTGCCGCGAGCGTGACCGGAGCGTCCCGCGTCTGTCGACGAGACAGCAGCCCGTCCACGAATCCTACGAAAGCGAGTGTCAGCCTTTCCGCCTCCGCCTGCGTCACTCGCTCCAGGCTTTCCAGCAGCTCCCGCCACAACACCAACAGCAAACGACCCTCCGCCGATTCCATTGACCATGCGACCACCGGGTTGGTCAGGCCCATTGCGCCGGCAAACTGCAGTTGGCTCCGTGGTATGACGAGCGACAGCAGGCTCATCGCCGTCGCCTCGGATTCGAACCCGCAGGCCCAGTCGCGCAAATGGATGTGCTGGGGCAGCAAAACCACGGGACCCACTTCCATCGCGAGTCGTTGCTCCCCGGCGAGCTGCGCCTCGAGCACCAGGAAGTCGCTACCGGGGCTGCGCAGGTGGCGCTCGTCCCGCCGGAACGACGCCGGCGTGTACGTCGCCACGGAGTAGATCTGGTCGGCCACGTGGTAGCCCGTGGCACGAACGTCAAACGCCTTCGACTCGCTGGCCGGCACGCACTCGTACAGAGACTGGGTGAGTAGTGAGAAAGCCGCGAGCCGTTCGCTCGCCGCGAAATCACTGACATCGAATGAGACTTTTGGAACCCTGTCGTTCACGCGGCTCAGCGTCCCTCTTTAACTTATTGCCCGGTGCCCACGGCCGAGCACGCTGCGCAGTTTGACCGGCTCCCCGCTGAGACGCCATGACAACTGATTTTGGGACTGTCAGCCTAACCGCTCGATGTGTCAGGAATCTACAGTGCCGGGAAACACAGGGGGTATCACATGTCCAGGCTCCGCCGTCCGCCGGCGCTGCTGGCAATCCTGCTGGCCAGCGCTCCGCTCCAGCCCGCCCATGCCGATAGCGTGGCGCAGCAGGTGATCGATAACACCATCGCCGGATTCACCTTCCAGGTCGTCGACTCGGTGTGGGGCTGGGTGATGCCCGCGGGCAGCAGTGGTAGTGATCCCCAACTCGACGCCATTTTGGGCACCCTCAATCAGGTGAACCAGGAACTGTCGGAGATCGAAGGAGAATTGTTAAAGCTTAACTGCAGCCTCGACGCTGACTTCATGATCCAGTACGCAGGCGGGATCAAGACGTACTACGACGCGTACCTGCAGTTCGTCGAAGACATGAGCAACCCGAATGTAGCCGTCAATCAGGACGACATCTCGGAGTGGGCGAATTGCGCGGTGGGTTTTCCCGAGCCCGGTCAGACCTGCGCCCTCGCCAGCAGCTCGGTGACGGGGATGCTGGAAACTCTTGCAGGATATGCAGCGGGAAGCGGGGGAGCGCCAGGATCCGTCTCTGATTGCATCAAGGCAACCGCCGCTGCGCCGCCGGCCGCGGGAACGCTGGACGACCGGCCCTGGTACCGGGACAACGTCGAGAACATCACGGACTGGTACCTGACGATCAACGCGCAGGCCCTGGTCGTACTCACCGAGGCTTGGCATTACCAAGCGTGGAAGGCCAAGGGCTCACCAAAGGTCACGGACCCGAACGACATGTTCAACGTCGTCTGCCCGACCACCAACATGCCCGACGGCTGCGTCGACCCGATCCACTACTACGTGTCACCCTTCCGCCCCAACCTGGTGGCCCAGATGACCCCCGGCGGAGCACCCTACAGCACGGACCAGTACGTGATAATGAATGCGACCAGCACCGACTATGCGGTGCTGCTGGCTCGATCGATCGAGGCCTACAACCAGGCGGCGGATCCCAATAACACCTACGGCTGCTCCTCGACGACGCCAGGCGCGCTGACGTCGGCGGACCACTGTGGCCCCACGGTCGGGACGTTCGAGAAGCCACTGCCGTCAGTGGCTTTCGGCCCTTATGGCTACGGCACCGGTCTCGCGTCCGATGGCACGACCACGACGAACCGCGGGATCTGGTTCTCGTCGTTCACCGGTTACTGGAAGATCCTGCTGGGGGGCATTCCGGGCGTGGTAGACAGCTACCAGCCAGGAACGGTGAGCGTCTCACGCTTCCTGTGCACGATGAGCAACAGCGGCGGGGATGCAACGAATTGCCTGCAAGCGAACGGAGGGGCCGGGCTGCAGGTGGGAAGCAAGATCGTCCAGTTCCAGGACGCGGAGAGCGGCAGCTTCGCCGACTTGCGCATTGGGCACGAGCTGATCCGCTTTATCGACGGGGGCCTCAGCAAGTACCCACAGCCGTTCACGGACTGGAACTACGAAAAGCTACTGGCTACCAAAGGCGAGGAGTGCCATTGGACGACGCCGTATCCCAAAGTCGTCTATGGCCTCATCTACTATCGCGACACGGGTACCAACGACTCGACGGGCCTGGGCTACTACGACTTTGCCATTTGCTATAGCTTCCCCGAGTCCTACGACGTCGACACTAAACAGGATTGGTTTGTGCTCAACGGAGTGCAACAGATCCCGCACTTCGACGTACGAAAGATGTGGGCGGAGTACCGTTGGCCGGTCTTGGGTTGGGCAAACCTGACCTGCAAGGGCGGGACTCGCGCCTGGGACGCGCGGAACCCCGCCGGCATGCCGACCCTGTGCGGCGACGACTTCGACACCTGGTTTACCTTGAATGTTGCCGGCACGGGCCCTTCGACGAATTCGCTGACATCCACCGCAGATGCCACGCTGTACGCCTCGGCCCCAAACAGCAACGACGGCGGGGGATCGTACCTGTCGTTGCGCAGCAGCCAGCCGCAGCGCGTCGTGCTCGGTTTCGATGCGGACAACCTGAGGGCGATGATTGAAGACCGAGATGTCATGGGCGTTTATCTGATGCTGACGACCCCTGAGGACACCGCGCCGGAGGACGTCGGAAACAAGTCGCGGGCCGGGAAGGCTGCCAGGTCCGACGCTCCGCGCATTGCCGCGTACCCGCTGCGTGCCAGCTTCCAGGAAGGCGACGGCGACCTGACGAACGGCGGTGCCGCCACGGGTAGCGGTGCGACCTGGAATTGCGCTGAGGAAGTGGATCCCACTGACGCTCGCCGGGAATGTTTCAAGGATTGGCCGCGTCCGCTGGTGGAAGCGGGTTCTGAACGCGTCGCGAAGCACAAGGGGGGCGAGGCTCATTCGCTGACCTGGGACGTCACCGATGCGGTGAGCAAAGGGCACAGCGCCTGGCTGCTGCAACTGCACAAGGGAACCTCGCGGAGCGGAACCCATCGTGAGTCGGAGTTCAAGTTCTTCTCGCGCGAGATGGCCGAGAAACTGGGCGACCCGAGGCTGGCACCGCGACTGTTCGTCATCTACAACGACTGAGCCAGCGGCCTGTGGTGTGGTTCGCAACGGCGAGCGTGCAGGGCCATAGGGTCATGGTGCGGACCATGCGCAGGGTCGGCACGATTCTGGCGCTCGCATGGGTCGCATCGCTGTTCTTCGCAGGCCCTGCCTTCGCGGATCGCAAGCCGAACCGCGGCGGGCAGGACGTCGTCACGACCACCCGGAACTACCTCACGACCTTCTACCCGATCTGGTTCACGCATTCGCAGTTCGCGGTCGCGCCGAAGAACGAGCTGATCGGCCCCGACAGGATCTCGCCGCTGTACCAGGGCGTCGTCGCGATCAACGACGATACTCTTTACGCCAGCTCGCCGATCGACGTCAGCGGCAACGGTGTGGTCAGGCTGTTCGTCCCGCAGACCGAGGCCGGTTACTCGGTGCTGCTGCTCGACCCCTACGGAAACGTCTATCCCTCGCCGATACCGTCCAAGCCGGCTGGAGTGATACTCCCGCCAACGACTTACGCGCTGGTCAGCGCTGACTACCCCTGCTCCGACGTGCCAGGCGCCTTCACCGCGCGGCTGCCGCTCGACTTCATGATCCTGATCTTCCGCGCGGACAAGTTCAGCAATGGCGTCGACCAGACGGCCGCGGCGACGAGCTTTCGCGCGGCGCTTGCAATCAACGACGTTCCGACCAACGTGCTTCCGGTGCGCGAGTACGCATTCCCGGTCAAGACGATCGCGGACGGATTGATCCGCATCGACCCGATCGAGTTCCTGCGCATGACACAGGTGGCCGTGCGCGACACGCGCTCGACCCCGCCGCTCTCACCGCAGGAGCGCAAGCTGTCCGACGACTTCGACGCCCTGTTTGGCGACGGGTCGAACCTCGGCCAGCAGGTGCGGGCGCAGTTCTCGACTGGGGCCCGGACGGCGCACGAAGCAATCGTCTCGAACTACCTGGCGCGCACGATCGCGAACAACTGGGTTCACTTCACCAACATCGGCGAGTGGAAGGGTGCGGTCCTAGATCGAGCGTCGATCACCGAGTTCTGCCAGTTCTGCAACACCATCGACACGGCTGCGTACTACCACGCGTTTGTCGATGGCACCGGCGCGGCGCTCGATGGCAGCAATCCGGAAGGCTACGTGCTGACCTTCCCGCCCGGAGACGCCCCGGAAGCATCCCGTTTCTGGTCCCTGACGGCTTACACGCCCGAAGCGATCCAGCCGATCCCGAACCCGATCGACAAGTACGTCGTCGCAAGCTACACGCCGGGCCTGGTCTCCGACTCCGATGGATCGATCTCGATCTACATCTCACGCACGCAGCCCGCAGGCGTCGCGGAGGCCAACTGGCTCCCGGTGTCCGATCGGCGATTCAACATCATGCTCCGCGTCTACGGCGTCGTGTCCAAGAGCGACGTCGCCAGGAACAAGTACGCTCCGCCGCCTATCGTCCGGCGCTGACTGGGGAGGGCGATAGGGCGCGTTTTAGGGCTGGAGTAGTATTCGCGGATGTTCCAGGTGCACCCCATCGGCGTACTTGCCCTAACAACCGTCCTGATGTGCTGGCGACGTCCCCCCGCTTTTGAGTAGCCGGCAGGTCTAGAGTCGGCCGACTCCTGACGTCCTCCCCGTTTTTCGGTCGGTTTGGAACTGGACTAAGCTGAGGCTTTTCCGTGGGTCCCGTTCGTTGACGGTCCTGATCTAGAGTTGCGCTGACATCTTCCTCGGTCGTTGAATCCGCAGGGGCACTCACCCGAGGAAGTCGTGAGGCGACAATGGCGCCCCGGATACGATTCGCCGTTGTCGAGAGCACCGTCCTCTCCCTAACACAGTTCCTCAAAAGAGCCTTCCCGATCTGCAACAGAGCGAATATTTCGCCCAACCCCCACAACGAGTTGTTGCACTACGGCCCATCGCCTTCGACGCCGCCATGACCATCGCGGAAGTCATCCGGTTGCTCCATGTGCCGCACCCGACTTCGCGCCATTCAATGATCCCTTAATGATCTCCGCCGGGGCCCTCGCCGCCCCTGCCCCGGAGTCCCCGGAGTCCCCCGAGGTGCCATCGCGGGGCCCGCCCAGTAGGGGAGCCATGCCCCGCCCCCGAGTGCCCCAGAGGTGCCG
>CAZKLS010000147.1:0-5988 GCA_964553405.1 uncultured Steroidobacteraceae bacterium
TACATTCTCGAGTGCTACGTGAAGTCCGGCGGCGTCTTTCACACGACCAGCCCCGGCGAGGGCAGGCTCGGCATGATGATGGATCTGACCGTGACCGACGAGAAAAGCGCTGCGCCGGAACCGGCGGCCAACGTCACGCTGACCGTCCGGAACACCGGGATCGAGATTGCGGGCGGCGCGCTCGCAGCCGGCCGCAACACGATACGCGTGGACTTCGCCGAACAGCAGCAGTTGCCGTCCTTCGTCGGCAACGACGTGCACCTGATGCGGGTCGACGGAGAAGACAGTATCCGTCTCGCGGACGCCTGGCTCGACTGGCGCAGCAAGGACGGCCTCGAGGACCCGAGCCCCGTGACCTTCCTCGGCGGCATCAATGACATGCCCGCCGGGTCGCACGGTTACTTCACGGTCGACCTGGAGCCCGGCGAGTACGCCTTCATCGCCGAGATGCCGGGACCGCTGGCCGCGGGCTTCGTGCTGCCGTTCAGCGTCGCGGCCGCCGAATGACGCGGGACCTCGGCGCCGGCCGGGCCGACGCCCGTCCCGCGTTCAGCGGCCGTGCCACTGGATGCCGTACAGGTCGTGCCTGCGGTCCATCAGGTTGCGCACGGTGCCCCGCTGTCGCGCCTCGCGCAGCGCCCGCAGGCTGAGATCCGCGATCGCGACCATTTCCGAGTTCGGTGTCGTATCGGCGGCGATGCCGTCACGGGCGAACGGGAAGTCACAGGGCGTCAGGATGCAGCTCTGGGCGTAGTGGATGTCGTTGTTGTGCACGTTCGGCAGGTTCCCGCAGCTGCCCGACAGCGCGACGTAGATCTGGTTCTCGACGGCCCGCGCCTGCGCGCAGTAGCGCACTCGGCAGTAGCTCTGGCGCTCGTCGGTCAGGAACGGCACGAACAGGATGTTGATGCCCTGGTTCACCAGGTGCCGCACCAGCTCGGGGAACTCGCAGTCGTAGCAGATCAGCACGCCGATCGGGCCGCAATCCGTGTCGATCAGCGAGGCGGTCTGCCCCCCGACGATGTTCCACCAGTAACGCTCGTTCGGAGTCGGATGGATCTTGTCCTGGCTGACGACGCGCCCGTCCCTGAGGAACACGTGCGACACGTTGTGCACGGTGCCGTCCCGTAGCGACGGCGTGGACCCGCCGATGATGTTGATGTTGAACTTCAGCGACAGCTCGTGGAACAGCTCCTTGAGCCGGGTCTCGTAGTTCGTGAGCCGCTCGATCGACACGTGCGGCGGCAGCTCCTCGTTCTCGATCGACAGCAGCTGCAGCGTGAACAGCTCCGGGAACAGCACGAAATCTGCGCCATAGTCCGCGGTCGTGTCGACGAAGTAGTGCACGAACTGGCGGAACTCGTCGAACTCCCGTATCCGCCGCTGCCGGTACTGCACGCTCGCGACGCGTACCCGGTCGATCAGGTTCCGCCGCTCGATCACGGCCGGCCCGACGCGGTCGTCGAAGTCGGGATTCCGCCAGATCAGCTGCACGCCGAAGCCCATGGATTCCTTGTCCAGCGGCAGGTAGCCCGGCAGGACCCCGATCAGCTCGTAGCCCTGCCGCAGCTGGAAGTTCAGCACCGGGTCGCGGAATCGCTTGCTGATCACGGCCTGCACGTACTCCTCCGGGCCGGAGACGAGCCTGGCGCGGCGGTGGTAATTTGGAATCCGGCCGACGATCACGATGCCCCGCAGTCGCTGGCTGCGGCACAGCCGTCGCCGGGCCCGGTAGAACCGCTGGCCAACCCGGTACCTGCGCAGCGCGGGATCCACGCAGACCTCGTAGCCGTAGAGGTAGTCGCCCGCATCGTCGTGCGTCGTGCCGTAGCCGCCGCCGGTGGCCTCCTTCCAGGTGTGCGGGACCAGCGCCCGTTCGCCCGGCAGGCGGATCGAGGCGCAGTAGCCTGCAACTTCACCGTTCAGCAGCGCGATCAGGTGCCCCTCCGGGTAGGCACTGACCTGGGCGCGCAGCATGTCCTTCGGATACGGCGGCATGTCCGGATAGACGCGTTCGACGAGCCGGCTGATCGCATCGATGTCCTGCAGCGTCGCCTCCCGGATCTCGAGGCTTGCCTGTGGCCGTGATACGGTCTGGTCAGTCGGTGTCATCGGTCTGTCCTCCGCCGGCGCGCACGTGTCTCAACAACGGCAACGATACCAGCGACAGCGCGGCGAGGGCCGCCAGCGCGCCGCCGTAGCCCAGCGATGGCACCAGCCGGCCGGCGGCGAAGCCTGCGCCGGCCTCGCAGCCGTTGGTGGCCGCCATCAGCAGGCTGAAGCGCGTGGCACGCCATCGACCGCGCGCGACCTGCATGAACATCGCATAGCTCGCGCTCACCAGGAAGCCTGCTGCAAGGTAGACGAGGCCGAGCGTTGCAACCGCACGGGCAGGTACCGCGGATGCCGGCCCCTCCGCGACCGAGGCCGCGAGCAGGACAACCGCTGCCACCGCTGCGACCACGCCCACGGCCACCGACTCCCGCAAGCCGACACGATCCACGCCCCGCGCCGCCAGCAGTCCACCGAGCGCCAGGCCCGCGGGCGCCACTGCACCGAAGAACATCGACCGCTGACCGACCCCGAGACCTAGATCGACGAGCAACGGACCGGCGACCGCGCCGGCCGCCTCGAAGCCGGCGCCGGCCAGCAGCGCGACGGCCACCGCCGGCAGTAGCGCCACCGTCAGCACTCCACGCCACGAAACAGCGGTCGCGCCCGGCGGTGGTCCGCGGCGGCGCGGCTCATGCACCATCAACAGTACCACGATCATCGGCGCCCATATGAGCGCCACGATCGCGCCGATCGCCACGCGCCATCCCGCAGCGCTGATCAGCAGCGGCACCGCGGCCGCGGCGCTCGCACGCCCGGCGGTCATGCCGAACTGCATCCAGCCGTTCACTGCGCCGAGATGCTCGTCGCCCACGCTGCGGATGCAGAGCGCATCGATGGCAACGTCCTGCAAGGCAGCCAGACACGCGTGCACGACCAGCAGACCGAGCAGCAGCTTGAAGGCAGGCGCAGCCTCGCCCGCGGCCAGCGGCAGCAGCGCCAGACCCATCAGCACCTGGCAGGCGAGGATCCAGTCGCGCAGCCGTGCACCGCGTTCGACGCTGCGATCAACCAGTGGCCCGGCCAGGAACTTCAGTGTCCACGGCACTGTCAGCGCCGCCGTCAGCGTCGTTATGCTCGTGACGTCGAGCGACTGCTCGCGCAGGATCGATGGAAGCGCCCACCAGAGGAAGCCGATCGGCACGCCCTCCGCGAAATAGAGGACTGCGAACAACAGGCTCTGGCCTGCCGTGCCGCCCGCGACCGGGCCGGTCGGGGCCGTCTGGTCAGCCCGCATCACGGGCCCTGCGGAAGTTCGAGCCAATACTCCAGGAACTCGTCGTCGCGCTTCCAGCCGAGCGATTCGTACAGCCGCCGCGCGGCAACGTTGGTCCGCGCGGTCTGCAGCGTCAGCGCGACGGCGCCCGCAGCCCGGGCGTGCGTCGCGGCGGCCTCCATCAGGTGGCGCGCAACGCCGCAACGCCGCACGCCCGCCTCGACGTACAGGTCGTAGAGCACGAAAACTCGCGCCGCGCGCAGCGAGGAGAACGTCGGGTACATCTGCACGAACCCGC
This sequence comes from uncultured Steroidobacteraceae bacterium, assembly GCA_964553405.1. GTDB lineage: Bacteria > Pseudomonadota > Gammaproteobacteria > Steroidobacterales > Steroidobacteraceae > DATIRA01. Next base: position 3,627 of record CAZKLS010000147.1, read on the forward strand.
GCGCCGTCCCGTCAGCGGCCTCAGCCAGCAGCACGACCGACTCCCCGAGCGCCAGGCGCTCGGCAAGGTAGCGCTGGGCCAAGGGCCGGTTCGACGGCAGGCCGTAGAACTGCCGGTAGGCATCGAACAGCGGTGCGACGCGCGAGGCGTCGGCCGCCGTCGCGACGCGCACGCCTCGAGCATACTCGACTGCAGGCGCGGGATCGGTCGCGAGCCGCGCATAGATCATCAGGTCGATGAACGACCCATGCTTGCGCTCGTAGTCGCGACGGACGCCCTCGAGCCGCAAGCCGAGCCGGTCGAGCAGCCGACGACTCGCGTGGTTGGCGACCTCGACTTCCGCGGCCACGCGATGCAGGCCCATCGGGCCGTAGGCGTGCTCGAGCATTGCACCGACGCACTCGGTGGCGACGCCCCGCCCCCAGCAATCGGGCAGCAGCCAGCAGCCGAGCTCGCCGCGGCGATGTTCCGCGTTGATGTCGTTGAGGCCGCAGGCGCCGATCAGTGCCGCGCCCGCGGTCCGCTCCGAGATACCCCACCACGCGCCGGTTCCGCGCGCGTGGATCTCCTCGAACCAGTCCATCTGCCGCTGCGTCGCCTCCAGGGTCTCGTAGGACACACCGTAGTGGGCGATCACCGTCGGGTCGGAAAGGCCGCGGAACACCACGCCGATGTCGGACGGAACGATCCGCCGCAATCGGAAGCGCTCGGTTCGGAGTTCAGCGAATGGTCGGGAGTCCATGGAGTCCGTGCCTGTACCGATGCCTCGACAGTGGCGCGTGCGTCCTCCGGGGCCTCAGTCTCCCACGTAGCGCGCACCGCTCGTGCAGGTCTCGTGGACGACCACCGCCGACAGCTGCGGCAACCCCGGCTTGAGGCGCTGCCAGATCCAGCGCGCCAGGTGCTCGCTGGTCGGGTTCTCGAGGCCCGGCACGTCGTTGAGGTAATGGTGATCGAGCCGCTGGAACAGCGGATCGAACGCCGCCTTCACGTCGGCGAAATCCATCACCCAGCCGAGCCGTGGCTCGAGCGGACCGCTGACGTGGATCTCCACGCGAAAGGAATGGCCGTGCACGCGCGCGCACTTGTGTCCCGTCGGCACGTTCGGCAGGCGGTGCGCGCATTCGAGCGTGAAGGTCTTGAAAATCTCCATCGAACCTCATCGTTACCCGGCCGTGTGCCCGGGACAGACAGCGCCACCGGGATTCTCGCAGTAATTGCGCCGACTTTCGCGGTCCGTCCGCGGCGGCGGATCACCGGGCGCAACGCCCGGGTGCCCGCGCCGGAATCAACGGACCGGGCGCAACAGGTAGCAGACGTGTATCCGCGGGTTGCGCGCGAAGTCCACCGGCAGCGTCGCGCGGCTCAGGTCCTCGACGTGGAAGTCCGACAATGCCTCGCGATCGAGCCGGAATCGCTGGCTGTTGTTCGAGAACACGATCAGGCCGTCGGGCGCGAGCAGGCTTGCGGCCCGCCGCAGCAGGCCGGCATGGTCACGCTGCACGTCGAAGTCGGTCTCCATGCGCTTGGAGCGCGAATGGGTCGGCGGATCCACGAAGATCAGTCCGTAGCGCCGGCCCGGTGCGACGGCCTGCTGCTCCAGCCAGCGCAGGCAGTCGTCGCGGACGAAATCGTGCGCCGGTCCCGCGAGCCCGTTCAATGCCAGGTTGCGGCGGGCCCAGTCGATGTAGGTGCGCGACATGTCGACCGTGGTCGAGGCGGTCGCCCCGCCGCCCGCCGCGTACACGGTCGCGCTGCCCGTGTACGCGAACAGGTTCAGGAAGCTCCGGCCGCTCGCCTGCTCCCCGACGAACCGGCGCGTCAGCCGGTGATCCAGGAACAGGCCGGTGTCCAGGTAGTCGGTGAAGTTGACCAGGAAGCGGTAGCGGCCCTCGCGGACCTCGTGGAACTCCCCGCTCGCCTCGCGCTTCTCGTACTGCGCGCCGGCCTTCTGCCGCCGGCGGGTGCGCAGGTGCACGCGCTCGGCGGCGATGCCGAGCACTTCCGGCAGAACCGAAAGCGCCTCGTCGCGGCGCGCCCGCGCCGCATCCCTCGCGATCGTGGCAGGCGCCTCGTACTCCTGGACGTAGGCATGGCGCGCGTCGTTGCCATAGACGTCGATCGCGAACGCGTACTCCGGCATGTCCGCGTCGTAAACACGGAAACAACTGACGTCTTCGCTGGCAGACCAGCGGGACAGACGCTTGAGGTTCTTGCGCAGCCGGTTCGCGAACATCCCCGCGCCGGGTCGCAGGCGTGCCCGATCGAGTCGCTCAGCCCGCGCCGTCTCGCGGTCCGGTTCGACTGCGGACGCCTCGAGCCGCAGTCGCAGCAGCCGGCACTCGATCGGTCCGTTGAAGAA
>CAZKLS010000148.1:0-5869 GCA_964553405.1 uncultured Steroidobacteraceae bacterium
CCTGGATCGCCACCTCGAACATCTGCCGCGGGATCAGCTCCTGCATCTTGTCCACCAGCTCGCGGCCGCGCTGGTAGGCGCTCTCGCGGTGCGTGATGATCGAAAGCGCGTCCACTCGATCGCCGTTGATCAGGATGTCCAGCTTCACGAGCGGCGCCGCCTGGAAGCGGGCGAACTCGTAGTCGAACGACGCGTAGCCGCGACTGACCGACTTCAGCCGGTCGAAAAAGTCGAGCACCACCTCCGCCAGCGGCAGCTCCCACTGCATCGAGACCTGGCTGCCGAGATACTGCAGCTTCTTCTGCACGCCACGCTTCTCCAGGCACAGCTTCATCACCGCGCCGACGTGGTCCGGGGGCAGCAGTATGTTCGCGACGATGATCGGCTCGCGCAGTTCGGTGACCTTGTCCAGCGGTGGCAGCTTGGCCGGATTGTCCACGTAGACGGTCTCGCCGTCGCCGGTGATCACCTCGTAGATCACGGTCGGTGCGCTGGTGACGAGGTCCAGCTCGTATTCGCGCTCGAGCCGCTCCTGCACGATGTCCATGTGCAGCAGGCCGAGGAAGCCGCAGCGGAAGCCGAAGCCGAGCGCGGTCGACACCTCGGGCTCGAAGTGCAGCGCGGAGTCGTTCAGCTTCAGCTTCTGCAGCGCGTCGCGGAACGCCTCGTAGTCGTCGGACCGGACCGGGAAGAGCCCGGCGAACACGCGCGGCTTGATCTGCTTGAAGCCGGGCAGCGCAGCCGCGCAGTGCCGGGCGTCGGCGGTAATCGTGTCGCCGACCGGTGCGCCGTCGATTTCCTTGATGCCGGCGATCACGAAGCCGACCTCGCCGGTCTCGAGGCCGTCGGTGGTCACCGGCTTCGGCGTGAAGCGGCCGAGCTTGTCCACCTGGTGGGTGCGACCCGTGGACCAGACCCGGATCTTCTGGCCGGTCTTCAGCGAACCGTTTACGACCCTCACCAGCGACACCACGCCGACGTAATTGTCGAACCAGGAATCGATGATCAGGGCCTGCAGCGGACCATCGGGGTCCCCGCCCGGTGCCGGGACGCGGGCGATCAGCGTCTCGAGCACCTCCTCGACGTTCTGTCCGGTCTTGGCGCTGACCCGGACCGCGTCACCGGCCTCGATGCCGATGATCTCCTCGATCTCCTGGATCACCTTCTCCGGCTCCGCGGACGGCAGGTCGATCTTGTTCAGCACCGGGACCACTTCCAGCCCCTGGTCGATCGCCGTGTAGCAGTTCGCGACGCTCTGCGCCTCGACACCCTGCGCGGCGTCGACGACCAGCAGCGCTCCCTCGCAGGCCGCGAGCGAGCGTGACACCTCGTAGGAGAAGTCGACGTGGCCCGGCGTGTCGATCAGGTTCAGCTGGTAGGTCTCCCCGTCGCGCGCCAGGTAACGGAGCGAAACGGCCTGCGCCTTGATCGTGATGCCCCGCTCCCGCTCGAGGTCCATCGAGTCGAGCACCTGCTGCTGCATCTCGCGGTCCGCCAGGCCGCCGCAGATCTGGATGAACCGGTCCGCCAGCGTCGACTTGCCGTGGTCCACGTGGGCGATGATCGAGAAGTTGCGGATCCGTTTCATGGCTGACACCGGCGTCCGGCAGGGCCGGCGGGCAAAGGGCGCGGATTATAGCCCGAGCGCGGCGCCCGCCCGGTCCGGATCGAACACGCCCTCGCAGACCAGCCGACCGTCGACCTCGAGCACCGGCACGCGCAGGCCGTAACGCAACGCGAGCTCCGGATCGGCATCCACGTCCACGATCCGTACCTGCTCGAAGGCCGGTCCGAGCTCCAGCGAAAGCTCGAGCAGGAACTGGTCGCAAAGGTGACAACCCTCGCGGACCATGACCGCGACGTCGAGGTGCGGCCTGGACGCGCCCGGATGGCTCACGGGGCCGGGCGCCGCGCGCGGAGCTTCGGGCGCCAGTGCCGCAGCAGCCTGCGCGAAGCCAGCAGCCCGAGCCCGAAACCGCCCACCGCGAGCAGCACGGCCGCGGCCTCGCCAGCCGGCGGGATCCAGCGCGCAAGGACGGCGCCGGACACCGTCCCGACCAGTGGCGGCAGATAGCTTGCGAGGGCGCCCCCGAGCAGCGTGCGCTCGTCGATCGCGAGCAGCAGCGTATCGCCCGGCCCGGCATCGACCGGAGCCGAACTGGCCTCGAGCTCGAGTCCGCGTGCCGCTGGCGGGCGGAACAGCCTGAAGGCGCACAGGCAGGCGCCGCCACAGGGGCCCGGGCGGCCACAGGCCAGTTCGAGCCGGTCGCCGCGGCGCTCAACGACCCGCGCGAGGGTTTCCATCGCTCAGCGTCCCGCGTCCAGCGCCGGGGCGCCCGCCTCCGGCACGACCGAGCTCGCGATGTCGCGCACCGTGCTCTGCGGGACCTCGCCCACCGCCGTGACAACGTGCCCCTGTACGGTCGTCGTGTAGGCGTTCGCGGAGCCGAGCGTCGCATGTTCGCGCGGAATCGGGCCGGACGCGGGGCCCGGCTCGATGAAGACCGATACCGACGCGAGGCCGTCCGAGAAGATCAGGTGCGGCACCGGCACCGGCACTCCCGGCAGCGTCTGGAAACGCGACGCCACGAGCCGGAATCCCGGCGGCGCATGGCGGACGCGCCAGCCGGCCACGGCAGCCACCCTGACGTTTCCTCGACGACCGGTTCGGATCCACTGGTAGCCGGTCGCATCCACTGACGGCTCCACCGCGGACGCCGGGATCTGCGCCGGCATCTCCAACCGGGTGAACTGGATCTCCTCGATCACCTTCCCCTCGGCGTCGAGCACGGCCGAGCGCAACGGCATTGCCGTCTCCTCGGCCAGCCAGAGCCGGTAACCGTAGCGGAACCGGTCGCGCGGACGAACGTCCACGATCCGCACCTCGTTGCCGAGGATGCGGTGCCCGGGCCGGGCTTCGAGCTCGTAGAGCAGCTCCAGCTCAGGTCCCGGCGCCGGCACGGCCTTCAGCAGCGAGCCGTCCTCCTTGCGCGGCTCGACCAGCACGACCCGACGGTCTGGAAGGTAGGCGTGCACCTCCTCCGGCGTCCGGACGATTTCCCGTCCGCTGCCGTCCAGCGATACCAGCCGCTCGACGCTGCGGCCGTCCTCGACCCGGTGCAGGATCCGCATCACCTCGGACTGGTGGCCGGCGCTGTGCGTGAACAGGCCGTCGTAGTTGCGTGTCGCGAGCGACTCGCTCATCCGCTCGAGCCAGACGCGCGGCGGGTCGGCGGCCTGCAGACCGGGCACGATGGCCAGGCCGAGCGCGGCCGCGAGCACCCGCGCGTGGCGCAGCGCCATTCAGCGGGCCTCTGAGAACTCGTAGGAAACGCGAGTGATGCCCGGGTCGTTCGCGAGCACGCCCGTCCAGACATTGCGTCGCCCGATGGGGGTGGAGTATTCGCCGTGCGCGACCAGGTACGCGGCCATGCGCTGACTCCTTGCCAGCGTCGGGCTGGCCGCGCCGGTCGCCTCGAGGTCGGCCGCGACGGATGCGGGCGCCTCGACGGTGACCGCCTGCTGCACCTGCGGGCCCTGCTCGGGCACCAGCAGCAGCACTGCGGCGAAGAGCGTGCCGGCGGCGACCGCAGCGCCGATCATCGGCGTGGCGCGACGCCTGTGCCGCGCCGGCGCGGCTGCCGGGGCGGACGCCGCGGCGGACTCACCGGTCGCGACCGCCAGGCTGACTCGCTCGGCGAAGCCGGCGCTCGCCAGTGCCCCGCCCGGCGCGCGCAGCACCTCGCCGACCAGCGCATAGCGCCCGAAAGCGAGCCGCAGTCCGGGATCGCGCTCCAGCCGGCGCACCAGCAGGTTCAGTTCGTTCTGGGGCAGCTCACCATCGAGCAGGGCCGAGATTTGTTCTTTGATCTGATCCGTCATCTTGAGACTCAGTCGAGCAGTGGTTTGAGGTTGCGGTCAACGGCCTCGCGTGCCCGGAAGATCCGGGATCGAACGGTACCCACGGGGCAGTCCATGGCCGTGGCGATTTCCTCGTAGCTCAGGCCTTCGACCTCGCGCAGCAGGATGGCCGTGCGCAGGTCCTCGGGCAGCTCCTGGATCGCCCGCTCCACGGTCTGCTGGATCTCGTCGGACAGGGCGACGGCCTCGGGGGTGTCGACGTGGCGCAGGCGCGACTGCACCGACGCCTGCTCGTGCTCGCCGAGATCGGCCTCGTAATCCAGCGGCCGTCTCTGCCGGGAGGCCATTGCGTTGCGGGCCGTGTTCACTGCGATCCTGTACAGCCACGTATAGAAGGCACTATCGCCCCGGAACGAACCCAGCGCCCGGTACGCCTTCACAAAGGCCTCCTGTGCCACGTCCTCGGCCTCGGCTGGATCCCTGAGCAGGCGCGCCACGAGCTTTATGACCCGATGTTGATACCTGAGCACGAGCAGGTCGAACGCAGACCGTTCGCCCCGCTGAGCCCGCTTGACGAGCTCGAGGTCGGTCTTCTCGAGGCCGGAACCCGGCCGCGGATCGCCGCCCCGCTCATCGTGCGACTCTGTAGACCCGTCGGGGGGCGGAAAGTTCGGCATGCCGTGCACGGACTCCGGTTCGCTCAGGCCGCCCGTACCGGCCGCTCCGACGTCGCGAAAAGCCGCCGCAGGTGCAGGCTCAACCGCCGCCGCGAACCGGGCCCGACGTCCAGCGGCGTGAGCCAGATCGACTCGCGCCGACCGTCCTGCTCGAGGTCGAGCAGGATCGTGGGGCCGAGCAGCCGCGTGCCCGGCCCGAGCCGGCACCCGGTCCGGCGTCCGTCCGCCAGCCGCGCCTCGCAGCGGCCGGGGCCTGAGAACTGCAGGGCCCGGACGCGCCGGCGCGTCAGAGCGCCGGCTGCGAGCAGCAGCGCGGCGAGCAGAGCGCCGGGGCCGGCGGGCAGTTCCGGGTAGCGGGCAATCACGACCTCACCGAACGCGCCGCAGGCGATGCACAGGTATGCGCTGAGCCGCTCCGCCAGCAGCCTGCCGGGAAGCTCAATCTGGACAGCTTCGGATGCGGGCCACGACATCTGCGATGGAATCCCCTGGAGCCGGCTCCCGACCCACAAGATAACCGAACAGCTGCGGATCCGGCAGTTCGAGTAACTGCTCGAATGCCTCGCGTTCCGGACGCGGGGCGCGGGGATAGTCTCTGTCCAGGTAGCGCAGCAGCAGTGCGTCCAGCTCGCGCATCCCGCGCCGGCACTGCCAGCGCAGCCGCCGGGAATGCTCGGGCGTCGCGGGCCCGGTGCAGGTCCCGCCCGGCCCTGGCACGTCGGCGTTCAGTGCTGTCTCTCGGCGATCATCTTCTTGATCTCGGCGATCGCTCGAGCCGGGTTGAGGTCCTTCGGGCAGGCTTCCGTGCAGTTCATGATCGTGTGACACCGGTACAGCCTGAACGGGTCCTCGAGGTCGTCGAGCCGCTCCCCGGTCGCCTCGTCACGGGTGTCGATGATCCACCGGTAGGCGGCGAGCAGCGCCGCCGGACCGAGATAGCGGTCGGAGTTCCACCAGTAGGACGGGCAACTGGTCGAGCAGCAGGCGCAGAGGATGCAGGCAGAGGGCTGATCGACCAGTGCCTGGTCCTGCTTGGACTGCAGGCGCTCGCGGTCCGGCGGCGCCGGCGTCCGGGTCTGCAGCCACGGCTTGATCGAGGCGTACTGGGCGTAGAAATCCGTCAGGTCCGGCACCAGGTCCTTGACGACCGGCATGTGCGGCAGCGGGTAGATTTTCACCGGACCGCGGATCTCGTCGGTGGCCTTGGTGCAGGCCAGCGTGTTGACGCCGTCGATGTTCATCGCGCAGGAACCGCAGATTCCCTCGCGGCAGGAACGGCGGAACGTCAGCGTCGGGTCGATCTCGTTCTTGATCTTGATCAGCGCGTCCAG
>CAZKLS010000149.1:0-5853 GCA_964553405.1 uncultured Steroidobacteraceae bacterium
AGAGGAACCCATGTCCACCAGACTCGACCTGTCAAAGATCTCCCTGATGGACGCCCTCGACCTCGCCTCGCTGATCGAGCTCGAGGCTCACAGGCGCTACACGGACTTCGCCGAATCGTTCGGCAGCCGCGGTGTCGACGACGCCGGCGCCGTGTTCCGCTCCATGGCCGTCAACGAGAGCAAGCACTGCGAGGAACTCGCCGCGCGCCGGCTCGAACTGTTCGGCGAAAAGCCGCCGAAGGTCAGTCGCGACGACATCTTCGACGTGGAGGCTCCCGACGTCGGCGACGTGCGCTGGAACATGTCCGTGCTCAAGGCTTACCAGCTCGCCTTGTACTCCGAGCAGAAGGCCTTCGCGTTCTACGACGAAGCGCTGGAATACGTCACCCAGCCGGACGTGAAGGCGCTCTTCGAGGAACTTCGCGAGGAGGAAGCCGAGCACGTGGACATGATCGTCAAGATCATCGCGAAACTGCCGCCCTCGGCCGAGGTCGAGCTCGAGGACGAGGACTACGATCCGAACCGGCCCGTTCGCGACAGCTTCGAAGCCTAGTACGTGACCGCTACCGGGACAGTGCAATGAGCATCGAAACCGAACAGCGCGGCCACCTGCTGCTGATGGGTGTGCGCCGCCCGCAGAAAATGAACGCGCTGAGCCGGGAGATGTTTCGCACGCTCGCTCGCGCGATGCACCGCCTCGAGCATGATCCCGAGCTCTGGGTCGGTGTGATCTGGGCGGAGGGCCCGCATTTCACCTCCGGCGTCGACCTCAACGACTGGGCCGACGCGTTCGCGTCCGGTTCACCGTTCCCGATCGGGGATGGCGAGCTCGATCCCTTCTCGCTGAGCGGGCCCCGGCTCTCGAAGCCGCTGGTGATCGCGGTACAGGGGCGCTGCTACACCTGGGGCTGGGAGCTGCTGCTCAATACCGACCTGCGCGTCGCAGCCAGCGACACGCGCTTCGCGATGCTCGAAGTGCGCAGGGGCTTCTACGCCTGCGGCGGCGCGACGCTGCGTTTGCCCGGTGAGATCGGCTGGGCGAACGCCCAGCGCTACTTGCTGACCGGTGACGAGCTCGGGGCCGACGAGGCCTACCGGCTCGGCCTCGTGCAGCAGGTGTGCGCGCCGGGCGAGCAGCTCGATGCGGCACTGGCGCTCGCCACGCGCGTGGCGACAGCGGCGCCACTCGGCGTGCAGGGCAGCTTGCGCTCGTCACGGCTGCGGATGCTCGAAGGCGAGGCCGCCGCGGTCGAGCCGATGTTCCGCGGCATGGCCGAGGTGATGCGCAGCGAGGACGCGGCCGAGGGCGTGCGCTCCTTCGTCGAGCGACGCGACGCGGTCTTCCGCGGCCGGTAAATTTTTCCCGACAAAGCCTGGTTCTCGGCTGGAGAATCGGGGAGGAGCACAGCCATGAAAATCATCCCGAATGCGCTCGTCTGTGTTGCGCTCGCGGCCGTCGCTGCAGGTCCGGCGCTGGCGCAGTACTCGCCGCCCGGTGCCCTGCCCGACGAACCGCTGCCGCACGCAGACCCCGAGTTGCCGTACTCGCCGTACGCCTCGGGCAGCACGCGCACCCGCCTCTTCTGGGGCGACACGCACCTGCACACCTCCTACTCGATGGATGCGGGCGCTTTCGGCGCACGCCTGGGACCCGAGGATGCCTACCGGTTCGCGCGCGGCGAACAGGTCGAGTCGACGACCGCTGGCAAGGTCCGCCTTGCACGACCGCTCGACTTCCTGGTCGTCGCGGACCATTCGGACAACATGGGGTTCTTTCCGGACCTCTTTGCGGGCAAGCAGGAAATCCTCGCCGATTCCACCGGCAAGAAGTGGTACGACATGGTCCAGGCCGGTGGCGAGCAGGGCGTGCAGGCGGCGCTCGAGATCATCGACAGTTTCTCGCGCGGTACCTTCCCGGAAGCGCTGATGTACCGGCCGAACAGCCAGGCCTACAAGGATGCCTGGGGCAAGACGATTGCCGCCGCGGAAAAATATAACGAGCCCGGGCGTTTCACCGCGTTCATCGGCTACGAATGGACCTCGCAGGTCCCGCCCGGGCAGAACCTGCATCGCGTGGTGATCTACCGCGACGGCGCCGACAAGGCCCGTCAGACCGTGCCTGCGACCACCTATGCCCCCACCGGCAGCACGGATCCGGAGTACCTGTGGAAGCTGCTGCAGACCTACCAGGACAAGACCGGCGGCCGGGTGCTCGCCATTCCGCACAACGGCAATCTCTCCAATGGACTGATGTTCCCGGAGATCAATCCGGTCACCAAGCAGCCGCTCACGCCGGCGTATGCCCAGACGCGTGCGCGCTGGGAGCCACTGGCCGAAGTGACCCAGATCAAGGGCGACGGCGAGGCTCACCCGCTGCTGTCGCCGAACGACGAGTTCGCCGACTACGGCACCTGGGACAAGGGCAACCTGAACCTCAGCGAGGCCAAAACGGACGGCATGCTCCAGTACGAGTACGCGCGCAGCGCGCTGAAACTGGGCCTCAAGCTCGAGAGCCAGCTCGGCACGAACCCGTACAAGTTCGGCATGATCGGGTCCACCGACAGCCACACCGCGCTCGCCACCGCGGACGAGGACAACTTCTACGGCAAGCACTCGGGCTCGGAACCGAGCCCGGAACGCATGTCGCACCCGTTCGCCAAGTTCGGCGATCTTTCCATCCTGGGCTGGGAGACGCTCGCCTCCGGATACGTTGCCGTCTGGGCGCCGGAGAACACGCGCGAAGCGCTGTTCGACGCGATGCAACGCCGCGAGGTCTATGGAACGACGGGACCACGGATGATGGTGCGCTTCTTCGGCGGCTGGGATTTCACGCAGGACGATGCGCAGACGCGGACGCCGGCGCACGTGGGCTACAGGAAGGGCGTACCGATGGGTGGCGACCTGAGCGCGGCGCCCTCCGGCAAGTCCCCGTCGTTCCTGGTGGCCGCGCTGAAGGACCAGATCGGCGCGAACCTCGACCGCATCCAGATCGTCAAGGGATGGATGGACGACACCGGCAAGCTGCACGAGAAGGTTTACGACGTGGCCTGGTCGGGGGACCGCAAGCCCGGCAGCGACGGCAAGTTGCCCCCCGTCGGCAATACGGTCAATGTGAAGTCGGCCACCTGGACCAATACCATCGGCGCGACCGAGCTGGTCACGGTCTGGAAGGATCCGCAGTTCGATCCGCGGCAGCGGGCGTTCTATTACGCGCGGGTCATCGAGATCCCGACCCCGCGCTGGACCGCCTACGACGCGAAGTACTTCGGGCTCGGAAACCTCGACCCGAAGATCCCGATGTTCAGCCAGGAGCGCGCCTACACGTCGCCGATCTGGTACACACCGTAGAGGAGTCGGGTGCGTTCGACGCCGCGGTCGAGACCGCCCGGATGAAACGGGGCGCCGTCACTCCGCGGCCCGCGTCACCACCTTGCGCACGTGGCGCACGCCGAGCACGGTCGCCAGCGCGACGAGCGGAATGCTGAACGCCATGGCCACGTCGGGATCGACGGGCCAGCCCAGCGCCTTCAGGCCCTTCGCCACGTATCCGACCAGCCCTACGACGTAATAGGTGATCGCTGCAGCGGACAGGCCCTCCACCGTCTGCTGCAGGCGCAGCTGCGCCTGCGCGCGACGGTTCATCGACTCCAGCACCTGCTGGTTCTGACGTTCACGCGACACGGCGACGCGGGTCGAGAGCAGCTGCGTCGCGCGTGCCACGCGCTCGGACAGCGATTCGAGCCTTGCGGACACCGAAGCGCAGGTGCTCATCGCCGGCGCGAGCCGCCGCTCCGTGAATTCACGAAACGTCTGCAGCCCCTGGATGCGCACCTCGCGCAGTTCCTCGATGCGCCGCTCCACCAGTGCGTGATAGGCCTCGGCCGCACTGAAGCGGAAGTGGTGCGCGGACTCGCGACTCTCGATCTCGGCCTCGAGGCGCGTGAGCCGCTCGAGCAGCACCGGCTCGGCCGCGTCGTTCGACTCCACCAGCGCCGACGTGATCTGGGCCAGCTCGCGCTCGGCGTCGTTGAGCCAGGGCGTGAGTCGCTGCGCGACCGGCAGCGCCAGCAACGCCATCAACCGGTAGGTGTCGATCTCGAGCAAGCGCTGCATCATCCGCCCGGCCTGGCGCGGCGTCATGCTCTGGTCGAGCACCAGCAGCCGGCTGAAGCCGTTCCGGATGCGGAAATCGGTGAACGCGAGGCCGGCACCGGCGGCGATGCCGGCCCCTACAAGCACGTTGCCGTCGAAATGCCGGATCGAGAGTGCCTCGTAGTCCGGCGCCTCGGCGCCGGCCGGCAGCAGCGCCGCGTGGGTGGCGACCATCGTCTCGCCTGTCAGCCCAGCGAGCCAGTCTGCCGGAACTGCCTGCAGCGCTGGCGAGGCGAACGGATCGTCGCACGGTCCCTCGACGATGAACTTGTAGCGGGTGAACTCCGAATGACGCTCCCACTTGAGCCGGAACGGGCCGAAATCGGCGCTGTAGTGGTTGGCCTGCGGCGGCGGCTCGTGGCCGAAGCGGCGGGCGAGCGCGCAGACGTGCCGCCACTCGAGATCGCGCTGCGCCGGGTCGGAGTAGAGCGCCAGAAAGGTCAGGCGCAGCGGGGCCTGCAAAGCCTCCGGCGGCCGCGCGTGCGCCTCGTCGTTGAGCTCGATGCGCAAGTGATGGTCTGGCGGCAGGTGCACGGCGTTGACTCCCGGCCGGGAACGATGAGCCCGGCACCATTCAAGGGCTCAGTCTACGCGCAACAGCCGGGCAGCCGCTGTCGCGGCTATCCGATAGTGCACGGGGCCTCCGCGCCATCGGCATGCATCAGAAGAAGACTCGCAGGCGCGCACCGAGAACAAGAATATCGTCGGTTGCCGGATCGTTGGCTGGATTGACGACGTACTGAACCTGCGGTGTCAGCTGCAGGAAGTCCGTAATGTCGAGGCGATAGAATCCTTCCAGCGTAAATTGATCACGCGAGTTGTCGGGCGCTCTGCCCCAGCTCACCCCGATTCCCGCGAGATCGCGTCCGCCACGGGCGTCATAGCCCGTGCCGACACTGATTGTGCGATCGAGCGGCGTGCCCGCATCCTTGGCATATCCAGCTCGCAGGAAGGGCCGCCACTCGTCCCTGTGGCCGCTCGCCGCAAACGAGAAACCATGACCACCTTCCACGCCGGCCTCCTCTCTTGCATCGACCTGCCAGAACGTGAGTTGCAAGGATCGGTCGTAGCGGTCGCCCCAGTTGGGATTCCAGCCAATGGCTATATGCTTGAACGTCTCGTAGTCACCGAAGAAATCCTGCGCCGCGTTCAGTGGTTCTGACGGATCGCCGTTCGCATCTGCGAATCCGCCCAGCACCTGCCAGTTGTCGTTCAGCCGCCAGCGCACGGCAGCCCCCAGGCCCTGAGGCGGCCCGGCGAAGGTCGGTTGTTGCTCGAATGCCAGATTGGTGAAAGCCGTCCACGGGCTGGCGAGGCTGTTGACGTTCACGTAGTCGTAACTGTCGACCTGCCCGATCACGTAACCCCCGCGTCCGCCCGCGAAGTGCTGCCGCCAGTAGAGATTCGTCAGGACCAGGCCTGCGTCGCTGTACGTGGAGGAAAACACGCCTGCATAGCCGAGCGACGGGCCGAGCGCCTGCGTAGAGATCTTGCCCGCGATCGCGCTGCGATACTCGATCTTGAAGACCAGCGCTCCATCGTCTGGCGTGCCTCGTCCAGTAGCGGCCCAGGTGCCATAGAACCGCACCACGTTGCTCGCGGCATCCGAGGGCGATCGATCCGAATCCGTTCCGAGGTATTGCGTGTGGTTGTCGAACCCGTAGGTCAGACCGGTCCGGGTTTCGAGTCTCTCCTTTGCCT
>CAZKLS010000150.1:0-5851 GCA_964553405.1 uncultured Steroidobacteraceae bacterium
CAGCAGTAGTCGAACTCGATCCCCTGCCCGATCCGGTTCGGCCCGCCGCCGAGGATCACGATCTTGCGCCGGTCGGTCGGCTCGGCCTCGCACTCTTCCTCGTAGGTCGAGTACAGGTAGGCCGTCGAGGTCGCGAACTCCGCGGCGCAGGTGTCGACGCGCTTGAAGACCGGACGGATCCCGTGCGACAGCCGGCGCTCGCGGATTTCCAGCTCGGTGCTGCCGGTAATCCGGGCCAGTCGCGAGTCGGCGAACCCCTTGCGCTTCAGCGTCCGGATCCTCGCGGCGTCCAGCGAAGCGAGGCCGCCCACTGCGAGGCGCTGCTCCTCCGCCACCAGGTCCTCGAGCTGCCAGAGGAACCAGGGGTCGATGTGCGAGGCGCGGTGCACCTCGTCGAGCGACAGGCCGGCACGGAACGCATCCGCGACGTAACGCAGCCGGTCCGGTCCGGGCATGCGCAGTTCCTCGAGCAGCTGCTTGCGACTGTCGTCGTTGAGCGGCAGCGGCACGATCGGCGTCAGCCCGTCGATGCCGGTCTCCAGCCCGCGCAGCGCCTTCTGCAGCGACTCCTGGAAGCTGCGCCCGATCGCCATCACCTCGCCGACCGACTTCATCTGGGTCGTGAGCCGGTCGTTGGCGCCCGGGAACTTCTCGAACGTGAAGCGCGGCACCTTGGTGACCACGTAGTCGATCGTCGGCTCGAACGACGCCGGCGTCGCGCCGCCGGTGATCTCGTTACGCAGCTCGTCGAGCGTGTACCCGACGGCCAGCTTGGCCGCGACCTTGGCGATCGGGAAGCCCGTCGCCTTGGAGGCCAGCGCGGACGAGCGCGAGACCCGCGGGTTCATCTCGATCACCAGCAGGCGGCCGTCCTCGGGGCTGACCGCGAACTGGACGTTGGAGCCGCCGCACTCGACGCCGATCTTGCGCAGCACCGCGATCGACGCGTCGCGCATCAGCTGGTATTCCTTGTCCGTCAGCGTCTGGGCCGGCGCCACCGTGATCGAGTCGCCGGTGTGCACGCCCATCGCGTCGAGGTTCTCGATCGAGCAGATGATGATGCAGTTGTCGTTCCGGTCCCGGACGACCTCCATCTCGAATTCCTTCCAGCCGATCACCGACTCCTCGAGCAGCACCTCGCTGGTCGGCGAGGCGTCGAGCCCGCGCGCGACGATCGCCTCGAATTCCTCCCGGTTGTAGGCGATGCCGCCGCCCGAGCCGCCGAGCGTGAACGACGGTCGGATCACGCAGGGGAAGCCGATCTCGGCCTGGATCGCGAGCGCCTCCTCCATGCTGTGCGCGATCCGCGACCGCGGGCAGTCGAGCCCGATCTCGCGCATCGCGTTGCGGAACAGTTCCCGGTCCTCGGCCATGTCGATGGCCTCACGGGACGCGGCGATCAGCTCGACGCCGAATTTCTCCAGCACGCCTTCACGGACCAGATCCAGCGCGCAGTTGAGCGCGGTCTGACCGCCCATCGTCGGCAGCAGCGCGTCGGGCCGCTCCTTCTCGATCACGCGCGCAATCGTGCGCCACTCGACCGGCTCGATGTACACCGCGTCGGCGGTTTCCGGATCGGTCATGATCGTGGCAGGGTTGGAGTTCACCAGGATGACCCGGTAGCCCTCCTCCTTCAGCGCCTTGCAGGCCTGCGCTCCCGAGTAGTCGAACTCGCAGGCCTGGCCGATCACGATGGGGCCCGCCCCGAGAATCAGGACGCTCTTGATGTCCGTGCGCTTGGGCATCTCGCGAAGATCCTCTATTCGGGCCGGCCGGCGGCGGGCGGCAGGCCGTTGTGCAGCATGCTCTCGATGAACCGCGAGAACAGCGGCGCCAGGTCACGCGGTCCCGGGCTTGCCTCCGGGTGCCCCTGGAAGCCGAAAGCCGGACGGTCGGTGAACGCGATCCCCTGCAACGACCCATCGAACAGTGAGCGGTGCGTGGCCCGCACGTTGTCGGGCAGCGTGCCCTCGTCCACGGCGAAGCCATGGTTCTGGCTGGAGATGAACACCCGACCCGACCCGAGCTCGATGACCGGGTGATTCGCGCCGTGGTGCCCGAACTTCATCTTGACCGTGCGGCCGCCGGCCGCCAGCCCGAGCAGCTGGTGTCCCAGGCAGATCCCGAAGACCGGCGTCCGCGTATCGAGGAACGACCGGATCGCCTCGATCGCATAGGTGCAGGGCTCGGGGTCGCCCGGGCCGTTCGAGAAGAACACGCCGTCCGGCTCGAGCGCGCGGACCTCGTCCGCCGGCGTCTGGGCGGGCACGACGGTCATCCGGCAGCCGTGGTCCGCCAGCAGTCGCAGGATGTTGCGCTTGATGCCGAAATCGTAGGTCACCACGTGCAGCCGCTGCGCCGTCCGCCGCTTCGGTCCCTGCTCGAGGGCCCAGTTGGTTCCTTCGTTCCACTGGTAGCTGCGGCGGGTCGAGACGACCTTGGCGAGGTCCATCCCCTTCAGGCCCGGAAAGCGCCGGGCCGCCTCGACCGCGAGGTCGGTCCGTGCCGCGGCTTCCCCGCTGGCGATACACCCTGCCTGGGCGCCCTTCTCCCTGAGGACCCGGGTCAACCGACGGGTGTCGAGCTCGGCGATCGCCACGACGCCGCTGCGAGCCAAAAATTCCGGCAGCGACTCGGTCGCCCGCCAGCTCGAATGCAGCGTCGGCAGGTTGCGGATCACGAGGCCGGCCGCGTGCACCGAGCCGGACTCGAGGTCTTCGGGATTCGTGCCGGTGTTGCCGATGTGGGGGTAGGTGAGCGTGACGATCTGGCGGCTGTAGGACGGGTCGGTGAGGATTTCCTGGTAGCCCGTCATGGCGGTGTTGAACACCACCTCGCCGGTCGCCGTGCCGACGGCGCCGACCGAAACGCCGTGAAACACTGTGCCGTCCTCGAGTGCCAGAACAGCGGGTGTCGTCACGGCCTTGCCCTCCGATGCTGAGTCATCGCGCCCGCGGGGGCGCATTTAGCGCGTGCGCCGGCCGCTGGAGCCAGCTCACGCTGCTCCGGGACGAAACTTCACACGGGCTAAGGTCGGAAGTTTACGCGACGGCCGGGCCGCGCGCCATGAATCCGGCGCGAGGGCTCACAGGCCGAGCACGTCGGCCATGCCGTACAGGCCGGGCGGCCGCCCGAGCACCCAGCGTGTCGCCGCGACGGCTCCGCGGGCGAATCCGCTGCGATCCTGGGCGTGGTGGGCAATTTCGAGCTGCTCGCCGGGCCCGGCGAAGACGAGCCGGTGGTCGCCGACGATGTCGCCGCCGCGGACCACGCTGAAGCCGATCGAGCCGGCCTTTCGGGGGCCGACGGCCCCGTGCCGCTCGAATACCGCCACGTCGTCCAGCCCGACCCCGCGACCCCGGGCGACGGATCGCCCGAGTCCCAGCGCCGTGCCGCTCGGCGCATCCACCTTGTGGCGGTGATGCGCCTCCCAGATCTCGGCGTCGTACTCCTCGCCGAGCGCCCGGGCGGCGATCTCGGCGAGGCGGAACATCAGGTTCACGCCCAGGCTCATGTTCGGCGCCATCACCACGGGAATCGCGCTCGAGATCTCGCGCAGCTCGGCGAGCTCGGCCGGCGAATGGCCGGTGGTTCCGATCACGATCGCGCAGCCGCCCTTGCGGCAGAGCCTGGCATGGACCAGCGAGGCGGCCGGCAGCGAGAAGTCGATCGCCACGTCCGCGCCCTCGAGCGCCTTCGCGGCGTCGTCGGTCACGATCACGCCGAGCTCGCCGGTGCCGGCGAGCAGCCCGGCGTCGCTGCCGAGCCCCGGGTCGTCGGGGGCGGCCAGCGCTCCGCTCAGGCGCAGGTCGGCCGCTGCGGCGAGCAGCGGGACGATCGCGCGGCCCATGCGCCCGGAGGCCCCGCACATCGCGACGTTCGTCATTGCAGCTACTCCGTGAAGCTGGAGAAGAAACGCTTGACGCCGTCGAGCCAGCTCTCTTCGCGCGGCCGGTGGCGTTTCGAGTCGCCCTGGATGGATTCCTCGAACTGCTCGAGCAGCTCCTTCTGCTCACGGGACAGGTTGACCGGCGTCTCGACGACGACGCGGCAGAAGAGGTCTCCCTTGGCGCCGCCGCGGACGGGCTTGATGCCCTTTTCGCGCAGCCGGAATACGCGGCCCGACTGCGTCTCGGGCGGGACCTTGATCGGCACGTTGCCGTCGAGCGTCGGCACTTCGACGCTGCCGCCGAGCGCCGCGCGCGCGAAGCTGATCGGGACCTCGCAGGAGAGGTGGCTGCCGTCGCGCTGGAAGATCGCATGCTCGCGGACCCGGACCTCGACATACAGGTCGCCGGTCGGCCCGCCGTTGCGCCCGGCCTCGCCCTCGCCGGCGAGCCGTATCCGGTCACCGGTATCCACGCCCGCGGGGATCTTCACGGAGAGCTTCTTCTGCCGCCGCACGCGCCCCTGGCCACGGCAGGTCTCGCAGGGGTCGCTGACCACCTGCCCGCGTCCCTGGCAGCGTGGGCAGGTCTGCTGGACCGTGAAGAAACCCTGCTGGATGCGCACCTGCCCGGCGCCCCGGCAGGTTTCGCAGCTGACCGGGGCCGAGCCCTTTGCGGAACCGGAGCCCTGGCACTCGGCACATTCCCCGAGCGCGCTGAACTCGACCTCGACCGTGTCGCCGAACACCGCCTGCTCGAGCTCGAGCTCGAGCTCGTAGCGCAGGTCGGCGCCGCGGAACACCTGCGAGCGGCCGCGGCGGCCGGCACCGAAGATGTCGCCGAAAACCTCGCCGAAGATGTCGCCGAAGGCGTCGCGGGGATCGAAGCCGCCCGGCCCGCCGCCGCGCATGCCGTCCACGCCGGCATGACCGAACTGGTCGTAGGCCGCACGCTTGCGGCCGTCGGTCAGCGTCTCGTACGCCTCCTTGGCCTCCTTGAACTGCGCCTCGGCTTCCTGGTCGCCCGGATTGCGGTCCGGGTGATACTTCATGGCGAGGCGGCGGTACGCCTTCTTGATCTCGGCCTCGGTCGCGGTCCGCGGCACGCCGAGCACCTCGTAGTAGTCACGTTTCGCCATGCAGTTCTCGGTACGGTCCAGTAAAACGGGCACCGCCGCGGGCGTCGGGCCCCGCGGCGGTGCGGCTCACTCAGTCCGGACGAATCATTCGACCGGCCCCGCTCAGGAGGCCTTGTCGTCCTTGTCCTTCACTTCCTCGAACTCGGCGTCGAGCACCTCGTCCTTGCCGGCGCCGGCGCCACCGCCCGGAGCCTCGCCGGCCGCGCCCTCGCCCGCCTGGCTCGCGTAAGCCTGCTGGGCGATGGCCGCCGAGGCCTCGGCCAGGGCCCGCGCCTTGGTCTCGATCACGTCCTTGTCGTCGTTCTTCAGCGCGCCCTTGAGGTCCGAGATCGCCGACTCGACCTTCGCGCGGTCGCCGGCACTGACCTTGTCGCCGAGGTCGGTCAGCGACTTCTCGGTCGCGTGCAGCAGCGCGTCGGCACGGTTGCGCGACTCGGCCAGCTCGCGGAACTTGCGGTCCTCCTCGGCGTGCGCCTCGGCGTCGCGGACCATGCGCTGGATCTCGTCGTCCGACAGGCCGCTGGAGGCCTTGATCACGATGCGCTGCTCCTTGCCGGTGGCCTTGTCCTTCGCCGACACGTTCAGGATGCCGTTCGCATCGATGTCGAACGTGACCTCGACCTGCGGCATGCCGCGCGGCGCGGGCGGGATGTCGGACAGGTCGAAGCGGCCGAGCGACTTGTTGTCGGTGGCCCGGTCGCGCTCGCCCTGCAGCACGTGGATCGTCACGGCCGTCTGGTTGTCGTCGGCCGTCGAGAACACCTGCGTCGCCTTGGTCGGGATCGTGGTGTTCTTCTCGATCAGCTTGGTCATCACGCCGCCGAGC
>CAZKLS010000151.1:0-5812 GCA_964553405.1 uncultured Steroidobacteraceae bacterium
CAGGCCGCCTACGAGTTCGTCTGGTACGAGTTCTGCGACTGGTACCTGGAGCTCTGCAAACCGGTGCTGCAGGGAGCCGATGTCGATGCGGCGCTCAAGCGCGGCGCGCGACGTACGCTGCTCGAGGTGCTGGAGGCGACGCTGCGCCTGCTGCATCCGTTCATGCCGTTCATCACCGAGGAAATCTGGCAGCGGGTCGGGCGGCTCGCGGGCCGGACCGGCCCGAGCATCATGCTCGAGCCCTTCCCGGCAGCCGGGGATTTCGCCGCCGACGACGAGGCCGAACGCCAGGTGGCGGCGCTGCAGTCGGTCGTGCTCGGCATACGCCAGATCCGTGGCGAGCTCGACGTGCCCCCGTCCCGGGCGACGCCTGTGTTCGTGCGCAGCGAGCGGCCCGGCGACGCCGAGGCGATTGCAGCCCTCTCCGCCGTGATCTGCAGGGTCGCGAGCCTCGAATCCGTGACCGTCGTCGATTCCGAGGCGGAACTCCCGCCCTGCGCGATCGCGCTGATCGAGGGACGAACGGTTCTGGCGCCATTCTCACGCCTGGTGGACGACTTCGGCGCAGAGATCACGCGACTCGAGAAGCGCCTGGCGCGTGCCGAGCAGGACCGCGGCAAGTCGGCGGCCAAGCTCGGCAACCAGAGCTTCGTCGCCAACGCGCCGCAGGAGGTGGTCGAGAAGGAACGTGGCCGGATCAGCGAGCTCGACCAGCAGATCGAGCAGCTCTCGGAACAGATGCGCCGGCTCGACGCGGCCCGCTCCGCGAGCCCGGCGGGGGCCCAGGGATCGTGAGTCAGCCGGCCGCACAGAGGGTGGCGACGGGCGGCGATGACGCGCCCCGGGCACTCGCGGATCACGCGGTGCGGGAACTCGGCGCGATCATCCTGGGCAAGGAAACACAGATCCGGCTCAGCCTCGCCTGCCTGCTCGCGCGCGGACACCTGCTGATCGAGGACATCCCGGGCGTGGGCAAGACGACGCTGGCGCATGCGCTGGCCGCGACGCTCGGACTGAGCTACCAGCGCATCCAGTTCACCAGCGACATGCTGCCCGCGGACATCACCGGCGTGTCGGTGTTCGAGCCGGAACGCGGCCAGTTCCGCTTCCATCGCGGGCCGGTCTTCTCGCAGCTGGTGCTCGCCGACGAGGTCAATCGCGCGACGCCGAAGGCGCAGAGCGCGCTGCTCGAGGCGATGGAAGAGCACCAGGTGACCGCCGACGGGCAGACCTATCCGCTCACCGAGCCTTTCTTCGTCATCGCGACTCAGAATCCCGTCTATCACATCGGCACGTTCCCGCTGCCCGAGTCGCAGCTCGACAGGTTCCTGATGCGGATCGAGCTCGGCTACCCCGAGCCGTCGCTGGAGCGGCAGCTGCTGCTCGGCCGGGATCGTCGCGACCTGCTCGCCTCGATGAGCGCAGCGCTGACTCCGCAGCAGCTGCTGCGCCTGCAGTCGCTGGTGCCCGCCGTTCACGCCTCCCCGGCGCTGCTCGACTTCATCCAGGCGATCGCACGCTACACCCGGCAGGCACCGGAGTTCGAGGCCGGGCTGTCGCCCCGCGCGATGATCGGGCTGCTGCGGGCGGCCCAGGCCTGGGCGCTGATGCACGGCCACGACGGCGTGCTTCCCGAGGACGTGCAGGCGGTGCTCGCCGCAGTCGTCGGGCATCGCCTGGCGCCGAGCGAGGCCTCCGGTCTGCGCGACGCCGCGGAGGTCGGCCGGCACGTACTGAACGCGGTGCCGGTGCCCTGACGCCGCCGCCGGCGCTGCGCGGACGCCGAAGGGACCCACCCTGATGCGCAGTTTCCTCGCGCGAATCCGCTCCCGGCTCGTGGCACGCAGCCGCGTCTGGCTCAGGCAGCGGCAGGGCCCCGACCTCGACCCGGTGCGGCTCGGCCGACGCCGCATCTACATCCTGCCCACCCCGCTCGGCGTGGCCTACGCGGCGATGCTGTTCGCGATGCTGGCCGGCGGCATGAACTACAACAACAACCTCGGCCTGGCGCTGACCTTCCTGCTGGCAAGCCTCGCGCTCGTGACCATGCATCATTGCCACGGCAACCTGACGGGCCTCGTGGTCCGGCTGCTCGGCACGGACCCCGGGTTCGCGGGGCAGACCGTGGCATTCGAACTGCTGCTCGACAACGCGGCGGCCGTGACGCGCCCGCGGATCGAGTTGTCCGCGGACTCGGCGACACCGGTCGTCACCGACGTGCCTGCCCGCAGCACCGCGAGCTGCCGGCTCGAGCTTCCAGCCGAACGCCGCGGCCGCATCCCGCTGCGCCGCCTGGTCGTCGCGACCAGCCACCCGCTTGGACTGTTCCGGGCCTGGGCCGTGGTGCACGCGGACTACCACGCGCTCGCCTGGCCGCGCCCCGCGCCGAGGGGCCTCACGCCTCCGGGGGTCGAGACGGACACCGGCGGCGCGCAGGAGCGTGACCCGGGCGAGGAGGACTTTGCCGGCCTGCGCGCCTACCAGAGCGGCGACGGACTGCGCCGGATCGCCTGGAAGGCTTACGCGCGGGGCCAGGGACTGCACACCAAGCAGTACGCGGGCACCGACGTGGTGTCCTACGTCTTCGACTGGGACAGGCTCGAGGGCATGGACGTCGAGGCGCGACTCTCACAGCTGTGCCGCTGGGTGGTCGACGCGCACGATCGCGGCGACGCGTTCGGACTGCGGCTGCCGGGCACGGACATCGGCGCCAATCTCGGCGAGGCACACCGCCAGCATTGCCTCGCCGCGCTGGCGCAGTTCCGCGGGGATGCGCGATGAAGCCCCGGGCGCAGAACGGGCCCGATGCGCTGGCCTGGGCGCTGGGCGCGCTCGGCGCGGCGACGCTGGCCCACCTGCTGCACATCCCGGCGTGGGTGACGCTGATGCTGGTCGCGACCGCGTCGTGGCGCGTGACCGCCGGGCAGCGCGGGTGGCCACTCCCGCCGAAGTGGCTGCTCGTGGTGATGACCGTCGCTGCGACGCTGGCGATCCTCGCCACGTACCGCACGCTGAACGGGATCGAGGCGGGAACGAGCTTCCTGGTGCTGATGGCGACGGTAAAGCTGCTCGAGACCCGCACCGGCCGCGACCTGACGGTGCTGATCTTCATCGCGTACTTCCTGCTGTTCGCGGCGCTGCTGCGCGACCAGAGCCTGCCGCAGCTGCCTCTGCTGCTGGCCGGCGCATTCGCGAGCACCGCTGCATTGATGCGCGTCCACGCAGGCCGGGCCGCGGCGTCTACCGGCCAGCTGCTGGGCCGCAGCGCGCTGCTGCTCGCCCAGGCCGCGCCGCTCGCGCTGCTGCTGTTCCTGCTGTTTCCGCGCCTGCCGGGACCTTTCTGGGGAATCCACGCGGGCGAGAGCGGCCGGACCGGTCTCGACGACCAGATGACGCCGGGCGACGTGTCGGACCTGACGGCCTCGGGCGAGGTCGCTTTCAGGGTCCGCTTCTCCGGCCCGATGCCCGAGCCCGCGCAGCGCTACTGGCGCGGACCGGTGCTGCACGAGTTCGACGGCCGCTCCTGGCGACGCACGCGCGCGCAGGCCTTCCCCGAGCAGCAGGTGGAGTTCGGCGGCGAACCGATCGACTACCAGATCACGCTCGAGCCGCACGACCGGCGCTGGGTGCTCGGCCTGGACATGCCCGCGGACTGGCCCCGGCAGGAGGTGTTCCAGTCCTATGACTTCCAGCTCCTCTCGGCCCGTACGCTCGGCGAGGTGGCGTCGTTCCGCCTGCGCTCGTATCCGCTCTACCGGGCCGGCGCCGAGCTTCCGGCCTCGCTGCGCCGCAAGGCCCTCAGCCTGCCCCCGGATGGCAACCCGCGTTCCGTTGCCCTCGGGCGGGAACTCGCCGCCCGGCACGACTCGAGCGAAGCGGTCGTCCGGGCAATGCTCGCGATGTTCCGCGAGCAGCCCTTCGTCTACACGATGCAGCCGCCACGGCTCGCGGACAACGCGATGGACGAGTTCCTGTTCGAAACCCGCAAGGGTTTCTGCGAGCACTACGCGTCGGCGTTCACGCTGGTGATGCGCGCCGCCGGCATCCCCGCGCGCGTCGTGACCGGATACCAGGGCGGGGAGTACAACCCGATCGGCGGTTACCTGATCGTCCGGCAGTCCGACGCGCACGCGTGGAGCGAAGTCTGGGTCGCGGGCAACGGCTGGGTGCGCATCGACCCGACGGCCGCGGTCGCGCCCGAGCGCATCGAGCAGGGCCTGATCCGGGCCGTTGCGGAGACCGAGCCCGTGCCGGGCCGCCTGCGCGATGCCAGCGCGGCCTGGATGCAGGTCGAGCTCGCCTGGGACGCCGTGAACGACTTCTGGAACGAGCGCATCGTCCGCTTCAATGCCGCGCAACAGCTCGGGCTCCTCGAGCGACTCGGCGTCCCCGACCCCGACTGGCGCGCGCTCGGCCTCGGCCTGGCCGCAAGCGTCGCCGCGTTCGCGCTGGCGCTGTCGCTGTACCTGCACTGGCGGTTCCGCGAACCGCCGCGCGACTGGCCCGCCCGGCTGCACGCGGAGACCACCCGTCGGCTGCGCAGACGGGGGCTCGTGCCGGCCGCTGCTGAGGGCCCGGTCGCGTTCCTCGAACGGGCGGCCGCGAGCTGTCCGGACCTCGCGGGCGAGATCGCCGAGATCAGTGCCGTTTACGCCGCGCTGCGCTACGGGCCCGAGCCGCGCGAGGGCGACCTGCGCCGGCTCAAGTTCCTGGTGAACCGCCTGCGCACCTGACAGCGTCGGGCCCGGCAGGCTCGGTTATGCTAGCGACTCGAACATCAGGGGAAGGTGAGAATCATGTCTGAGCTGGAAACGAAATTCGCGAAGGCCTCCGCGGACGCACAGAACCTGAAGACGCGTCCGGCCGACGAGGACATGCTGCGGATGTACGCGCTGTACAAGCAGGCCACGACCGGGGACGCCTCCGGCGACAGGCCGGGCGCCTTCGACTTCGTCGGACGTGCCAAGTACGACGCATGGGCACGGCTCAAGGGGACCGACAAGGACAAGGCGATGAAGTCCTACGTGGACCTGGTGGAGCGCCTGAAGAAGATCGGCTGAGTCGCGGTGCTCGCCGCCCTCGCGATCGCGCTCGTCGCCGTCGCCGTACTGGGCTGGCTGATCCTCGATCCCGTGCTGAAGCATCGGCGGCGCGAGGCGGCGCGACGCAGGCCCCTGCCGCCCGGCGTGCTCGCCTCGATCGAGCGCAACGTGCCGGCGCTTGCCCGGCTTCCCGAGCGGCTGAGGCGGCGGCTCGACGGGCTGGTCAATGCGTTCCTCGCCGAAAAGCAGTTCGTCGGCTGCAACGGGCTCGCGATCACCGAAGAGATCCGTGCGACGATCGCCGCGCAGGCCTGCCTGCTGATCCTCGGCCGGCCGGGAAGCCTGTACGACGAGCTGCATTCGATCCTGGTCTACCCCACGCCATTCTGGGTGGACGAGGAGGTCGAGGACGAGGCCGGCGTCGTGAGCCGGCACCGGCGCGTGCTCTCCGGCCAGGCATGGGACTCCAGCCGCATCATCCTCTCGTGGGAGGACATCGCCGAGACGGCCGCGTACCCGGGCGCCGGCTACAACCTCGTGCTGCACGAGTTCGCGCATTACCTGGACGCGGAGGGCCGCGGGCTCGCGCCGGCATCCGAGGGGGTGGCGCCGCAGACGCTGGATCGCTGGGCCGCGGCGCTCGGCGAGGAATTCGAGTTGATGCTCGATGCGCTGGAGCGCGGCGAGCACACCTTCCTCGATCCCTACGCCGCCGAGGACGAGGCGGAGTTCTTCGCGGTCGCGACCGAGGAATACCTGGAGCGGCCCGA
>CAZKLS010000152.1:0-5785 GCA_964553405.1 uncultured Steroidobacteraceae bacterium
CCGCGCGCCGACAGGAACAGCTCCGCGTGCTGAAGGCGGTCGGTGAAGATCGCCGAGGACAGGCCGTGGTCGACAGCGTTGTGCATGGCCAGCGCCTCGTCGAGCGTCCGGAACGGAATCAGGTACAGGATCGGGCCGAAGGTCTCGGTGCGGACGATGTCCCAGTCGGCTTCGGCGCGCACGATCGTCGGCTCGACGAAGTGGCCGGGCCCGTCGATGCGACGCCCGCCGGTCAGCACGGTCCCGCCGGAGCCGGTGGCGGTGGACACCGCCTGCTCGAAGCGCCGCACCGCGGCATCGTCGATCAGCGGGCCCATCAGCGTTCCCTCCGCCAGCGGATCGCCGATGCGGACCTGGCGGTAGGCCGCCACCAGGCGTCGCTCGAGCTCCTCGGCGCGCGACTCGTGGACGAACACCCGGCGCGTGCTGGTGCAGCGCTGGCCGGCGGTGCCGACCGCGCCGAAGACGATCGCCGGGACGGCCAGCGCGAGGTCGGCGAATTCGTCCACGATGATCGCGTTGTTGCCGCCGAGCTCGAGCAGGCACTTGCCGAGTCGTCGCGCCACCCGCTCCGATACGTCACGGCCCACGGCCGTGGAGCCCGTGAACGAAACGAGGCCCACCCGGCGGTCCTCCACGAAGCGTGTCGCGAGCGACGTGCCCGCGTCGATGAACAGCTGGAATATCCCCGGGAAGCCGTGGCGCTCCATGACGCGGTTGCAGACGTGCTGAACCGCGACGGCGCAGAGCGGCGTCTTCGGCGACGGCTTCCAGACGCTGACGTTGCCGCAGACCGCGGCCAGGAACGCGTTCCAGGACCACACCGCCACCGGGAAGTTGAACGCGCTGATGATCCCGACCACGCCGAGCGGATGCCACTGCTCGAACATGCGATGGTCCGGCCGCTCGGAATGCATGCTGAGCCCGTAAAGCATCCGCGACTGGCCGACGGCGAAGTCGGCGATGTCGATCATCTCCTGCACTTCGCCGTCGCCCTCGGCCTTGATCTTGCCCATCTCCAGCGCGACGAGGCTGCCGAGGTCGGACTTCAGCCGTCGCAGTTCCTCGCCGACCAGGCGCACCGCCTCGCCGCGCTTCGGCGCCGGTACCTTGACCCACTCGCGGGCCGCGTCCTGCGCCGCGGCGATCACCTGCTCATAGCCCGCCGGGGTCGTCGCGGCGACGCTCGCGATCAGTTCGCCGGTCGCCGGGCTGATCGAGTCGATGCGCGCGGCCGCGGGGTCCTCCAGCCAGCCGCCGTGCGAGGCCCAGGTGCCGCAGTTCCCGGACTGCAGGCCCAGTCGTTCGAGAAGCTCTTTCATCACAGTGCCTCCTGTGCGATGCGCTGGTGGCCGGTGCGGCCTTCGACGACCAGCCGGGACGAGACTTCCTTGGAGCCGCCGTCCACGTAGTGACGACCGAAGCGGTTATCGAGCACGTCCTCGAGCCGGAAGTCCTCCTGCCGGACGAAGCCGGAGTAGCGCCCGGGATTCGCCAGCACCAGGTCCACGACCGCGGCGATGCCGGAGGCCGTCGTCACCTGGATCGCGGACCAGAGCCGGCCCGCGACCACCTGCGGATAGATCTTGCTGACGTAGTTCTCCTCGCGGAGCTCGCCGTCCTGGCTTCCGGAGACGGCGACGTAGACGATCACGACGTCCTGCAGCGTCTGCGGCACCGCGTTCTCGAGGATGCGCTTCAGCGTCTGGCGATCGTGGTTCAGCTTCAGGTCGTTCATCAGCAGCCGCATCTGCGCGCAGTGCCCGGGGTAGCGCATCGTCTTGTAGTCCATGCTCTGCACCCGGGCGCCGTAGCTGTCCGCCAGCGAGCCGAGGCCGCCGGACGTGTTGAAAGCCTCGTACGGCGTGCCGTCGATCTCGATCTCCTCGAGTCCCTCGAGTGGGGCCACCTCAATGGCCCGGCCGTCGACCACGGCCTCGCAGGGATTGCCGTACTCATTGATCAGCCCCTCGGTGGACCAGGTCAGCGAGTACTTGAGCACGTTGTTCGGATGCTGGGGCAGGGCGCCGACGCGCAGCTTGACGCTGCGCAGCTCGTCGAAATGGCCGATCAGCGCGTTCGCGGCGATGCTGACGAATCCCGGCGCCAGCCCGCACTGCGGGACGAAGGCCCGGTCGGCGCCGGCGGCGAGCTCCCGGACGGCCCGCGTGACCGCGACGTCCTCGGTCAGGTCGAAGTAGTGGGCACCGGCAGCCCGCGCCGCCTCGGCCACCGCGACGTTGCAGTAATAGGGCAGGCTCGAGATCACGGCGTCCACCGGATGCTCCCGCAGCTGCCTGGCCAGCGCCTGCGGATCCCGGGCGTCGAGTCCGTGGGCGTGCAGCCGCGCGAGCCCGTGCGCGTCGACGACGGCGCGCGCGATCTTCGGGTCCACGTCGGCGACGTGCACCTCGTAGTCGCCGGACTCGCCGAGCAATCCCGAGATCAGCGCGCCGATCTTCCCGGCGCCGAGAATGAGTACCTTGTGCATCGCATGGGCTCCGTATTGCTTGCCCGGTCCGGGCCGTGCCGGGACCGGAACAGGTATGACAGGGTCGCGATTCTGACGAATGGCGTGCGCACAGTCACATGGCGTTTCTTTTGCGGTGCAAAGATCCGCGCTAGGATTGCCGGATGACCCAGCTGCCGCCCCAACCAGCGTGGACCCCCACGAGCTGGACGACACGCCCCGCCCGCCAGCAGCCGAGCTATCGGGATGCCGACGCGCTGGCGCGGGTCGTCGCTGAGCTGTCGCGGCTGCCGCCGATCGTCGTTTCCTGGGAAATCGAGTCGCTGCGCCAGGACATCGCCGAGGCGCAGCAGGGCAGGCGGTTCATGCTTCAGGGCGGCGACTGCGCCGAGTCGTTTTCGGACTGCGAGTCGGGGCAGATCGCCCGGCAGCTGAAGATCCTGCTGCAGATGAGCCTGGTGCTGCTGCACGGCCTGAAGAAGCCGATCATCCGCGTGGGGCGCTTCGCGGGACAGTACGCGAAGCCCCGCTCCGACGACCACGAGACCCGCGACGGCGTCGCGCTGCCGAGCTACCGGGGCGACCTGGTCAACCGGCGCGGATTCTCGCCGGACGAGCGGGAGCCCGACCCCGAGCTGCTGCTCAGGGGCTATGAGCGTGCCGCGCTGACGCTGAACTTCATCCGCGCGCTGGTGGACGGCGGATTCGCGGACCTGCATCACCCCGAGTACTGGGACCTCGGCTTCATGCAGCACTCGCCGCTCAGGGACCGCTACCAGCACATCGTCGAGGCGATCTCCGACTCGCTCGACTTCTTCGAGGCGATGAGCGGCAGCCACGTGCACGAGGCGAGCCGCGCGCCGTTCTACTCGAGCCACGAGGCGCTGCACCTGCTTTACGAGCAGGCCCAGACCCGCTACATCGAGCGCCAGCAGCGCTGGTACAACCTCTCGACGCACCTGCCCTGGATCGGGATGCGGACGGCAGGACTCGACGAAGCCCACGTCGAGTATTGCCGTGGAATCTCCAATCCGGTCGGCGTCAAGATCGGGCCGTCCATGGACGCCGCGCTGGTCACCGGCCTGTGCGAAACGCTGAATCCCGGCCGCGAGCCCGGACGGCTGGTGCTGATCCACCGGATGGGCGCGGACAAGGTCGAGTCACGGCTGCCGGCGCTGGTCGAGGCGGTGCGCGCGACCGGCATCCCGGTGCTCTGGGTCTGCGACCCGATGCACGGCAACACCGAGACGATCGGTTCCGGCGTCAAGACCCGTCGCTTCGACAAGATCGTCGCCGAGCTGGAAAGCGCCTTCCGGGTGCACCAGGAACTCGGCAGTCACCTCGGTGGCGTGCATTTCGAGCTGACCGGCGAAGACGTCACGGAATGCACCGGCGGAGCGCGGGGGCTCGCCGACGCGGACCTCGCGCGGGCCTACCGCTCCCAGGTGGACCCGCGGCTCAACTACGAGCAGGCCCTCGAGCTCGCGATGCGGATCGCGAACTACGCCCGGTCCGGTTGAGCGGACGGGCCGCCGACAGCACGCGCTCGGCTTCGGCTCGCGGCACTTCGCGCCACTCGCCCGGGCCGAGCCCCTCGACGGTCCACGGCCCGATGGCGGAGCGCACGAGCCGCAGCGTGGGATGCCCCACCGCCGCGGTCATCCGGCGCACCTGCCGGTTGCGTCCCTCGCTGAGCCGCAGCTCGAGCCAGGCGGTCGGTATGGCCTTGCGAGTGCGGATCGGCGGGGTCCGTTCCCAGAGCCACCCCGGGGCCTCGACGGGCCGGACCCCGGCCGGAAGCGTCACGCCGTCGTTCAGTTCGACACCCTGCCTGAGCCGCTGCAGCGCGGGCTCTGCGGGCTCTCCCTCGACCTGCACGAGGTAGGTCTTCGCAAAAGCAGAGCCGGGCTGGCTGATCCGCGCCTGCCAGGGTCCGAAATCGGTCAGCGCCATCAGGCCCTCGCTGTCGAAGTCGAGCCGGCCCGCCGGGTAGACGCCGCGGAGGGGCAGGAAATCCCGCAGGCAACGACGGCCGTCGCTGGCGCTGAACTGGGGCAGCACCTGGTACGGTTTGTTGAGCAGAATCAGCCGCATCGTGGAAAATTACGCTTGCCCCGGCCTGCACGCGAAGTCTATTCTCTATTGCATTGCAACATCGCGCCCGGGGCGCGCAGACGTGCGCTCGGGCGCGCACCCAGCCTGGAGTCTGCCTTGAGCACACAGCCGAAGCTCGACCTACCCGCGGGCTGCACGGTCGAAGCGGCCACGCATCCCGGATTTGAGACCATCCTGACCCCGGAGGCGCTCGGCTTCGTCGCCGAACTGGCCCGCAAGTTCGGGCCGCGCGTCGAGGAACTGCTCGCGCGCCGCGAGGCGCGGCAGCAGCGGATCGACGCGGGCGAGCTGCCGGATTTCCTGCCCGAGACCCGCGAGATCCGCGACAGCGAGTGGCGCGTCACCGCGATCCCGGCGGACCTGAACGATCGCCGGGTCGAGATCACCGGTCCGACCGAGCGGAAGATGGTGATCAACGCGCTCAACTCCGGCGCCAAGGTCTTCATGGCGGACTGCGAAGACTCGATGACGCCGAACTGGTTCAACGTGATCGGCGGGCAGATCAACCTGCGGGACGCCGTGAACCGCAGCATCGAGTTCACGAGTCCCGAGGGCAAGCACTACGCGCTCAAGCCGGAGATCGCGACGCTGATCGTCCGGCCGCGCGGCTGGCACCTCTACGAGAAGCACCTGAAGGTGGACGGCAAGCGGGTGCCGGGCGCGTTCGTTGATTTCGGGCTGTACCTGTTCCACAACCATGCGGCGCTGAAGGCCCGCGGCACCGGCCCGTACTTCTACCTGCCGAAGACCGAGAGCCACCTCGAGGCGCGGCTCTGGGCCGACGTGTTCCGCCACAGCGAGGAGCGGCTCGGCCTCGCCCCGCAGACGATCAAGGCGACGCTGCTGATCGAGGTGATCCTCGCCGCGTTCGAGATGGACGAGATCCTCTGGGAGCTGCGCGACTACATCGTCGGGCTGAACTGCGGCCGCTGGGACTACATCTTCAGCTTCATCAAGAAGTTCAGCCGCTACCCCGAGTTCGTGCTGCCGGAGCGCGGGCAGGTCACGATGACCACGCATTTCCTGCGGTCGTACTCGAAGCTGCTGATCAAGACCTGCCATCGCCGCGGCGCGTTCGCGATGGGCGGCATGGCGGCCCAGATCCCGATCAAGGGCGACCCGGAGGCGAACGAGGCGGCGCTCGCCAAGGTGCGCGCCGACAAGGAGCGCGAGGCCGGCGACGGCCACGACGGCACCTGG
>CAZKLS010000153.1:0-5501 GCA_964553405.1 uncultured Steroidobacteraceae bacterium
GTGACCAACGATTCCGAGGGCGGCAGCTCCGAGCGCTACCAGGTCTCCGGGCTTTTCCGCCGCTTCCTGGCCGAAAGGAAATTCTGGCTGTCGGGGCTCAGCTTCGAATCGAACGACGAGCTCGGTCTCAAGCTGCGTACCTCGCTGGCAGGCGGCTACGGCACCTACCTGCTGCAGGACCAGACGCACGAGTGGTCCGTGTTCGGTGGGCTCGCAGCGACGCGCGAGAAATACACGTCCGAGCCGGAAAAGGACAGCATCGAGGGGGTGCTCGGCAGCAGTTACTCGTTCTTCCGCTTCAACCCGCTGAACGCGAACCTGTACGCCAGCGCGACGCTTTTCCCCAGCCTCACCGAGTCGGGTCGCATCCGGTCGGAGGGAAAGCTCAGTTCACGCTGGGAGATCATCAAGGATCTCTACTTCGAGATCAGCATGTACGGCAGCTACGACAATCAGCCCGGCGAGACCGCGGCCTCGGACTACGACTACGGCACGACGACCTCGCTCGGTTATTCGTTCTGAGCAGCAGCGGACCGGCGGTAAGGGCTGACACATGATGCAGCAGGTGATCAACGCGGACTTCATGCAGCGCGTCGTGATCAACGCGGCGAATGCCGGGTGGCAGGCCTCGCCGGCGCCGGGCGTGGACCGCAAGCCGCTCGATCGCGTCGGCGGTGAAGTCGCACGGGCCACCAGCATCGTGCGCTATGCGGCAGGCAGCCGTTTCGACGCGCACGCCCACGAACTCGGCGAGGAGTTCCTCGTGCTCGAGGGCGTGTTCGCGGACGAGCACGGCGAGTATCCGGCAGGGACCTATGTCCGCAACCCGCCGGGATCCTCGCACGCGCCGCATTCGGTGGACGGCTGCCAGATTTTCGTCAAGCTCCGCCAGTTCGACCCCGGGGACCGGCGCCGGGTCGTGATCGATACGCGCAGCGCGTCCTGGCTGCCGGGTGTTGCGCCCGGTCTCCAGGTCCTGCCGCTGCACGAGTTCGCCGCGGAGCACGTCGCGCTGGTGCGCTGGGCCCCCGGCACGCGCTTCCACGCCCACCGGCACTGGGGCGGCGAGGAAATCCTGGTGCTGGAGGGGACGTTTTCCGACGAGTACGGTGACCATCCCGCGGGTACCTGGATCAGAAGCCCACACCTCAGTGAGCATGCGCCCTGGAGCGACGAGGGTTGCCTGATCTACGTGAAGACCGGACACCTCCCGCCGCCGGCCTGAGGGGCGGCGTGCCGTCGGCTCAACCGCTTTTCGAGGGTTCCTGGCTGACCGCCTCGACGGGCGCCGCGTCCGGTGGCTGAGGAACATCCGCGGTCTCCGGCTGCCCGGATTCCGTCGGACGCCTGTGGGCGAACACCGTGGCGGTGGCCGTCGCCAGCACGACCAGCATGACCGTGCCGAACGGGAACGCGCCGAGTTCCCCGGTTTCCATCGCGGTCAGGAACAGCAGCACCGTGATCAGGCCCCGGGGAGCGAGCCAGGTCAGCACCTGCCAGTCCGGCTGGCGCAGCAGTTTCAGGATCAGCGCGCGGCTCAGGTAGATCGTGACGATCATGGCCCCGGCCAGCACCCAGGCCCGCCAGTCCGCCATGTAGCTGAGATCCGTCCAGTAGCCGAGCATCAGGAAGAAGAAGCTCTTGGTCGCGAAGGTGAGCTCGATGACGATGCTCTTGAATTCCTTCAGCGTGGCGTCATAGCCCTTGCCGTGCATCTTCTTGAGCCGCTCGTTCCACTCCAGCAGGTGTGGGTTGTTGAGCAGCAGGCCGCAGACCAGCACCATGATCAACGGCGAGAGGTGCGAGGCCTTGCCGATCGCGTACAGCAGGATCAGCCCCGCGAGCAGCGGCAGGAACCGGACGTGCCCCTCGATCCGGTTGATCAGGTAGAACAGCCCGAGCGCAGCGACGACGGCCGCGAGCAGCGAGGCGAAACCGCCACCGAACAGGTCCTCGGCGAACTCCCGCACCGAACCGTCCGCAGCCAGCCAGGAGTAGAACACCAGCACGCCGATGATGTCCGAGAGCGAGCTTTCGTAGGTGACGAATTCGCGTGCATCCTTCGGCAGACCGTGCGAGCTCGGGATCGCCACTGCGCTGGAGATGACGGCGAACGGCATCGCGGCCAGCGCGGCATGCGGCCACGAGAGCCCGAGGAACGTGTGTATGCCCCAGGAGAACGCGGCCAGCGTGATGCCGAAGCCGAGCAGTGCAGCCGCCGAGGAGCGGGCGATGAGCCCGGCCCGCTCGCGACGGACCTCGAGATCCACCGCGCCCTCGAGCACGATCAGGATCAGGCCGATGGTGCCGAACAGCGGCACCAGCCGCTCGACGAACCGCAGATGTATGCCCAGCGCATCGAGAACCAGTCGCCCGATCATCCCGGTTGCGATCAGCAGCACGACCGAGGGCAGCTTCGTGCGCCGGCCGAAGATATCGAGCAGGTAGGCGAATACCAGCAGCGCCGAGACGGCGAGGATCGCGGTGTTCGTCATCGGCGCTGGTCCTCAGCCGCCGCCGAGGAGTTGTCGTCGTGAGACCGTCGGCGCGGGCGCAGGCTGTTCCGGCTCGA
The DNA here is from genome assembly GCA_964553405.1 of uncultured Steroidobacteraceae bacterium. Lineage (GTDB taxonomy): Bacteria > Pseudomonadota > Gammaproteobacteria > Steroidobacterales > Steroidobacteraceae > DATIRA01. The sequence continues at coordinate 2,573 of CAZKLS010000153.1, forward strand.
ACAGCGCGTCCGCGACCGTCGAGGCTGCGAGCCTCGCGGCCTCGTGATCGGTGAACTCGCTCGTCGTCGAGAACAGCGAGCAGCTGCCGATCAGTCCGACCTCCTGAAGTTCGCTGACCATGAAGTCGTACGCGCCCGACGGGAAGGCGAGCCGTACCGTGCCCCCTGCCACCCAGACCTCGAGGTCCTCCGGCGAGGGCAGCACGACCAGGTTCATGAACCAAGGCGTCAACATGACCCCCACGTGACGGCCCTCGTGCTGGCGAAAGCCGACCGCCTCGACGGCGAGCGTCGGGTTGTAGATCGGCAGCCCCTTCACCTTGAGCGCTGCACGACGATACGCATCGGCCAGGCCCTGCACGGCGTCGTCGCCGGCGGGCGCCGCGCTGCCGATCACCATGAACTTCGACTTGTCGGTCGAGCAGTTCGGGCAGTTCCAGGTGTCCGGAAGCAGCCTGAACGGCGTGCCGGGCGGCACCTGGGTCGCCTCGTCTCCGAGGGCCGGGTCATAGACCCACCAGCAGACACCGCACTCGAGTCGCGTGTCGTCGGCGATCTTCGAGCCGTCGCCCAGGTAGCTGCCCTCGAAAGGGCGGCTCATGGGCTGAACGCCTCGAGGATCTCGGCCAGGCGTCCGGCGGAGTCATCGAAATCCTCTCGCGCTGCCAGCACGGCCACCGGGACGCCGCCCACCTCCAGCGTGTCGAGGATCACGTTGCCCATGCCGTTGATGTACTGCACGGCCCAGACGTGCCGCAGGCCGGTCGCGAAGACCCGGGTGCTGCCGTAACCGCCGGAGCGGATCACCAGCGGGATCTGCCCGAGCACCGAGGTCAGCACCTGAGCGTCGACGTCGGTCAGCGGCAGCAGCGTGAAATTGATGACGTGGTTGTCGGCGCCGCTCTGGTAATTCGTCGAGCGGTCCTGGAGCTCTGCAAGCAGGTACGGCGCGTTCATCGCGCCCTGTGGCATCTGCCCGGGGATCTGGATCGCGGCAGCCGGCAGTTCCGCTGCGGCCCGCAGGATCGCCTCTGGGACCGCTCCAACCTCGAGCCACTCGCGGGTCTCGCCATCGGCAGTGCTCGCCTCGAGGCGCCAGACGCCGGGCAGCACCGACTCGACGATCCTCAGGTAGGCATCGTCGAGGCCGACCTTGGCCCAGACGTCGCCCTCGCCGAGCATGTCGGCGACGGTGGCCTTGCCGGCTTCGTCGAGGCTGGCGAGGTCGACGCGCCGCGGAGGCATGTTCTCGCTCCCGGCGCGGCTGCGCAGGTCCTCCAGGATCTCGTTCATCACGGCCCGTGAGGCTGGAGTCAGCTGGTCGGCCGCAAGTGCCTGCCGGGGTGGGCGCAGCAGGCCGGTAGGCATGCCGATCAGGCGCAGCTCGCTGTCGTCGGCGGCAGAGGAGTCGCCCGGAACCTTCGGGTGCCAGGTCAGTACGTGCTCGGTCATGCGTTTCCTCCCGGGCTGGCGCCAGCCCCTGACTCCCCGGCGGCGAGCAGCCTTTCGCAGGCCTGGGCGAACACGGGCCAGTCGCGCATGCGCGCCACCAGTTCCACCGGCTGCCCGTTGCGCAGGTACACGACGGCCGGCATCACGACGACGCCGAACCGTTCCATCAGCGCCGACTCGTCCCGCCGGTCCACCAGGCCTATCCGGATGCGGTCCTGGTAATCGCGCGCCAGCTCGCGCACGACGACGGCCACGTCGAGGCCCTCCGGTCGGGTTCCGACGTCACCGGTGAAAAAGAGCAGTGCTCGCGGATTGCGCGCGAGGAACTCGTCGATCCCGGCCTTGCGGACGACCTCGCAGGCCGGATGCGCGGCCAGCGCCTCGATCAGCTCGCTCATCCGGCGTCCTCGTCCGCGTCGTCGTTGGTCTGGCCGCGGCGTTCCCTGAGCGCAAGAAAGCGTTCGTCGCCGGTCCGGCACGCGACCTCGGGCGGCGGGCGACCCGACTCGTAGAGCTCCCGTGCGATGGCGCTGAACACGACCTCGCGCGCCGGGCCGCCGCTGCGCTCGCGCACCTCGACGCCCCAACGGCGCAACTCCTCGATGCCGAGTCGCAGCGCCGCGGGCAGCTGTGCCTGGACGGGGTCGGTCAGGCTGCCGCCGTAGTCGGCGAGCTCGACGGGCCTGACACCGATCACGGTGAGGCACTGCGGCTGGTGCCCGAGCAGCTCGAGGCTCGCGAGGATGTCGTTCATCCCGACCTGGTGCACGCTCATCTTGTTGGCGCTGATCAAGGCGGGCACCTCGCCGTCGCGGGCGACGATCAGCGTCCCGGGCTCGCCGCTGTGGGCGACCGCGTCGAACAAGAGCACGTGCGTCGCGTCGAGCAGCAGCGGCACCAGCGCGAGCCCGAGCGTGCCGCCGTCGAGGACCTCGACGTCGGGCGGCAGCTCCCATTCCCGGTCCAGGGCCTCGACGCAGCGCACGCCGAAGCCCTCGTCGGCCCACAGCAGGTTGCCGACGCCGAGGACCTTGATGCAGGGGGATTCGGGGGGGGGCGTATCGCTCATGGGGGCGTATGTTAGCCAGTCCTGCGCCGGCTGCCACGCGAGTTACAGGGTCCGAAAGCACACGGGGCCGGACTGGCCGGCCCCGTGCGTCCCCAACGCCCCTGGAATCAATCGTTCAGCGGAAGAACCTCCAGCCGCTGATCATCGAGCTGATGGTGGTCTGCCGGTGGGTCATGTCCTCACGGATCGCCATGTACATGTGGATCATCGCGAAGATGATCACGACCCACATCGCGACGTGGTGCCAGGTGTGCACCGTCATCGAGTCGCCGAGCACCCGGAACACCCAGCCGAAGACGCTGTACCAGCCGCTCTGGATGCCCGCGCCTTCCGCGTAGAGGGCGAAGCCGGTCAGCAGCAGCACGATCATCGGCAGGACGAACATCAGGAACATCGCCAGGTGCGCCA
>CAZKLS010000154.1:0-5473 GCA_964553405.1 uncultured Steroidobacteraceae bacterium
GCGCACCTGATCAACCTCGCCTTCTTCGACGGCAACCTGCTGACGCTGCAGCTCGCAGCGCGTGAGTCGCCCGCCGTCGTGTCCCGGGCGGTGCGACGGCTGACGCGCGAGCCGGCCGAGTTCTTCGGCGTTGACGCCGGGCGCATCGACCCGGGCGCGCAGGCGGACCTGGTGCTGATCGACCCGGCGGCGCTCGCGCGCTACGACACGGACGCCGGACGCCGGATGATCCACCGCGAGATCTTCGGGCACGAGCAGCTCGTGAACCGCTCGGACGGCGTCGTCAGCTCGGTGTTCATCGCCGGCGAGGAAGTCTGGGATGGCCGGGATTTCACGCCGACCCTCGGGGTCCGTGGACTCGGTCGTCCGCTCACCAGCATGCGAAGACCGGCAGACCTTGAACGAATGCACTGAAAGTCGCGCCGGCTTCGGGCGGGGCACCGCGCTCGGACCGGCGTGGATTGCGCTGCTCGGGCTGCTCGGGTTTCTTGGAGCCCCGTCGCTGCAGGCGCAGGAGATGGAGCCCCGCAACTACAGCCCGGCGCCGGTCGGACTTCGCCTCGCGGGTCTCGGCTACGGCGAATCGCGGGGCGACATCAACTTCGATCCATCGCTGGCCGTCGAGAATGCCGAGGCCACGATCGGCGTAACCATGGGCTTCTTCGCCTCCACCTTCGCGATGTTCGACCGGCCCTGGCGTGTATCGGTGCTGTTGCCGTACTTCGACGGGGAGCTGACCGGTCGGCAGGGCGGCGTGGACCGGCGCATCGCGCGCTACGGTCCGGGCGATGCCCGGCTCAGCCTCGCCGTCACGTTCGCAGGTCTCGAGCCGCTCTCGCCTGCAGAGTTTGCCCGGCGCGAGAAGCGCACGACCTGGGGCGCCTCGCTGACGGTCGCCGCACCCACCGGAGAATACGACCCGAACCTGCTGATCAACATCGGCGCGAACCGCTGGTCGATCAAGCCCGAGATCGGCGTCTCGCATCCGGTGGGAAACTGGACACTGGAAGCGGCTCTCGGCACCTGGATATTCGGTGACAACACGGACTTCGCGGGCGGCGCGACCCGCAGCCAGGATCCGCTGTCCAGCTTCCAGGCCCACGTCGGCTACACGTTCCGGCCCGGCCTGTGGCTCGCCGCGACGGGCACCTGGTACACCGGTGGACGGACCAGCGTCGACGGGCAGCGCAAGCGGGATTTCCAGTCCAACAGCCGGGTGGGACTGACGCTTGGGGTGCCGCTCACCAGCCACCAGTCGCTGAAACTCGTCGGCAGCAAAGGTGTGACCACCCGGATCGGCAACGATTTCGACAGCTGGCTCCTCGTCTGGCAGTACCGGTGGTTCCGGGCGACGGACTGAGCCGCCGGAGCCTGACAACCACGCGGCCGCCGCGGTCCGCTCAGAGCGCGCCAACCGCACGCGCCAGCTTCAGCCTCGCGAGCCCGGCGCCGAGCAGCGCGTCGTCGCGGTTGGTCAGCGCCCGGATCCTGAGCGACTCGGCTTCCAGCAGCTGTGTCTGCGTGCCGAGCCCCGCGCCGTAGCGCTCCCGCGCGATCCGGAGATTCTCCTCCGCCTGCTCAGCCGCGTTCGCGGTCACGACCACGCGCTGGCGCGTCTCCTCGACCTCGAGCCAGGCCTGGCGCACCTGCAGGCCGACCAGCGACTCGAGGTCGAGCCGCTGCTCCTGCACCGCGCGCCTGGAGCGCTCCAGCGCCGCGGCACGCTTGCGCGACTGGCCGCCGTCGAACAGCGCCCACTGCACGCCGACGCCCGCATAGAGCACGTCCTCGTCGTCGAGGAAGCCGTTCTCGAGGTAGCTGTACGAGCCGGTCAGGCTGACCTGCGGAAGCACCCGGGACCGCTCCGTCCGGGCGAGCTGGCCGAGTGCCTCGCCCTGCTCCGCCAGCGCGTCGATCTCGCTGCGTCGCTCGACGGCCATCGCGACCAGCGAGTCGAGGTCGGTCGGCAACGGCTCGGGCTCCGGCAGAACCTCGGCGAGTTCCACCGGACGATCGAGTGGCTGGCCGAGACGACGGTTATAGTCGGCAAGGGCGAGCTCGGCCGCGTTCGCCGCTCGCAGCCGGTTCTGTCGGGCGTCCGCCAGCGCGACCTGCACCGCGAGCAGGTCGTTCTTCGGCACGAGCTCCCGCTCGAACATGCTCTCGACGTCGCTCACCAGCGCCTCGAGGCTGGTCACGTTGCTTTCCGCAACCGCCAGCGCCCGCCGGGCGCGCAGTACGCCGACGTACGACTCGGCCACCGACAGCTTCAGTTCCTGCTGTGCGCCTGCCAGCCGCGCGTCGGCGCCCCTGCTCTGCGCCTCGGCCGCGGCGATCCCGGCGGAAATCCGCCCGCTCGTGAACAGCGGCAACGTCACCGACGCCGAACCCATCAGGAACTCGTCGCCCGGGAACAGCGGCGGCGGTGTCAGCGGCAGACCCGTGAACGAGAAATCGAAGGCCGGCGAATCGTCGAGCCAGGTGTAACTGCCGCCGACCGCCAGCACGGGCCAGCGCTGCGCGCGGGCCGCCTCGGCCTCGAAGCGGGCCGCCTCGGTCTGGCTCCGCGCCGCCGCGAAGCCGCGATCGCGGTCGAGCGCCATCCCCCAGGCCTGCTGCAGCGTTTCCGCCGCGCCCGCGCCGCCCGCGAGCAGCGCGGCGGCGACCGCAGCGACCAGCCTTGCGCTGCCCACGAGGCTCATCCGCAGACGCTCCGCCCCGATCTCATCACGCCCTCCTCATTGCTTGAGCGTCTCGATCCCGAGCGTGCCGAGCACGTATTTCTCGTAGATCGGCGTGATCGACCCGGTCTTCACCTTGCGCAGGAAGTACTTCTCGAAAGCCACCTTGGCCAGGTGCACCCACTTGCCTTCCTTGGCCCAGGTCACGTTGCGCGGCGGGATCTGCGGCAGCGCGACGAAGGCGGCCCCGGTATCGCCGAAGTCGGCCAGGCAGATCGCGTTCCAGGTGCCGCGCGAGCTGGCGGGCTTGCCGGCGATTTCCGCTGCGACGTTCTCGCAGATCGCATGGACCATCGACTCGATCATGTAGCCCGTCTTCGGCGCACCGGTCGGAACCGGCGTCGCCTCGACCGGCGGAATGGCCACGCAGACGCCGGCCGAGAAGATGTTCCGGTATTTCTTGCTGCGCTGGTGCTCGTCGATCAGCACGAAGCCGCGGGGGTTGCAGAGCTCCGGCACCGCGGCGACCGCGTCCACGCCCTTGAAGGCCGGGATCACGACCGAGAACTTGAACGGCAGCTTGTGCTCCTTCTTCACGCTGCCGTCCTCGCCCATCTCGCTGGCCAGCAGCATGCCGGGCTCGACCGAGGTCATCTTGGCGTTCGTGATCCAGCTGATGTGTCGCTGGCGCAGCGTGGACTCCATCAGGCCCTTGCTGTCGCCGACGCCGCCCAGTCCCATGTGGCCGATGTAAGGCTCGGAGGTCACGAAGGTCATCGGCACGCGATCGCGGATCTTCCGCCGGCGCAGGTCCGTGTCGAGGATCATCGCCATCTCGTAGGTGGGCCCGAAGCAGCTCGCACCCGGGGCCGCCCCGATCACGATCGGGCCGGGGTCCTTCAGGAACTCCTGGTAGTGGTCCCAGGCCTGCAGTGCGTGGGCGTGCGTGCAGACGGACTGCGTGTGCGCCTCGGGCCCGAGCCCCGGAACCTCCTCGAAGGCGAGCTTCGGGCCGGTGGCGATCACCAGGTAGTCGTAGTCCATCGTCGTTCCGTCAGACAGCGTCAGCTTCGAGGCCGGCGCGTCTATCGACTGCACCATCAGCGGCACGAAACCGATGTCCTTGTCCGCCAGCGGCCGCGCCAGGTCCACCCGCGTCTGCGGCGCCGTTCGCCAGCCCACGGTTATCCACGGGTTCGAAGGCGTGAACTCGAAGAACGGTCCGGTGCCGATCAGCGTCACGCTGTGGTCCTTGCCGACCCGCTTCTTCATCTCGTATGCGCAGGCGACGCCACCGAGTCCCGCGCCCATGATTGCGATCCTGGCCATGTCTTCTCCCCCTTACTGCACGCCGGCAGTGGCTGGTCTGCGGTTGCGATAGCTGTAGTAGAGAATCGGGATCACCACGAGGGTGAGCGCCGTCGATACGAGGATGCCGAAAATCAGCGACACCGCAAGGCCGTTGAAAATCGGGTCATCCAGGATGAAGAACGCCCCGGTCATTGCCGCGACGGCGGTCAGCGCGATCGGCCGTGCCCGCACCGACGCGGCGCTGATCACCGCGTCGGCCAGCTCCCGGCCCTGCTCCATCTCGACGTTGATGAAGTCCACCAGCAGGATCGAGTTGCGCACGATGATGCCGGCCAGCGCGATCATGCCGATCATCGAGGTCGCGGTGAACTGGGCGCCGAGCAGGGCGTGCCCCGGCATCACGCCGATCACGGTCAGCGGGATCGGCGCCATGATCACGAGCGGCACCGCGTAGGAGCGGAACTGGGCGACGACGAGCAGGAAGATCAGGATCAGTCCCACCGAGTAGGCGAGCCCCATGTCGCGGAAGGTCTCGTAGGTGATCTGCCACTCGCCGTCCCATTTCAGGCTGAAGCGGTAGGGATCCTCGGGCTGGCTGATGAACCGCTGATCGAGCGACAGGCCTTCGGGCAGGCGGTCATCGAGCGCGCCGACGATCTCGAACATGCCGTACAGCGGGCTGTCGGTATCGCCGACCGAGTCCGCTGTCACCCACGCCATCGGCAGCAGGTCCTTGTGGTAAATGGAGTTGTCCCAGGCCCGTTCCTCGACGACCGCGATCTCCGACAGCCGTACCCGGGCCCCGCTTCGCGAACGAACCTCCAGCGCGAGCACGCTGCCTATCTCGGCCTTGTCCGGCACCCCGAGCTCGAGCCGCACCGGAATCGGGTAGTTCTCCCGTCCCATGTGCACGTAGGTCGCATCCGCGGCGCCGAGCCCGGCGGCCAGCACCTGCACCGCCTCCGCCTGGCTGACTCCCAGCAGCGCCGCCTTCTGACGGTCGATGCCGACGACCAGGCGCGGACTCGGCGCCTCGACGCTGTCGTCGACGTCGACGATGCCGTCGGTCTCGTCGAACACGGCGCGAACCGCGCGTGCGAGCTCGAGCCGGGCGCCGTGGAAGGGTCCGTAGATCTCGGCCACCAGCGGCGCCTGCACCGGCGGGCCCGGCGGCACCTCCACGACCTTGACCGCCGCACCGCTGCCGCGCGCGATCTGCTGCAGCCGCGGCCGGACGTCCAGCGCGATCTCGTGGCTCTTGCGATCGCGGTGATGCTTGTCGACCAGGTTGACCTGGATGTCGCCGAGCTCGGGCCCCGAGCGCAGGTAGTACTGGCGCACCAGGCCGTTGAAATTGATCGGCGCGGACGTCCCCGCATACACCTGGTAGTCGGTCACTTCCGGTGTCGTCGCGAGTTCCGCGGCGAGCGCATCGAGCACCCGGCCCGTCTCCTCGAGCGCCGTGCCCTCCGGCATGTCCA
>CAZKLS010000155.1:0-5453 GCA_964553405.1 uncultured Steroidobacteraceae bacterium
GTGCGTTGATTTCTTCTGCACCGCCGCCGCTACCTCGGGGGCCCAGCGACGCGCCAGCTCCTTCAGCGTGCTCACGTCGAGGTTGCGATAGTGGAAGAAGCGCTCGAGCGTAGGCATCTCGCGCGCCAGGAACCTGCGGTCCTGACAGACGCTGTTCCCGCACATCGGGGACGCGCCCGGCAGCGCATGCCTCTCGAGAAAAGCCAGAGTCATCGATTCTGCTTCCGCCACGCTTACATCGCTACTCCGCACCCGCTCAGCGAGACCGGATGCCGCATGGGTCGTGCGATTCCATTCATCCATCGCCTCGAGGACGCTCTCTGGCTGGTAGATGGCCACCACCGGCCCCTCTGCTACGATGTTGAGATTGGAGTCTGTCACTATCGTCGCGATTTCGATGATGTGATCGCTGAACGGATCGAGACCCGTCATCTCCAGATCGATCCAGACGAGATTCTCGCCCAGGAGGCTCGTCGTCTCGCTTCGCCCCGGCGGAGTATTCATTGTCGCGGATTCTACCAAAGGCTACCCTTCGCCTCCGTGACCATTCCGAGCACCCTTCCGTGGCCTGGTTGACCACCGCGTTCCTCGCGGCGCTGATCCTGCGCCTCGCGGTCGAGTCCTGGCTGTCGGCGAGGCAGGTAGCTTATGTAAGGATGCACAGGGAGCACGTGCCGCCCAGCTTCGCCGCCGCCGTCTCCGCTGCCGACCACGCCAAGGCGGCTGACTACACGGCGGCCCGCCAACGGCTAGGGATGCTGGAAGCCGCGTTCGACTCGGCGTTGTTGCTGGTGTTGACGCTGGGGGGCGGCATCGCCCGTCTGGGAGAGCTCGCCTACCGCTGGTTCGACAACCCGCTGCTCCAGGGCACCGCGCACGTCCTGGCGGTCATGGGCGTACTGGCGGCCCTGTCCATACCCTTCAGCGCCTACCGGACCTTCGTCCTGGAGGAGCGGTTCGGCTTCAATCGCACAACCGTCCGGATGTTCCTGTCCGACCTGCTGAAGGGCGGGATCCTCAGCCTGCTGCTCGGCGGTGTCGTGATTGCAGTCGTGCTCGCGATCATGAGCTCGGCGGACCGTGCCTGGTGGCTGATCGCATGGTTCGCCTGGCTGACCTTCTCGCTGGTCGTCACCTGGGCCTGGCCGCGCTTCATCGCCCCGCTGTTCAACAAGTTCACGCCACTGGCCGACGGCGAGTTGCGCTCGAGAATTGACGCGCTGCTCGGCCGCTGCGGCTTCGAGGCCGAGTCCATCTACGTCATGGACGGCTCCCGCCGATCTGCGCACGGAAATGCCTATTTCACCGGGCTCGGCCGTCACAAGCGCATCGTCCTGTTCGACACGCTGCTCTCCTCGCTCACTCCGGTCCAGGCCGAAGCGGTGCTGGCGCATGAACTCGCCCACTTCAAGCTGCGACATATCCCGCAACGGCTGCTGGCCGCGGCACTGATGACCTTGGCGGGGTTTGCGCTGCTTGGCTGGCTGGCCGGGAAGCCGTGGTTCTATGCCTCGCTGGGCGTGCCAGAGCCCAGCGATGCTTCCGCCCTGTTGCTGTTCGTGCTCGTTTCACCGGTCTTTACCTGGGCCATTTCGCCGGCGCTGGCGGCATGGTCGCGCCGGCACGAATTCCAGGCCGACGCCTTCGCAGCCGAGCACAGTGACGCCTCCGGCCTCGCCGAGGCCCTGGTAGCCCTTTACCGCGACAACGCGAGCACATTGACGCCCGACCCGGTCTACTCCGCCTTCTACGACTCGCACCCCCCGCCGGTTCGCCGCGTGGCCCGCCTCGAGCCAGGGCGGACTGCAGCGTTCGGCTCGCCTGCTGAGGCGTGATGGTCGGCAGCAAGCGGGGAACCGTGGTCGAGTCCTATGGACGCAGGGTGCTCGTCGAAGCGGCCGATGGAGAGACCCTCCCCTGCAAGCTGAAGGGCCGCAGGCTGGCGGTCGTGGCAGGCGACGAGGTCCAGATCGAACGGGGCCACGGTGCCGATGACTGGACGGTCGTGGAACGACTACCTCGGCGCAACGCGCTGTCGCGCAGCGACAGTCGTGGCGTCGAAGAAACGATCGCCGCGAACCTGGACCAGCTCTGCGTCGTCGTCGCGCCGCGTCCGCCGTGCGACCCGTTCATCATCGACAGGTATCTCGCAGGGGCTGCGTTCGCCGGGATCGGGTCGCTGCTGATCGTCAACAAGGCCGACCTGCCACCAGAGAACTCGGCTCTGTCGTTTCTCGATGGCTTTGCGGGACTCGATCTTCCGACCCTCAAGGTGTCTGCCCGAACCGGGCTCGGCCTCGAGGAACTGAAGAAGGCCCTCTCCGGCAAGCGCAGCATGCTCGCGGGACAGTCCGGGGTGGGTAAATCGTCGCTTCTGAACGCGCTCGCCGGCGAGCAGGCCCGGGCGACGGGCAGTCTGTCCGAGTCGTCGGGCGAAGGCCGGCACACGACGGTCTCCTCTGCCATCCTCCGGCTGCCCTGGGGCGAACTGGCCGACTCCCCGGGCGTGCGGGATTACGCGCCCCCGGTCGTGCCGCTGCGCTACGTGCAAGCCGGTTTCTCCGAGATCGCTGAGCTGGCACCGGGATGCCGGTTTCTCGACTGCCTGCACTTCCAGGAGCCCCAGTGCGCGGTCAGGGAGGCCGTCGAGGCGGGTCGGATCCACGCCCGGCGCTACGAGAGCTATCGCAGGCTCCTGAATCTGACGCGCGATCTGGAAGAGCGACGCGGCTGGAGAAGCTGAAGATCGCACCGGATCTCCGGACGGTCCCCGGGCTGCAGACCTCCGGCAACCCATGGCCAGTCCGCTCCAGCGGCCCTGCCCGGTGCCAGCCGCGCACCCGGCCGGGGCTGGTATCATGTTGCGTTGCAACGATTATTCATGCAGAGCAGAGGAGACGGGCGCGTGCGCAGAATCATGGTTGGCGTGAAGCGCGTGGTTGACTACAACGTCCGGATCCGGGTCAAGCCGGACAATTCGGGCGTAGTCACCGAGGGGGTCAAGATGAGCATCAACCCCTTCGACGAGATCGCGCTGGAGGAGGCACTCCGCATCAAGGAGCGGGGCCTGGCAGACGAGGTGCTGGCCATCAGCATCGGGCCGTCGGATGCACAGCAACAGCTGCGCACCGCGCTCGCGATGGGCGCGGACCGGGCAATCCTGGTCCAGACAGACGCGGCACTCGGCTCCTACACGGTGGCGCAGGTGTTCAAGAAACTGGTGGATCGCGAGTCTCCGCTGGCCGTGCTGCTGGGCAAGCAGGCGATTGACGACGACAACGGCCAGTCGGGTCCAATGCTCGCTGCGCTCTGGGACCGGCCGCAGGCGGTAGCCTGCTCCAAGATCGAGATCACCGACGGCAAGGCGACCGCCACTCGCGAGGTCGACGCCGGCCTCGAGACGCTGGAACTGGACCTTCCGGCCGTGTTCACGGTCGATCTTCGGCTGAACGAGCCGCGCTACGTCAAGCTCCCCGACATCATGAAGGCGAAGAAGAAGCCGCTCGACACGCTGAGCCTCGACGAGCTCGGCGTCACGGGAGCCACTGCCTACCAGACGATGTCCGTCGAACCGCCGCCGCAGCGCCAGAAAGGCATCATGGTCAAGGACGTTGCGGAACTCGTCGAAGGGCTGAAGAAGAAGGGGTTGGTGTAATGAGCAAGATCCTGATCATTGCCGAGCACGACGGCAAGAAGCTCAACGCAAGCACCTCGAAGTGCCTGAGCTGCGCGGCCCAGATTCCCGGCGCTTCGGTTGACATCGCGGTCCTTGCTGCCGACGGCGCCGCCGTCGCAGCCGAGGCGGCAGCCCTGCAGGGCGTCGGCAAGGTGCTGCTGGTCGAGAACCCGGCCAACGCCGAGCCTGTCGCGGCCATACAGGCCCCACAGCTGGCAAAGCTCGCGGCCGACTACGACTACCTGCTCGGGCCGTCGACGACCTTCGGCCGGGACCTGCTGCCACGCGTCGCAGCGCTGCTCGGTGTCGGGCAGGTCAGTGACGTGATGGCCGTCCTGGGCGCGCGGCAGTTCAAGCGGCCGGTTTATGCCGGCAACGCGGTGCTGACGCTGGAGGTTCCCGAAGGCACGAAGATCGTCGCAACGGTACGCGTCGCATCCTTCGAATCGGCGGCCCAGGGCGGCTCTGCGGCGGTAGAGAAGGTCGCGGTCGACGTACCGCTGCCGGATCACACGCGCTTCGTGTCCCGCTCAGCCGCGGCGACGGACCGGCCGGACCTTCAGACGGCGTCCCGGGTCGTCGCCGGCGGTCGTGCGCTCGGCAGCGAGGAGAACTTCAAGCTGATCTACGACCTGGCGGACAAGCTCGGCGCCGCGGTCGGCGCCTCCCGGGCAGCCGTGGACGCCGGCTATGTGCCGAACGACCTGCAGGTCGGCCAGACGGGCAAGATCATCGCCCCTGAGCTGTACATCGCGATCGGCATTTCGGGTGCGATCCAGCACATGACCGGCATCAAGGACGCGCGGACGATCGTCGCGATCAACAAGGACGGTGAGGCGCCGATCTTCGAGGTCGCGGACTTCGGGCTGGTCGGCGACCTGTTCACGATCCTGCCCGAGCTGCAGAAGCAGCTGGGCTAGCGGATCGACCCGGCTTGGCCTCACCACCCTCCCCCGGGCCACCGGCCCGGGAGAGGGCCGGCCCGAGGCGGCCGCGGCACTCAGACCGGCAGCGCTTCGCCGCGACCGATGCCGAAGTAGCGGAGCCCGAAGCTGGTGACGAAACCCGGCTCGTAGACGTTGCGGCCGTCGAATATCACCGGGTGGTTCAGTGCGTCCCGGATCATCTCGAAGTCGGGGCTGCGGAATTCCTGCCATTCGGTCACCAGCACCAGCGCGTCCGCGCCCTCGAGTGCCTGCTCTGCGCTCGAGGTCAGCACGAGCCCGGAGCGGTCGCCATAGATGCGGCGCGCCTCGTCCATTGCAACGGGATCGTAGGCGCGCACCGAGGCTCCAGCACTCCACAGCGCCTCCAGCAGGTCCCGGCTGGGCGCCTCACGCATGTCGTCGGTGTTCGGCTTGAACGCGAGCCCCCAGACTGCGATCGTGCGGCCCTGGAGCTTGCCGTCGAAGAATGCATTCAGCTTGCCGAACAGCACCTGCTTCTGGCGCTTGTTGACCGACTCGACGGACCGGAGCACTTCGGCGTCGAAGTCGAGTTCGCCGGCGCTGTGGATCAGGGCCTTGACGTCCTTCGGGAAGCAGGAGCCACCGTAGCCGGCCCCGGGGTAGATGAAGCTGTACCCGATCCGGGGGTCGGAGCCGATTCCGAGTCGGACCTTCTCGACGTCGGCGCCCATGCGCTCGGCCAGGTTCGCAATCTCGTTCATGAAGCTGATCTTCGTGGCGAGCATCGCGTTCGCCGCGTACTTGGTCAGTTCGGCGGAGCGCACGTCCATGACGATCATCCGCTCGTGGTTGCGGGTGAACGGGTCGTA
>CAZKLS010000156.1:0-5378 GCA_964553405.1 uncultured Steroidobacteraceae bacterium
ATCCGCGAGGGTGGGCGTACGGTCGGCGCCGGCGTCGTCACCAAGATCCTCAAGTAACGGGCAGCCTTACGCGCAGGCCAGTAGCTCAATTGGCAGAGCGGCGGTCTCCAAAACCGCAGGTTGGGGGTTCGATTCCCTCCTGCCCTGCCACCCTCCGGGTGGCACAGGACGAACAGGACGACAACGGGTACTCATGATCGAGCAAGCCGAAAAGGGTGGGCCGACGATCGTCGACACCGCGAAGCTGGTGCTGGCGATTGCCGTGCTGCTGGCGGGGATCGCCGGCTACTACTGGTTCACCGAGGTCCCGACGGCCGCGCGCATCCTCATGGTCCTCGCGGGCCTGGGGCTCGGCGCCGCCTTCCTGTTCTGGTCGCAGCAGGGCCAGGTGCTGTGGGCGTACATCCAGGGCTCGCGCGTCGAGCTCCGCAAGATGGTCTGGCCGACCCGCCAGGAGACGCTGCAGACCACGCTGGTGGTGTTCGTTTTCGTGCTGTTGCTGGGCGTGTTCTTCTGGCTGGTCGACATGGGCCTGGCCTGGGCGACGCGGCACCTTACGGGACAGGGAGGCTGAGGCCGTGGCACTGCGCTGGTACGTCGTCCATGCCTACTCGAACTTCGAGCACAAGGTCGCCTCGAGCCTGAAGGACCGGGTCAAGCTCCACGGGCTTGAGCACAAGTTCGGCGAGGTCCTCGTCCCGACCGAGGAAGTGGTCGAGATGCGCGAGGGCCAGAAGCGCAAGAGCGAGCGCAAGTTCTTCCCGGGCTACGTGCTCGTGCAGATGGAGATGGACGACGAGACCTGGCACCTCGTGAAGGAGACGCCCAAGGTCCTCGGCTTCATCGGCGGCACGCCGGAGAAGCCCGCGCCGATCACGGAGAAGGAGGCGAACGCCATCCTGCGCCGGGTCGAGGAGGGCGCCGAGAAGCCGCGCCCGAAGGTGCTGTTCGAGCCGGGCGAGGTGGTCCGGGTGACGGACGGCCCGTTCAACGACTTCAACGGCGTCGTCGAGTCGGTGAACTACGAGAAGAGCCGCCTGCAGGTGGCGGTGCAGATCCTCGGGCGCTCGACGCCGGTGGAACTGGATTTCAGCCAGGTCGAGAAGGCCTGAGGCGGACTAGGGACTAGTGATTAGCGGATGGTGAGCAGAGGACGCGGGACGTGAGGGACATTCCCCACTATCCGCGAGTCACTAGTCACTATCCGCAGTCGTAACGGGGAGCCCTTCGGGGCGTTCGAACCCACAGAGGTGAGAGATGGCGAAGAAAGTCCAAGGCTACGTGAAACTGCAGGTGCCGGCAGGCCAGGCGAACCCCAGTCCGCCGATCGGGCCGGCGCTCGGTCAGCAGGGCGTCAACATCATGGAGTTCTGCAAGCAGTTCAATGCGCAGACGCAGAACGTCGAGAAGGGGCTGCCGATCCCGGTCGTGATCACGGTCTACAGCGACCGCAGCTTCACTTTCATCATGAAGACGCCGCCGGCGTCGGTGCTGATCCGCAAGGCGCTCGGCCTCGAGAAGGGCAGCGGCACGCCGAACACGGCCAAGGTGGGGCGGATCACCCGGCAGCAGCTGGAGGAGATCGCCAAGACCAAGCAGCCGGACCTGACCGCCGCCGACCTCGACGCGGCCGTGCGCACCATCGCCGGCAGCGCCCGCAGCATGGGCGTCGACGTGGAGGGAGTCTGAGATGGTCGCCGTCGCAAAGCGCATGAAGGGCTGGGCTGACAAGGTCACCTCCGCCAGGTACTACCCGATCGACGAGGCGCTCGCGCTGGTCAAGGAGCTGGCGACCGCCAAGTTCGACGAGAGCGTGGACGTTTCGGTCAACCTCGGCGTCGATCCGACCAAGTCCGACCAGCAGGTGCGTGGCTCGACCGTGCTGCCGAACGGCACCGGCAAGTCCGTGCGCGTGGCGGTGTTCACGTCCGGCAAGAACGCCGACGCGGCGACCGAGGCGGGTGCCGACATCGTCGGCCTCGAGGACCTCGCCGAGAAGGTGAAGGCCGGAGAGCTGAATTTCGACGTGGTCGTGGCCAGCCCGGACGCGATGCGCGTCGTGGGACAGCTCGGCCAGATCCTGGGTCCTCGCGGCCTGATGCCGAACCCCAAGGTGGGTACCGTGACGCCCGACGTTGCGACCGCGGTCCGCAATGCCAAGGCCGGCCAGGTCCGCTTCCGGGCCGACAAGGGCGGCGTCGTGCACGCGACGATCGGCAAGGCCAGTTTCGAGGTGCAGGCGCTGAAGGAGAACCTGAATGCGCTGCTGGCCGACCTGCAGAAGGCGAAGCCTTCGGCCGCCAAGGGCGTCTATCTGAAGCGCGTCGCGGTGTCCTCGACGATGGGCCCGGGCGTGCGCGTGGATCAGTCCAGTCTCGGCTGAGCCGGGGCAGGACGCTAAAGGTTTGATGCAGGGCCGTTCCGGCGGCCGCCCGCTTCGGCGGGTTGCAGTGCCGGTACGGTCATCATCGAAGACCGCAGGCGGGGAGGCTTTGCGCTCCCCTTAATGGCCGCCTGCGCAGATGGTGGTACCCGAGTCAGTGCTTCACTGGTGAAGGTCGCCGCCTTCTAGAGAGAAGGGTGGACGCTCAGGGACGGGCGTTCGTTTCAAACGGATCTTCAGTCCAGGAGGAACACATGGCGCTCAGACTGGAAGACAAGAAGGCACTGGTCGCCGAGGTGGGCGAGGTTGCGCAGACCGCGCAGTCCGTCGTCGCCGCGGAGTACCGGGGGCTTTCGGTCGCGCAGTTGACCGACTTGCGCGCCCGAGCCCGTGCCTCCCAGGTCTACCTACGCGTGGTGAAGAACACGCTGGCCCGACGGGCCGTCGCCGGAACGCAGTTCGAATGCGTCGGCGACCAGCTCAAGGGTCCGCTGATCCTCGCCTTTTCGCAGGACGACCCGGGCGCTGCGGCGCGCCTGATCAGGAATTTCTCCAGGGAGAACGACAAGCTGGTCGCGACACTCGTCTCGATCGGCGGAAGCGTGCTGCCGGGGAAGGACATCGAGCGGGTTGCGAGCCTGCCGACGCGGGACGAAGCGCTGTCTCAGCTGCTCCGCGTGATCAAGGCGCCGGTGGAGAAGTTCGTGCGGACGCTGGCGGAACCACACGCCCAGCTCGTACGGGCCGTCGCCGCGGTCAAGGACCAGAAACAGGCGGCCGCCTGAGGCGGCCGGCAACGACATCGGGTATCAACCAACTCAACAGGAGTCACGACAATGGCTGCCAGCAAGGAAGAAATTCTCGAAGCGATCTCCAACATGACGGTTCTGGAGATCGTCGACCTCGTCAAGATGATGGAAGACAAGTTCGGCGTCAGCGCTGCCGCCCCGGTCGCAGTCGCGGCCGTCGGCGCGGGTGCGGCTGCCGCGGCGCCCGCCGCGGAGGAGCAGACGGAGTTCACGGTCACGATGACCAGCTTCGGCGCGAACAAGGTCAGCGTCATCAAGGTGATCCGCGAGATCACCGGCCTCGGCCTGAAGGAGGCCAAGGACCTCGTCGAGGGCGTGCCCTCGGTCGTCAAGGAAGACGTGCCGAAGGCCGACGCCGAGGCGATCAAGAAGAAGCTCGAGGAAGCCGGCGCGGCCGCGGAGATCAAGTAACCGCGATGCGCGGCTTCGGGCACTTCGCCCGGTGCACCGGCCGGCGGCACGCAGCCACCGGCCGGTGCGCCCGTTTTCTGTTTTCAACTGCTGCGCGCAGCGGGGCCGCAGTGGCGGCCATGAGAGGGTGATCGCAATGGCATATTCCTTCACCGAGAAAAAGCGCATTCGCAAGGATTTCGGCAAGCGGTCGAGCATCCTCGAGACGCCTTACCTGCTCGCCATCCAGCTCGACTCCTACCGGAAGTTCCTCCAGGCGGAGGTTTCGGAGGGCAGTCGCGAGGAGGCCGGCCTGCACGCGGCGTTCCGCAGCGTCTTCCCGATCGTGAGCTATTCCGGGAACGCGATGCTGGAGTACGTCAGTTACCGGCTCGGCGAGCCGGTGTTCGACGTGAAGGAATGCCAGCTGCGCGGGCTCACCTACGCAGCGCCGCTGCGGGTCAAGGTCCGGCTCGTCGTGTTCGACAAGGACGCGCCGGGCGCGAAGAAGCCGGTGAAGGACATCCGGGAGCAGGAGGTTTACCTCGGCGAGCTGCCGCTGATGACCGACAACGGCACGTTCGTCGTGAACGGCACCGAGCGCGTGATCGTCTCGCAGCTGCACCGCAGCCCGGGCGTGTTCTTCGACCACGACCGCGGCAAGACCCACAGCTCGGGCAAGCTGCTGTTCTCGGCCCGCGTGATCCCCTATCGCGGCTCCTGGCTCGACTTCGAGTTCGACGCCAAGGACTGCGTGTTCGCGCGCATCGACCGCCGCCGCAAGCTGCCGGTCACCATCCTGCTGCGCGCGCTCGGCTACAGCGACGAGCAGGTGCTCGACCTGTTCTTCGACAAGAACACGTTCTACCTGTCCGAGGGCGGCATCGAGTTCGAGCTGGTCCCGCAGCGCCTGCGGGGCGAGACGGCCAGCTTCGAGATCCGGGTCGGCGACAAGGTCATCGTCGAGGAGGGCCGGCGCATCACCGCGCGGCACGTCCGCCAGCTCGAAGAGGCCGGCATCCAGCGGATGGCGGTCCCGATGGACTACGTGGTCGGCAAGGTGCTGGCGCACGACGTCGTCAACACCGAGACCGGCGAGATCCTCGCCAAGGCCAACGAGGTCCTCGCTTCGGCGACGATCACCAAGCTCGTGCAGGCCGGAATCACCGAGGTCCGCACGCTGTACGTCAACGACCTCGATCGCGGCCCGTTCATCTCCGACACGCTGCGCATCGACCCGACCAAGAGCCGGCTCGAGGCGCTGGTCGAGATCTACCGGATGATGCGCCCGGGCGAGCCGCCCACGCGCGACGCGGCCGAGAACCTGTTCCAGAACCTGTTCTTCAACCCGGAGCGCTACGACCTGTCGGCCGTGGGCCGCATGAAGTTCAACCGACGGGTGGGACGCACCGACGTGCTCGGCCCCGGCGTGCTGTACGACTCGCTGTACTTCGGCCGGCGTGGCGACGACCTCGCGAAGGAACTGACCGGGCAGCTCGGCGACACGTCGGATGTCATCGACGTGCTGCGCACGCTGATCGACATCAGGAACGGCAACGGCACCGTCGACGACATCGACCATCTCGGCAACCGCCGCGTCAGGAGCGTGGGCGAGATGGCCGAGAACGCGTTCCGCGTCGGCCTGGTGCGGGTCGAGCGTGCGGTCAAGGAGCGGCTCACGATCGCGGAGAGCGAGGGGCTGATGCCGCAGGACATGATCAACGCGAAGCCGGTCGCGGCCGCGGTGAAGGAGTTCTTCGGGTCCTCGCAGCTGTCGCAGTTCATGGACCAGAACA
>CAZKLS010000157.1:0-5362 GCA_964553405.1 uncultured Steroidobacteraceae bacterium
TGCGAAATCGGTCATCGGCGCCTCCTGCGCACGATCTTAAGCCAATGCGCGCGACACGAGGGCATCGGCCGGCTCGACCCGGCCGATGCCGCCGCACTCATTGTGCGGGGGCGATGCTGATCTCGGTCGCGGCTCCCGGGCCGACGGGCCAGCCGAGCAGCAGCCAGGCGGCGAACATGATGGACCAGCCGATCAGGAAGGTGACCGAATAGGGCAGCATCAGCGAGACCAGCGTGCCGATTCCCGCCTTCGGCACGTAGCGCTGCACGAAGGCGATGATCAACGCGAAGTAGCTCATCATCGGCGAGATGACGTTCGTGACCGAGTCGCCGACGCGGTAGGCGGTCTGCGTGACCTCGGGCGGATAGCCGAGCAGCATGAACATCGGCACGAAGACCGGGGCCATCAGCGCCCACTTCGCCGAGGCCGAGCCCATCACCAGGTTGATGAAGGCCGACAGCAGGATGAACGACAGGAACAGCGGCACCTGGTGCAGGCCGGCGCTCTTCAGCACTTCGGCGCCCTCGACCGCGAAGATCAGGCCGAGGTTGGTCCAGTTGAAGAAGGCCACGAACTGCGCGGCGAAGAACACCAGCACCAGGTAGCCGCCGAGCGTGGACATCTGCTGGCTCATGCCCTTGATGACGTCCCGGTCGCTGCGGACGGTCCCGGCGCCGACGCCGTAGGCGACTCCGAGCGCGACGCCGAAGATGAAGATCACCGCGACGATGCCGCGCAGGAACGGGGAGTGCAGCACGCTGCCGGTGCCGAGCTCCCGCAGGAAGCCGTCAGCCGGCAGCAGCCCGATCAGCAGGATCGCGGTCAGCACGACGAACGTGATCGACGCATAGAGCAGGCCGCGCTTCTCCGCGGCGGACAGCGGCTCGAGCGTGACCGACTCGCCGTCGCCGGGCGTCGCGCCGCCGGCGGCGGGGTCCGCCGGGGCGAGCCGGGGCGCGACCAGCCTCTCGGTCACCCACCAGCCGAGCCCGGTGATCAGCACGGTCGAGACGACCATGAAGTAGTAGTTGGCCGCCGGGCTCACCACGTAGGTCGGGTCGATGATCCGTGCCGCCTCCTGCGACAGGCCGGCCAGCAGCGGGTCGATCGTGCCGAGCACGACGTTGGCGCTGTAGCCCCCGGAGACCCCGGCGAACGCGGCCGCCAGCCCGAGCACCGGGTGGCGTCCGGCCGCCGCGAAGATCAGCGCCGCGAGCGGCACCAGCAGCACGTAGCCCACCTCGCTGGCCGCGTTCGAGAGCACGCCTGAGAACACGATGACCGGCGTCAGCAGCGCGCGCGGTGCGTTCAGCACCAGCAGGCGCATCAGCGACCCGATCAGCCCCGAGGACTCCGCGACCCCGATCCCGATCAGCGCGACCAGCACCGTGCCGAGCGGCGCGAAGCTGGTGAAATTGGTCACCAGGCCCGTCAGGATCCGGTGCAGGCCCTCGACGGACATCAGGCTGACCGCCTCGATCGGCTCGCCGGTGGTCGGATGCGCGACCGATAGGTCGAACTGGGCCGCGATGCCTGAGATCACGATGACCGCCAGCGCCAGCAGCGCGAACAGCGTCGTCGGGTCGGGCAGCGCGTTGCCGATGCGCTCGACGAGGTCGAGGAAGCGGTCGAGCGCGCCCTTACGGCCTGGATTGGGTCGCCTGGAATCCGTCATGGAGCTTCGCCTTGTGCCGGGCAGCCGGCATTAGAGCCGATTGCCGCCCTCGAAGCGAGCCTCCGGTATCATTGCGGACGGCATGATTTCACGCGTACGGAAGTTCCTGGAGAAGCACCTCGGCGAGCCCGGCGACGACCCCGGGCAGCAGGAGACCCGGCTGCGCGTGGCCGTCGCGGCGCTGCTGGTCGAGGTGCTGCGCGCGGATTTCGACGTCTCCGGCGCCGAGCGGCGCCAGGTGCTCGAGTCGCTGCGCGAGCTGCTCGCGCTCGATCCGGCCGACGCCGAGGAAATCCTCGCTGCTGCCGAAGGGGAGATCGACGACTCGCACGACCTCTACCAGTACACCTCGCAGATCAACCGCGCCTTCGATCACCAGCAGAAGCTCAGGCTGATGGAGCAGCTGTGGCGCGTCGCCCAGTCGGACGAGGTCGTGCACAAGTACGAGGAGCACATCATCCGGCGCGTGGCGGGCCTGCTGCACGTCTCCCACGGCGAGTTCATCGCGACCAAGCTGCGGCTGGAGAGCTGAGACTTGCCCAATACACGCGCGTCCGCTACGGTCTGGCCCCGCGTGCGCCCATAATGGAAGCCGGCGGAAACGTGCAGAAGATCGTCATCCTCAATCCCAAGGGAGGCTCGGGCAAGACGACCGTCGCCACGAACCTCGCGGCCTACTACGCCTGGCGGGGTGAGAGCGTGGCGCTGATGGACATGGACCCCCAGGCGTCCTCGGTGCGGTGGCTGGGCGTGCGGCCGGCGGATCTACCGCCGATCCACGCAATCGCTGCCTACGAGCAGAGGATGAACGTCACGCGTGCGTTTGCCTGGCGGGCTCCGCCCGGTACGCAGCGGCTGATCGTCGACACGCCCGCTGCGCTCGCGGGTCACCAGATGCCGGAGATCACCCGCGACGCGAGCGCGATCGTCGTCCCGGTGCTGCCGTCGGAAATCGACATCCATGCGGCCTCGCGCTGCATCGCCGACCTGCTGCTGGTGGCCAAGGTACACCGCTCGGAGAAGCGGATCGCGATCGTCGCGAACCGTGCGCGGCGCTACACGCGCGCGTACCACTCGCTGATGCAGTTCCTGCGCAGCCTGAAGATCCCGGTCGCGGCGGTGCTCAGGGATTCGCAGGCCTACGTGCGCTCGGCGGAGACGGGGCAGGGCCTGCACGAGATGAAGGGCGCGCTGCTGGCCGAGGATCTCGCCACCTGGCGCACGCTCACCGAGTGGATCGAGCGGCGTTCGATCTCGCTGGTGCCGGTCGAGGAGCCCCAGCTGCCGGAGCCCGCGCCAGCCAGCGGCGGCGCGCTGACCGCCCGGCCCTGAGGCCGGCTGACCGTTCCCGGCTGCCGCCGGCGATCAGGGCGTCTTCGGTACGTTCGAAACCGCGGCCGCACCCTCTGCGTGCACCGCAGCCTCGTCCGAGATCGTGAACGACACCGCGACCGGGCTGCCGTCTTCGTCGTTGGTGCTCGAGACCTTGACCAGCAACGGCTTGTCCTGGGTCCAAAGCATCGCGGTGGATCTCGACTGGATCGCGGCGTCGTCGCGCAGCACGGCGTCGAAATCGCCGAACGTCGTCCTCGAGCGGTTGACCACCGCGAGCAGCGACGGCAGCGAGGCGTTCATGTGCGCGGTCACGCTGCCGAGCGTGCCGTCGGAGCCCATCGCGAAGCACAGCTCCCGGGTCTGGTGCGGTGCCGGGAGCTTGAGCAGCGTCTGCTTGCTCGGCACGCAGTAGTGGTCCTGGCCGTTCGCGTCCGTGCTCCACTGGCCGCCCGGGTACTTCGACTGGATGCTGGCCTTCGAGGCGTTCCAGGGCAGGCCGAAGGCGCCGCTGCCGAACTGTGTCCTGACGCCGCCGGCCGTGGCTGCGGCCGAGGCGAGGGCCAGCCCGCTGCCGAGGACGATCAACGTTGCGAGTTTCCGCCGCATTTGCTGCTCTCCGATCAGTACAACCCCGGACCGAGTTTAGTCACCCGGTCCCCGACCTCCATCTGCTGCCGCTCGAATTCACGACGCAGCTCTCATGTGGATCCACCGGCGCAGTTCACATAACCCGCGCGGCCGCGATAATAACCGATCAGGCGGCTCTATTGCGGCTCGGACCGCCGCCGGGCTTCCTCGAGCAGCAGCAGGTCCTCGGGCGTGTCGAGATCGATGCCGGCATTCTGCATCGGTATGCGCACCACCTGGTCGATGTTCCGGCGGATGACCAGCTTCGGGTCCGTGTCGCCGCGCAGCCCCATCAGGTCGCCGAAGGTCCAGCGCGGGAAGATGGCCGGCAGCCCAGGAGCGCCGCCGTACAGAGCGGCCGCGATCAGCCGCGGGTTTCTCCGCCAGGCCGCCTTCAGTCGCCGCAGGTCGTCTGCGCTGACCGCCACCTGGTCGGCGAGCAGCAGCAGCAGCGCCTCGCTGCCCGGTGGCGACGCCTGGATCGCCCGCCGGATCGAGCTCGCGAGGCCCTCTTCCCAGTCGCGGTTCAGCACCATCGAGGCCGACGAGTGGCGCAGCATCGGCGCGACGGCCTGGGCGTTGGCGCCGAGCACCACGCTGACCGACTGGCCCGCGACGGCCGACGCGCTGGCGATCACCTCGTGCAGGACCGGCGCGCCGCCGAGTCTTGCGAGCTGCTTGGGACTTCCGAACCGGCTCGATTCGCCCGCGGCGAGGATCGCGGCATGCAGGGCCTGTGATCCGGTTCCGTCCATCAGTGCGTCGTTTGCCTGTTGCGCTGCAAGAAGCTAGAGTTTCCCGCAACCTGGAACGAGGTGTCCCATGGTGCGCTGCCACTGCCGCGTCTGCCGCCGAAGCGCGAGCGGGCCGCGCTGCCGTGTGAGCGGTAACGACGGAGCCAGAGATCGTGGAAGCGTGGAAAGTCCATAAGTTCGGCGGGACCAGCGTCGCCGATGCGGCCTGCATGGAGCGGGTGGCCCAGATCGTGGAGCAAGATCCCGCGACCCGCAAGGCCGTCGTGCTCTCGGCGTGCCGCGGGGTCACCGACGCGCTGCTGACGCTGATCCGGCTCGCCGAGACGGCCGATCCGGCGCTCGAGGACCGCATCGAGGAACTGCGGCTGCGACACGTCGGTATCGCCCGCGAACTGCTGAGCGGCGAGCTCTACGACGACTTCGTGGTCGAGCTGGACCGGGACTGCCGGGACCTCGCAGGGATCCTGCAGACGGTGAAGCTGGTGCGTGCCGCCTCGACCACGATGACGGACCTGATCGCGGGCTTCGGCGAGCTCTGGTCCACGCGCATCTTCGAGCGGCTGCTGCGGAGCCGCGCGCGGGTGGACGGCAAGGTGCAGTGGCTGGACGCGCGCCGCGCGCTGCTGGTGGAATGGGGACCGATGGGGCCCGGCATCCGCTGGGAGCAGTCCGGCGCGCGCGTGCGGGACCTGGTGCCCGCCGACTTCATCGGCGTGCTGGTCGTTACCGGCTACATCGCGACCGACACGCAGGGCCTGCAGACGACGCTCGGGCGCAACGGCAGCGACTTCTCGGCCTCGATCTTCGGTTCGCTGCTCGAGGCGGCGGAGATCGTGATCTGGACCGACGTGAACGGCGTGCTGAGCGCGGACCCGCGGCTCGTGCCCGAGGCGCAGGTCATCGACGCGCTCTCCTACAACGAGGCGATGGAGCTCGCCTACTTCGGCGCCAAGGTGATCCACCCGCAGAC
>CAZKLS010000158.1:0-5179 GCA_964553405.1 uncultured Steroidobacteraceae bacterium
TGTCCTGGCTCGGCCTGCGGATGACCCCGCTGCTGACGCTGCTCGGCGGCGCGAGCTTCGTCGCGGCATTCGCGATGCAGAGCACGCTCAGCAACTTCGCGGCCGGCTTGATGATCATGATCTACAGGCCGTTCGACGTCGGCAACGTCGTGACAGTCGGCGGCGTGACCGGCAAGGTCCAGGCGATGAACCTGGTGTCGACGACGCTGCTCACCGGCGACAACCAGGTGATCGTCGTGCCCAACAGCAACGTCTGGGGCAGCATCATCACCAACATCAACGTCAGCGACACGCGTCGCGTGGACCTCGTGTTCGGCATCGGCTACGACGACGACGAGGACGCGGCCGCGAGGATCCTCGAGGAGGTCGTCGCCGCGCATCCACTGGTGCTCGCCGAACCGGAGCCGGTGATACGGCTCAACGAGCTGGCGGACTCCTCGGTCAACTTCGTCTGCCGGCCGTGGACCAAGACGGCGGACTACTGGACCGTGTACTGGGACATCACCCGGCAGGTCAAGGAGCGCTTCGACGAGGCGGGGATCTCGATACCGTTCCCGCAGCGCGACGTGCACCTGCGATCGGCGAAATGACGTCCGCTGCGCGCGAAGCATTCGGAGTCGCACGCGCAATCATTGCCGGGGCGGCCACGGCGCTCGCGCTGGGTGCTCATTGTCCGGCCGCACATGCCCGAACCTCGACCTTCCAGGGCGTGGCCGGGCTCTGCACGGTCGACCAGACCGGCGTGAGGACCGAACAGGAAGGCGGCGTCGCGGTCGAGTACGGCGCGAGGTTCCGCTACCGCATCGAAACGGATCATCAGCTGGTCAACGGCTGGGAGACGCTGATATCCAACACGCGCCGCGATCCTGGGGGGCAGGTGTTCTACTTCGTAACCGCCTCGCTGCAACCCGACGACACGCCGGGATCGACGCTCGAGGGGGAATTCTCCTTTCCGGCGGGCGCCAATCCGATCAAGGGCAGCTACGTCGGCACCAGGGCGCTGTCGAGCGTCGTCGTCCATTATGAGTTGGTCCCGGATCCGGGGATTGCGGATGCGCATCCGGAACTCTGCGGCAAAGACGCGCCGCTCTTCGGCTACCGGATGTACGGATCGGTCGAGAACTACGATTGACCGCGCCGCCGGCGGAGGTTCCGGCCCATTACGTCGGCGTCGGATTTCGCGGCGGCAAAGGGGACGCCACTGCGGCGGTTCTCGACTCGAAGATCAGGCTCGCCTGCAACATGGACGGCCTCGAGGACGTGGACGCCATGCTGACCGGTGGCCTCGACATGGCGCTCAGGCGACACCTGGTCGTCAACCTGACGATCAACAACTACGGGTTCCAGTGCGCAGCGTGTCCTGATGCCGGCACCTAGGCCGGCCGCGGGATAGCATCCGAGCCGCCGCGACGCCCGCGGGCCACAGGTCACCCGGGCGGGTGGCGTCGGCCTCGCCCGCGAGTTAACGTGTCGATGCACAGGAGAGACTTCCAGCCGGAAGTCGCATCGAACAGGCGGGCGGCCATGCCATCTGCGATGCAGCGAGCGGCAACCGCGATCCTCGTGGTCGCCGGACTGCTGAGCCACGGCGCCGGGATCGCCGCGGAGCGGGCGGTCGATCCCGGGTACCTCGAGCGTGCGGAGTCCCAGGTGCTGGGCAAGGTGCGGCTTTCGGCGGCCGCGCTCTCGGCGGAGGAAAGCGCCGCCGTCTACGGTGCGCCGCTTGCCAGTCGACTCATCCAGCCCGTCTGGGTCCGGATCGAGAACCGGGACGATCGTCCGTACTGGCTGCTGTTCCCGGGTCTCGATCCGAACTACTTTCCGGCGTCGGAAGCCGCGGAAGCCATGGCCCAGGCCGATCCCGCCCTGCGCCTCGAGGAGCTCGACCGGCGCTTCCGCGACCTCGCCTTCCGCAATCCGGTGCCTGCCGGGCAGACGGTGTCCGGCTTCGTTCTCACCAACCTGCACGAGGGCATGAAGCTCCTGCAGTTCGACCTCTTCGCCGACGAGCGGAGCCGCAGCTTCGGGTTCATCACGCTGGTCCCCGGCCTGCGCGCGGACTACGACGAGAGCGCCGCCGTGCGCCGCAGGCTGCTCGAACGGGTCCCCGTCACCGACTTCACGAGCGACGATGCGTTCCGGGCAGCGCTCGAGGCACTGCCGTGCTGCGTGACCAGCAAGGACGGGTCGCGCGACGGGGATCCGCTCAATCTCGTCATCGTCGGTGACGTGCACGACGCCTTGCCCGCGCTGATTCGTCGCGGCTGGAGCCCGACCGAGGTCACCTGGTCGGGATCGGTCATGCGCATGATCCGGTCCGCGCTCGCCCGCGACCGTTATCCCTATGCCCCGGTGAGCAACCTCTACCTGTACGGTCGCCCGCAGGATCTCGCCATGCAGAAGGCGCGCGACAACATCCACCAGCGCAACCACCTGCGGCTGTGGCGCAGTCCGATGACCTACCACGGCCGGCCCGTGTGGGTGGGCCAGGTCAGTCGCGACATCGGCAGCCGGTTGACGGTCCATTCCCCGACCCTCACCACGCACAAAATCGATCCGGACGTCGACGAGGCGGCGCGCGCCCTCGCCGAAGACCTCGTGTACTCGCTGGGCCTGCGGGCGATCGGTTTCGTCCCGGGGGTTGGCGCCGCGCCGAAATCCGCGCCGCGCAGGAACCTCACCGCGGACCCGTACTACACGAACGGCCTGCGCACCGTGCTCATCTTCACCGCGACGCCCACCTCGCTCACGGACGTCGAGTTGTTGCCGTGGGATACCGGAGACGTGCAGTTCTTCGAGCGGGCAACGCCGGAAGGCGCGCCATGAGCGCCAAAGACGTTCGGCGCCGCGCCCTGTCGACCGTTGCCGCACTGCTCGGTGCGGCGATCGTGCTGGCAGGCTGCGCGACCTGGACGGTTCCGGCCGATCCGGGCATCGCGGCGCTGCGGGCGCGCGCGATGACGCAGACGAACCAGGGCGTGCAGCTCAGTGCGGCCGTGCTCGATGCCGAGGACAGCCGCCGGATCTTCGGCACGGACGTGGTCGCACGTGGCATACAGCCCGTGTGGATCGAGGTTCGCAACGAGACGGACCAGGGCCTGTGGCTGCTGCGTTCCGGCACCGATCCCGACTACTTTTCGCCGCTCGAAGTCGCCTGGTCGGTCCACGTCAGGTTCGGCGGCGCGACGAACGACCGGATCGACGAGCACTTCGACGCGCTCGCGTTTCGAAATCCGATCCCGCCGGGCGCGACTCGCAGCGGCATGCTGTACACCAATCCGCAGCCGGTCACGAAACTCGTGAACGTCGACCTGCTCGGCGACCAGCGGATGATCCCGTTCACCTTGTTCCTGCCGGTCCCCGGGGGGCCGCAGCAAGGTCACGAGATCATTCACCAGTACGCCGATTCCGAGATCACGGAGTACGACGATCCCGAGGCGCCCCGTGCAGCGCGCGAGGGGCTGCCTTGCTGCGCCACGACGGCGCACGGCTCGGCCGACGGCGAGCCGCTCAACGTGGTGCTGGTCGGGAGCCTCGGCGATGTGGGTGCGGCGCTGGCGCGGCGCGGTTACCGGCGTGACAGCGCCGACCTCGCGAACGGGCAGTGGCTGTTCGGGCGTCCGCCCGATCTCGTCGTGCGCAAGCGTGCGCAGGCCGGCGCGTCGTCCCACTGGCTACGGATCTGGCGCGCACCGATCGACTACCGCGGCCGCTGGGTTGCCGTCGGGCAGGCGGGGCGCCCGGTGGGCGGGCGCTTCCGGCCGGAAGGCGCGGCCCCGGCACCCGTGCATGCCGACGTGGACGAGGTCAGGAATGCAGTGATTCACGACCTCATGTACTCCGGGGGCCTCGAGCAGATCGGCTTCGTCACCGGCGTCGGCACGGTTCCGGCCGATCGACCGCGGACCCTGCCCGACGGCGCTGCCTACTTCACGGACGGAGGGCGCGTCGTGCTGTTCTTCGGCACCCGGCCGCGGACGTTCGCCGAGGTCAAGGTTCTCAGTTGGGAGCCGCTCATCCGGGACGCCCAGCCGGCCGCAAGCCGGGGGGACGTCAGTGGGCGTGCTCGAGGAACGCCGGCGCAATGACCACGGCCTTTTCCGGCCGGTAGCGGTCGAACAGGTCGATGATGCGCGCGGCCTCCGACGCCTTGCCCGAGGTGACCTTGATGTCGCCGCTGCCGATCAGCTCCTTGGCGGTGGCCTGGCTCAGGTACAGCTTTGCCCAGGTCTCGCCGCTCATCGCAAGCACGATGTCCGGTGTCCGTCCGTAGCGCTGCGGATCGGGGACGAACTCCGCTACCGCCCGGCGAACGTGCAGGCCGGCCGTCGTACCGTCCGTGAAGTCGAGGCGGACCAGTGCGTCGGTCTGGTCGCTCTTCACCGGGTCGATCCGGATGCGGAAGTAGTCGACGTAGGTCGCCGGATTTGCCGCGATGAGCGCCGGCGTCGGCGGGATGAGCCGGGCGATGGTCACCTTGCCCTCCAGCGCCAGTGCCTGCGACAGCAGGTGCGCGCGGTCGTTGGCACCGGTGGAGACATAGGCCATCTGGCGCAGCGCGTCCGCCTTCAGTTGCCGCGCCTGGGCGTCCTGCGGGTCGAGCAGGTAGACCTGGTTCGCGAGCTGCGCGGCCCACGAGTATTCCTTGCGCTCGAAGGCCGCGCGACCGGCCTCGAGGACCTTGTCGCGGCCGCCGAGCAGCGGAACCAGGCGTCGCGCCTCGTCGACCGGCGCGAGCGGCTTGAGGTTGGCGGCATCGTTGTCGTACCAGCCGACCGCCTGGTAGAAGATGGCCGGCGGGTAGGTCGAGATCTCGCCATACGACTGCAGGTTGATCGGCGCCTCGTCGAGGTACTTCGGGAACCGCACGAAGTGACGCAGGTCGTCCGGCCCGAGTCCGCCGAGGATTCCCCGCAGCGACTGGTCGAGCACGAAGCTCGCCCCATCGAGATAGGCTTCCAGCGTTGCACGGACGTTCGCGGCCCCGACGACGGGCCGGGAGGCGGCCGAGACCAGCACCTCCGGGTTCAGGTCGCGCGTGAACTTGAGTCCGGCGATCCACTCGCGCGGGTCGCGGAACACGTCGCCGCGCAGCGAGTAGAGCTGCGGCGGCGCGCTCCACAGCAGGGTGGTGAAGACGATCTTGCGGTCCGGCAACCAGACGGTCGTGTGCACCTTG
>CAZKLS010000159.1:0-5147 GCA_964553405.1 uncultured Steroidobacteraceae bacterium
GGCATGAGGCGGTTCCAATCCATGTCTCAAGCGCAGCGGTTCGTCTCCGTCCACGCCGCCGTCTCAAACCTCTTCAACCTGGGCCGTCATTTGGTGGCGGCGGCTCACTACCGGGGACTACGTCGGAGCGCCTTTGCGTCATGGGACTGGGCAGCTGCGATCTGACGGCCAACCCGGCCGGGGCACGCAGCAGCAGAGAATTAACTCAGCAATACCGGAGCGACACCGATCCGCGCATCGGCCAGCCCGATGGCCGGCGACAGGCAACGACGCTTTGTTATGCTTGGGACCAGTTCGGCCGTACGGCCTCGTGTTGGTGGGAAGGTTTCGACCGTCATGACCCTGCCCAGGTCAACACCCCGGACACTGGCGTGTGCTGCCACGCCGGGAATATTTCTGGCGGCTGTTGCGCTGGCGAGCGTGGCGAGCGTCCCCGATGACGCGGTGCTCAACACGGTCACCTGTGTTTCCACGCAGGGTGACCGGCAGCACTGTCCGGGCTATACGATGGGCGGGGTCGCGCTTCAGCAATCCCTTGGCAGTGCAACCTGCTTGCTGGGGCGGAACTGGGGCTATGACGCGCAGGGCGTATGGGTCACCGAGGGATGCGGAGGCCGTTTCATCCTGGGCAACGAAGCGGCCGAGAACCAGCGCGTCGAGGCGCGGTCAGGCGGCACGGTGGACATCGCCCCTGCCGCGGTACGCCCGGATGAGCTGGCGCCCCCTCCTGGCGACCTCGGCAAGTTTGACGCTTACGCGCGGTTTGGTGTCCAGGCTGTCGGGCGCGATGGCGAAGCGGAACTGCAGGATGCCGCCTCCCGTATCCGCTTTGGCTACGAATATGGCGAGTCAGTCCGCCTCTTTGCGGCTGCCGAATGGGCGGTCAACTTCGCGGGGAGTCGCACCGAGTTGAACGCAGGAGAGTCCACCAGTAGTGGCTTTGTGCTTCTGGACTCGGTCTCCAGTCAGTCTTTCTCCAACAGGCTCGGCTACATCGGGTTGGACTTTGGTGAGGCAGGAAGGCTGACCCTTGGCAAGCAATGGGCTGTGCACTATGACATCACTTCCTTTACCGATGCCTTCAACGTCTTCGGGGCGGACGCCAGCGCTACCTTCAACGCAGGGACCGACGGCGGCGTGACGGGCACCGGGCGCGCCGATTCTGCCGTGATCTACCGCAATCGATTCTTCGACAGACTGGACATCGGCCTGCAGGTCCAGATGCAGAACCTCTCCAACCGCGAGTTCATCGATGGTCTGGGCGTCTCCGCGAAAGCGGAAGTCCTTCCAGGCCTGACCGCCGGCGCGGCCTATACGTATTCAATGCGTGAAGATGCCTTGAAGGGCCGGCTGCTCGGGCTGAATGGGGATTCCAAGTATGTAGCGCTTGGACTTCGGTATGCCCACGATACGGTCACGCTGGCTGGCGTGTACGTTCGGCAGACTAATGGCGACCTGGCCCGGATCCCCGGCTTCGACGGCGAGCTACCGATTGCGATTCCCGTCGTATTCGACGCCACAGGTCTGGAGCTCTTCGGCCGGTACCAGGTGGGCCGTGTAGGCCTGCTGGCCGGGTTCCTCGACTATCGGCCTGATAAGGTTGAAGGAAGCCTGATCGACCCTGATGCAGAACGGCAGTATGTGGTGGTCGGTCTGGATTACCGACTGAATCCCAAGGCGTTGCTCTTCGCCGAATATCGATATGCGGACGACGTAGACTTCCTTGGCATGCCCGGGGAGGATGTCTTTGCGCTTGGGTTCAAGTACGGATTCACGCACGAAGGCAATTTCGAACTGGATTGACCAGTATCGAGAGCCGTGGCCAACTGTCGCGACAATCCGGGGAATCGGCGTCCCCAGGAGTACACGTGAACCTTGCTGCGGCGATCCCGCCGCCGGCGTCGCGAACAAGCCCACGCCTTACGGCGTGTACCAGATCGGGCTAATGTAGGCGCGGTCTGTCACTTGCATGGCTGTACCCTCGGGCATGTCCCGGCCAGGGTGGCAGCGGTTCTCATGCGCATTTGCGGGGCCAGGATCCCTTCATTCCCAGGGATCATCGCCACCGATCTTGACATTACGCAAGTGGAGCTCGGGCAGCTTTGCAACCTGTCACGCTCAGTGGTGTCGACCGTGCTGGACGATTTCGTGAAGCGCGGATTGATCGAGACGCGCCATGGCCTGGTCAGAATCCTCGACATCAATGCTCTGGCGGAGGAGGCAGGTGTAAAAATCACCGGTCATGTGGTTTGATTCACCTACACATTTGCGTCATCCGTCTCATTCAGTCGTGCTCGCACCGCACGGAACTGCGGTCAACCCAACTCCACGCATGAGGAAAACATCGATGGGAGCCAAAGAAGCAGCCGTCAAGGGAGCGACCGGATACGCAAAGAACGAGTTCGCCGAGGAAGTCGACCAGGCCCTCGACAAGGCCATCGACAAGGGACCTCTGGACCGGATGGAAGACAAGGTGGACGATGCCACCGAGGACCTTGGTCGCAAGGTCGCAACTCGCACGATAGAGGCGAAGAAGTAGTTCGCCGAGCCCGACCATGAACGGTCTACGGAATGTCCGATTTCTGACGGGTCTTGCCACCCTATTGCTGCTTTCCTGGTCGGTCGCCGGCTGCGACTCCGACAGGCCACAGGTAACTGACATGCCAGAAACGACGGCGTTCGCCGAGCACGAATCAACCGCGATTGGTGCGCGACTCGCCGAACTCGCTGCCGATCACCCGGGCGAGTCGGGATTCGCGATCATCCGTTACGGCCAGCCGGCACTGGCCGCCAGGATTGCGCTGGCAGATCTCGCGGAAAGGAGCCTCGATATCCAGTATTACATCTGGGAGGCCGATGCGACTGGCCGGATCCTGACCGACCGGCTCGTGCGCGCCGCCGACCGGGGCGTACGGGTGCGTGTTCTGGTGGACGATATCAACCTGTCTGGGCGTGACGCAGTTGTTGCCGCGCTCGATGCCCACCCCAACATCGAGGTTCGGATCTTCAACCCCTTCAAGTACCGGCGGTTCCGGTTCATGGACTTCGTGACGGATCTCAAACGCGTCAATCATCGTATGCACAACAAGATGATGATCATGGACAACGCGCTGTCGCTGGTGGGGGGGCGCAACATCGGGGCTCACTACTTTGAGTCCCACACCGAGTCGAACTTCCGGGACCTGGACATCGTCGGTGCCGGCCCGATCGTGCGTGAGACGTCCAATGTCTTCGACCGGTTCTGGAATGGTCCTTGGTCGATTCCGGTTGCCGAGCTCGTGGACCGCGCTCACACGGAGGCGGATCATCTCTCGGCGGTCCAGGCCATGCGCGAACTGATGGCCACGGACAACTATCCGTTCCCGATCGAAACAGATACCCAAAGCCTGCTTGACAGGCTTGATGAGATCTTCTCGGATCTCGTTTGGGCGCCGGGCAAGATTATCTGGGAGGATCCCTCATCGATCTATGAGGGCACTTCGCCCGGCCGAATGGACGCTGCGCTGTATGAACGGCTTCAGAATCTCGAACACGAATTGCTGGTCGAGTCCGCCTACTTCGTGCCGCGGGATCGTGGTGTCGAGGCAGCGAGAAGGCTGAGCGAGCGCGGGGTCAAAGTGCGTGCCCTGACCAACTCGCTAGCGGCGAACGACGTGCTTGCTGCGCATGCCGGGTACTCGAAATATCGCAAGGACTTCATTCGCGCCGGTGTCGCGCTATACGAACTGCGGCCCTTTCCGGGACCCGTGGAGAAGAAAGTCGTCGCGAAGGATTCCAAGGCGGGTCTGCATACGAAAGCCATCGTGTTCGACCGGGAGGCCGTGTTCATCGGGAGCTTTAATCTCGATCCGCGGTCGGCAGGCATCAACACGGAGGCCGGAATCTACGTTGAGAGCCGGGAGCTCGCGCGGCAGGTGCGCGACTACATGGTGGAGGGCATCGAGCCCGAAAATGCATTTCGCGTGCTGCTGGACGATGACGGCAAGCTGCGATGGCTCATCGAGAGAGACGGCTTCAGGCTCCACTACGAGAAGGATCCGAACAGTCGGTGGTACCAGCGCTGGCTCGCCGGCCTTATTCGGTTGTTGCCAGTCGAGCAACAACTCTAGCCGCTGCACCGTTCAGGTCGAGCCTGCGCTCATTTACAGCCCATGCGGCTGGCACGAAGACGCCGGCAACCGGGTTTGCGTTACCTACAGGATCGGCGCGAGAAGCCGCGCGGCACGCACACCGAAACGCCAATACCACGGCTTTTCAGAGAAGCTGCCCGGATCGATCGGGGTGCACTTTGCGAGGTCGCTCCTCAGCATAGCCTCGACTTCACGGTTGAACGCCCTGTCGTAGACGAGTGCGGCAACCTCGAAATTCAGCCGGAATGACCGGTTATCGAAATTGTGGGTGCCGATGGTGGAAGTATGGTCGTCCACCAGCATGACCTTCTGGTGCATGAAGCCGGGCTCAAAGGCGCAGAAATGCACATCGGATTTTGCCAGCAACTCCATGGGGTAATAGGACGCCATTTGTACTGGCAGGCTGTCGCCCTTCCCGGGTACGAGAATCCGCACGTCCACGCCCCGCAGTGTCGCGAGCATTAATGCCTTTACGACGGCTTCGTCGGGGACGAAATACGGAGCGGTGATCCAGACTCTTTCCCTGGCGGTGTTCAGCGCGTGCACGAAGAACATGCCCGCTGTTTCGAGCGGATCGGCGGGGCCGGTCGGAACCAGCATCGAGATCATGTCCGCGTCAGCCGCCGGCTGCGGCACCCAGTTGAGGTCGAGCAACTCGCGTCGCGCCCAGTACCAGTCCGAGGTGACGACACCCTGCGCCTGCAGCGCGACCGGGCCCTCGAGGCGCACGTGCGTATCCCGCCATGGGCTGAACTCGGGATCCAGCCCCAGATATTCGTCACCCACGTTGTGTCCACCCACCCATGCAACCTTGCCGTCCACGACGACGATCTTGCGGTGGTTGCGGAAGTTCAGCTGGAACTTGTTGCGGCGGCCTTGAGTCGTATTGAAGTTCGAGACCTTGACGCCCGCGGCCTCCAGATCGCCGATGTAGCTCTTGCCGAGGCCCGAGCTACCGAGCTCGTCGTAGAGAAACACGACGTCGACGCCGGCTCGTGCCCGCTCGATCATGGCGTC
>CAZKLS010000160.1:0-5132 GCA_964553405.1 uncultured Steroidobacteraceae bacterium
AGCGGGAGAGGGTCGGGGTGAGGGCAAGCCTACTTCTCCACGATCGCCGTCACGCCCATCCCGCCGGCGGTGCAGACCGAGATCAGCCCCCGGCCGGTCCCGCGCTCTGCGACGAGCTTTGCGAGGGTGGCGAGGATGCGCGTCCCGGTGGCCGCGAACGGGTGCCCGACCGCCAGGCTCGAGCCCTTGACGTTCAGGCGGGCCCGGTCGATCGACCCCAGCGGTCCGGCCAGCCCGAGGCGCTCACGACAGAACTCGGCCGATTCCCACGCCTCGAGCGTGCACAGCACCTGGGCGGCGAACGCCTCGTGAATCTCGTAGTAGTCGAAGTCCTGCAGCGCGAGCCCTGCATCGGCCAGCATCCGCGGCACGGCAAACGCCGGCGCCATCAGCAGGCCGTCCTTGCCGCCGGCGAAATCCACCGCAGCCACCTTCAAATAGCGCAGGTACGCCTGCACCGGCAGGTCGCGCGCCCGGGCCCAGTCGTCGGTGGCGAGCAGCACGGCCGATGCGCCGTCCGTCATCGGGGTCGAGTTGCCGGCCGTCAGCGTCCCGGACCCGTCCATCGGGAAGGCGGGCCTGAGCCCGGCCAGCCGCTCGAGACTGGTGTCGCGGCGCAGGTTGTCGTCCTGGGCGATACCCTGGTACTCGATCAGCAGGTCCGAGTAAAAGCCCTCGTCGTAGGCGGCCGCGGCGCGGCGATGACTCTCGAGGGCCAGTTCGTCCTGCGATTCACGGCTGATGCCCCACTGCCGGGCCATCAACTCGCAGCTCTGGCCCATCGACAGCCCGGTACGGGGCTCCACGACCGCCGGCAGGCTGGGCTTGAGGTGCCCGGGCCGGAGCCCGAGCCAGGGGGAAACGCGCTGGCCAAGCGTGCGCCCGCGTGCGCTCCTGAGCATCAACCGGCGCAGGCGCTCGTTGACGCCGATCGGGGCGTCGCTCGCGGTGTCGACGCCTCCGGCGATCCCAGCCTCGATCTGGCCGAGCGCGATCTTCATGCCGATGACGCCGGCCGCCTCGAGGCTGGTCCCGCAGGCCCGCTGCAGGTCGAGGCCCGGCGTCTCCGGCGACAGGCCGCTACCGAGCACGCATTCGCGAACCAGGTTGAAGTCGCGCGGGTGCTTCAGCACCGCGCCTGCCGCGACGTCGCCCAGGCGCTCACCCTCCAGGCGATAGCGCGTGACGAGTCCGCGGAGCACGGCCGACAGCATGTCCTGGTTGCTGCACTCGGCATACGCGCCCATGGCGCG
This sequence comes from uncultured Steroidobacteraceae bacterium, assembly GCA_964553405.1. GTDB lineage: Bacteria > Pseudomonadota > Gammaproteobacteria > Steroidobacterales > Steroidobacteraceae > DATIRA01. Next base: position 1,254 of record CAZKLS010000160.1, read on the forward strand.
GACGAACGGGATTCGAAGGCCGCCGACGATCGCAACTCGACGCACCTGGTTTCCAACCAGCATCGGCGGGCTCCGGACTGGGAACAGCGGGCAGTATAGCCCCAGCCACCGCCTCCCAAAGGGGCGCTCGGTACTTCTCCCGACGAGTTCCGGGCGACCCCGCCTGCTATCCTTGAAGTCTTCCCCGACGACCCCTCGCAATGGAGCCGCGATGACCACGCTGCAGCTTAGAGCCTCCGACGGCAACGTCCTGTCCGCCTACCTGGTGAAGCCCAAGGACCCGGCACGAGGCGCGATCGTGGTGATTCAGGAAGTCTTCGGCGTGACCTCGCACATTCGTCGCGTCGCGGAGCAATACGCCGCCGAGGGCTATCTCGCGATCGCGCCAGCGATGTTCGACCGCCTCGAGAAGAACGTGGACCTTCCCTACGACGCCGGCGGACTCGAGCGCGGACTCGCGCTGATGGGGCGGCTCGATGACGCGGCCGTACTGGCCGACGTCAACGCAGCGATCGATGCGGTCTCCCACGCCGGTCGCGTCGGCGCGGTCGGCTACTGCTGGGGCGGCAAGGTGGCGTACCTGTCGGCCTGCCACACCAACGTCGCCGCCGCAGTCTCGTACTACGGAGGCGGCATCGCGCAGGTGCTGGATCACAAGCCACGCGCGCCGGTGATGTTCCACTTCGGCGAGAAGGACCCGTACATCTCTGCGGCCGACGTCGCGGCGATCAGGAAGTCCTATCCCGCGGGCACCTACCACCTTTACCCGGCCGGGCATGGATTCAATTGCTCGGATCGCCCGGATTTCGACGCCGCGAGCGCACACCTTGCGTTTGATCGATCGGTTGAATTCTTCCGGCAGCACGTTGGCTGAAGCTGCCCTCGTCCGCGATCCTCTCCCGAAGCGCGGGTGAGGGAGCGCGACAGGCATACGACAGCTACCCAAGGACCTCAGTCATGACACTCAAACTCTCGGACCCCAGCCTGCTGCGCCAGCAGTGCTACGTGGACGGCACCTGGGTGAACGCCCACGGCGGCGGCACGCGCGAGGTCTCGAACCCCGCGAGCGGAGAGACGCTCGGCACCGTGCCGGACCTCGGCGCTGCCGAAACCCGCCATGCGATCGAAGCCGCGCAGGCCGCGTTCCCGGCCTGGGCCGCGCGGACCGCGAAGGACCGGGCCGGCCTGCTCCGCCGCTGGCACGACCTGATGCTCGCGAACGCCGACGACCTGGCGCTGCTGATGACGGCCGAGCAGGGCAAGCCGCTGGCCGAAGCGAAAGGCGAGATCGGCTACGCCGCCTCGTTCATCGAGTGGTTCGCGGAAGAAGGCAAGCGCGTCTATGGCGACCTGATCCCCGGCCACCAGCCGGACAAGCGGATCCTGGTCATGCGCCAGCCGGTCGGGGTCGTGGCCGCCATCACGCCCTGGAACTTCCCCTCGGCGATGATCACGCGCAAGGCGGGGCCTGCGCTCGCCGCCGGCTGCACGTTCGTCTGCAAGCCGGCCACGCAGACGCCGTATTCGGCGCTCGCGATGGCCGAGCTCGCGCATCGCGCGGGAATCCCGGCCGGCGTGTTCAACGTCGTCACCGGCTCGGCGACGGCGATCGGTGGCGAGATGACCTCCAACCCGATCGTACGCAAGCTCACCTTCACCGGCTCGACCGAGATCGGCAAGAAGCTGATGGCCCAGTGCGCCGGGACGCTGAAGAAGCTCTCGCTCGAGCTCGGCGGCAACGCGCCGTTCATCGTTTTCGACGACGCGGACCTCGACGCGGCGGTCGAGGGCGCGATCGCGAGCAAGTACCGCAACACCGGCCAGACCTGCGTGTGCGCGAACCGCCTGCTGGTGCAGGAAGGCGTATACGACGTGTTCGTGGCCAAGCTGGTCGAGGCCGTGCGCAAGCTGCGCATCGGGGACGGACTCAAGGGGGTGACGGACCAGGGACCGCTGATCGACGATGCCGCCGTCGCTAAGGTGGAAGAGCACATCGCCGATGCGCTCGCCAAGGGCGGCAAGGTCGCCTGCGGAGGCAAGCGTCACTCGCTCGGCGGCACGTTCTTCGAGCCCACCGTGATCACGCGGGTCAAGCCGAACATGCTGGTCGCACGCGAAGAGACCTTCGGACCCGTGGCGCCGATCTTCGGCTTCAAGGACGAGAAGGAAGCGGTCAGGATGGCGAACGACACGGAGTTCGGTCTCGCGTCCTACTTCTATACGCGTGACCTTGCGCGCGCCTTCCGCGTCGCGGAGGGACTCGAATACGGCATCGTCGGGCTGAACACGGGCCTGATTTCGACCGAAGTGGCCCCGTTCGGCGGCGTCAAGGAGTCCGGCATGGGCCGTGAAGGCTCCAAGTACGGCATCCTGGATTACACCGAGCTCAAGTACCTCTGCATCGCCGGAATCGAGGCTTGAGCCAGCCGCTTTCGGACCGTGCGCTGCTGGTGCTGCTGGCGGCGGTGACGGCGCTCGGCCCGATCGCGACGAACCTCTACCTGCCGGTCCTGCCGCTGATCCGCGAACACTTCGGCGCCAGCGTCGCCGAGGTGCAGTCCACGTTCTCGATCGCGCTGGTGCTGTTCGCGGTGGGACTCCTGTTCTGGGGCCCCTTCTCCGACCGCTACGGCCGCCGCGCCGCAGTGCTCTCGGGTCTTGGCATCCTGGTGATCGGCGCGGTGGTGGGCCTCGTGGCGTGGAGCCTGCCGCTGCTGGTGGTCGGGCGGGCGCTGCAGGCCTTCGGCACGGCCACTGGCATGGTCGTCGCGCGCGCGATCGTCACGGACCTGTACCCGACCGAGCGGATGGCGAAGACGCTCGCGCAGCTGACCATGGTGGCGGTGCTGGGCAACATGCTCGCCCCGGTGCTCGGCGGTTACCTCGCGGCCGGCTTTGGCTGGCGCTCGATCTTCGTCGCGCTGGTCGTGGCGGCCGGCGCGATCGGCTTCGCTGCATACCGTCACCTGCCGGAGACCCGGCGCGCGGGCACGGTCCCGCCGAGCGGACGCGACATGCTGGCGACCGGCTGGAGGCTGCTGCGCCGCCCGATGTTCGTGGGCTGCGTGCTGCAGAGCGGCGCGATCTACGCGACCTTCCTGGTCTTCATCTCGCTGGCCCCCTACGTGATGGTCTCCGCGCTCGGCCGGCCGCCCACCGAGTACGGCTTCTATTACCTGTTCGTCGCGCTGGGCTATTTCTTCGGCAACTGGTCGGTGAGTCGTCTGCAGTCGCGTCACGACCTGCACTGGGTGGTGCTGAACGGCGTGCTGCTGCAGGTGGCCGGCGCGGTCGCGGCGCTGGGCTTCGTCGCGCTCGGCTTCCGTCATCCACTGTGGATATTCGTGCCCATTGCGGTGCTGTCCTACGGCCAGGGGCTCGCGCTGCCCAACGTGATCGCCTCCGCGGTGAGCCTCGAACCACAGCACGCCGGCGTCGGCTCGAGCACGATCGGCTTCCTGCAGATGCTGATCGGCTCCGCCTGCGTGCAGGCGATGGGCGTCTTTCCGACCGACACGCCTTTCCCGATGCTCGCTTTCGCCGTGGTCGTCTGCTTTCTCGCGCTCGGTCTGCTGTGGGTGTTTCCCCGGGTCGAGGCGGGCGCACGCGGTTCAGCACGGTAATCGCGGACGTGACGGGCACCCTCACCGGCCCTTCGGAGCCCTCACCCGCCCTCCGGGCACCCTCTCCCGCAGAGCGGGAGAGGGCCGGGGTGAGGGCCCTTCTCCCTCGCCCGCTCTACGGGAGAGGGTTGGGGTGAGGGTCCTGCCCCCTCTCCCGCTCTGCGGGAGAGGGTCGGGGTGAGGGTCCGCTCCCTCGCCCGCGCAGCGGGAGAGGGTTGGGGTGAGGGCATTGGCAACTGAGAACGCGACACCTAGG
>CAZKLS010000161.1:0-5003 GCA_964553405.1 uncultured Steroidobacteraceae bacterium
CGACGCACCAGCGCAGCGCGTTCGCCGCCTGCTTCATGTCGGTCACGACCGGCGCGAGCAGGTGCGGGATGCCCTCGTAGACCGAGAGCTCCAGCATCTTCGGGTCGATCATGATCAGCCGCACCTGCTCGGCGGTGGACTTGTAGAGCAGCGAGAGCACCATCGCGTTGACGGCGGTGGACTTGCCCGAGCCCGTCGTGCCGCCGACCAGCAGGTGGGGCATCCGGCTCAGATCGGCTACGACCGGATTGCCGCCGATGTCCTTGCCGAGCACCAGCGCGAGCGGCGAGGCCATCTCGTCGTAGGCGGTGGACTTGATGATCTCGCCGAGCGTCACCAGCTCGCGCTTTTCGTTCGGGATCTCGAGCCCCATCGTGGACTTGCCCGGGATCACCTCGACGATCCGCACGCTGACCGCGGACAGCGCCCGCGCGAGGTCCTTGGCGAGGTTCGAGACCTGCGCCACCTTGACGCCCGGCGCGGGGCGCAGCTCGAAGCGCGTGATGACCGGGCCGGGATGAACCTCGACGACGTCCGCCTCGACGCCGAAATCGCGCAGCTTCAGCTCCACCAGCCGCGACATCGCCTCGAGCGATTCCTCCGAGTAGCCGCCCTCCCGCACCGGCGGGTCGTCGAGCAGCGAGAGCGCGGGCAGCTCGGTCGCGCCCGGCTTCTCGAACATCGGCACCTGCCGCTCCTTCTCGACGCGCTCGCTGCGCTCGACCTTCGGCGCGGCGGGCTCGATCTTCGGCGGCTTGCGCTCGGCGGCCTTCTTCTGCTCCTCGCGGATCACTTCCTGCCGGGCCTGCTTCACCTCGCGCCCGACCTTCACCTCGCGGGCCGAGGAGAGCCTCTGCCGCAGCCAGGCGACGCCGTCGAGCACCGCATGGCCGATGCGGTCCATCACGGCGATCCAGGACACGCCGGTGAACAGCGACACCGAGGCGAGCCAGATTGCGAGCAGCAGCAGCGTCGCGCCGAGAAAGCCCATCGCCACGACCAGCCCCTCGCCCACCAGCGATCCGAGCACGCCGCCCGCGGTGTTGGGCCAGCCCGAAGGCGAGAAATGCAGCGTCGCGAGTCCGCAGCTCGAGGCCAGGGCCAGCACGAAACCCAGGCCGCGCAGCACCAGCGTCCGGCGATCCATCGGCTCGTGCGACTGCCGGTCCTGGTACAGCGACCAGCCCGCGAAGCCGAGCATCACCGGGAACAGGAAAGCCGGGGCGCCGAACAGCACGAAGAACAGGTCCGCCAGCCAGGCGCCGAACGGACCGATCAGGTTTGTGACGGGACCGGGCTGGCCGGTCGAGGAGAATGCGGGATCGCCCGCATCGTAGCTCGCCAGCGCGACGAACAGGATCAGCGCCAGCGCGCCGAAAATCCACAGCGCACCCTCGCGCAGCCCGCGCGAGACATTGGCGGCGGCCGCATCGGCGCGCCTCGAATCAGCCCTGGCCACGGATCTGCACCCTGGAGCTTAAGGTTCGCTCGTAAATCAATGAATTCCTGAAGATTACAGGGACGACGCGAAGCGTGCCACAGGCATCCGGACGTTCGGCCGGGGCTGCGCGTCGGCGCTCGCTTTGCCGTCGGACCGACAGTTGCTTACCATCCCGCGCCTTCATGCGGGCAGGGCGCCAACGAGCGAGGAATTATACATGAGCAGTCCCCGTCACTCGCGGCTCGTGATCCTGGGATCAGGACCGGCCGGTTACTCAGCGGCGGTCTACGCAGCCCGGGCCAACCGCAGCCCACTGCTGATCACCGGCCTCGAGCAGGGCGGCCAGCTGATGACCACGACCGAGGTGGACAACTGGCCGGGAGACCCGCACGGACTCATGGGCCCGGCCCTGATGGAGCGCATGCGCGAGCATGCCGAGCGCTTCAATACCGAGATCGTGGTGGACCACATCGCCGAGGTGGACCTCGGGCAGCGACCGTTCCGCCTCAAGGGCGACAGCGGCGAATACAGCTGCGACGCGCTCGTCATCGCCACCGGCGCGAGCGCGCGCTATCTCGGGCTGGACTCGGAGCAGGCGTTCCGCGGCCGCGGCGTCTCCGCGTGCGCCACCTGCGACGGGTTCTTCTTCCGCGGACAGAAGGTCGCGGTGGTCGGCGGCGGCAACACCGCGGTCGAGGAAGCGCTGTACCTGTCCAACATCGCCTCGCACGTCACGCTGGTGCACCGCCGTGACAAGCTGCGCGCCGAGAAGATCCTGCAGGACCGGCTGTTCGAGCGGCAGAAGGCGGGCGCGGTGGACATCGTCTGGGATCACACCGTGGACGAGGTGCTCGGCGACGACTCCGGCGTCACCGGGCTACGGATCCGGTCCACGCAGGACGACTCGACGCGCGACCTCGAGTTGACCGGCGTGTTCATCGCCGTCGGACACACGCCGAACACCCAGATCTTCGAGGGCCAGCTCGACATGAAGGGCGGCTACATCACGGTGCGCTCCGGCACCAGCGGCAACGCGACCGCCACCAGCGTGCCGGGCGTGTTCGCCGCGGGCGACGTGGCGGATCACGTCTACCGCCAGGCGATCACCTCGGCCGGTTCCGGCTGCATGGCGGCGCTCGATGCCGACAAGTACCTCGAGGGGCTGGAGGGCGACGCGTCCTGATGCCTGCCTCGCGGCATCGCTGATGCGTCTGCGGGCGGAGATCATCGACCGGATATCGCGGGTCCGGCCCGAGGAATGGGACGCGCTCGACGCGACCGCAAACCCGTTCCTGCGGCACGCCTTCCTCGAGGCGCTCGAGACCACCGACTGCGTCGGCGCCGGCACGGGCTGGCAGCCCGGGCACGTCGTGGTCCGGGACGCCGAAGACCGGCTGGTGGCCGCGGTTCCGCAGTACCTGAAGGCCCACTCCTGGGGCGAGTTCGTATTCGACTGGAGCTGGGCCCGGGCCAGCGAGCAGGCCGGCCTCGCCTACTACCCGAAGCTGCTGTCGGCGATCCCGTTCACGCCTGTGACCGGACCGCGGCTGCTGGTCGGCGCGGGCGAGGATTCGGCGGAGCTGCGCGGCACGCTGGCCGGGCTGCTGCAAAGACTGGCCGTCGAGAACGACTGCTCGGGCGTGCACGCGAACTTCACGCTGCCCGAGGACCAGGCCGCGCTCGAGTCCGCCGGCTTCATGCGGCGGCACGATCTGCGCTTCCTGTGGCGCAATCGCGGTTACAGCGACTTCGAGGACTTCCTCGCCGGCTTCCGCGCGCAGAAACGCAAGAAGGTCCACCGCGAGCGCCGCAGGGTCGCGGAGGCCGGGATCGCGTTCCGGACGCTGCACGGCGGGGAGATCGACGCGGCGCTGTGGGAGCGGATCTTCGGATTCTCGGAGCGGACCTTCCTGCGACACGGCGCCGGCCACTACCTGAACACCCGCTTTCTGGAACGGCTGTCCGAACGCATGCCGGACTCGGTCATGGTCAAGCTGGCCGAGCGCGGCGGCGAGGCCGTCGGCGCGGCGCTGTTCGTCCGCGGTCCCGACTGCCTGTATGGACGCTACTGGGGCTCGGACGGGCGCGAGGACTCGCTGCACTTCGAGGCCTGTTACTACCAGGGCATCGAGTACTGCATCGAGCAGGGCATCGGGTCGCTGGATCCCGGCACGCAGGGCGAGCACAAGCTCGCGCGCGGCTTCGAGCCGACGCTGACCAGTTCCGCCCACTGGCTGGCCCACGACGGTCTCGCGTCCGCGGTGCGGGCCTATCTCGGGCGCGAGCGGCAGCTGATCGCCGAATACGCCGAGGCCGCCCGCCAGCACCTGCCCTTCCACCGCGAGCGCGGGGAATGATCGCCTGGCTCCGCCCCGAGGACCCGCCCGGCGCGTTTCCGCCGGTCAGCGAGGCGCTGCGCGAGCCCGACGGCCTGCTGTGCGCCGGCGGGGACCTGTCGCCCTCGCGGCTGGTCGCGGCTTACCGGCGTGGCATCTTCCCCTGGTACTCGGAAGGCCAGCCGATCCTGTGGTGGTCGCCGGATCCCCGGGCGGTGCTGCTGCCGGGGCAGTTCAGGATCTCGCGCAGCCTCGCGAAGACGCTGCGCAACCGCGGATTCGAGACCAGCGTCAACCGCGCGTTCGGCGACGTCGTCGGCCGCTGCGCGGACCCGGCGCTGCGCCCCGAGGGCACCTGGATATCCCCGGCCATGCGGGCCGCTTACCTCACGCTGAACCAGATCGGCTATGCGCATTCGGTCGAGACCTGGCGCGACGGCCGCCTGGTCGGCGGACTCTACGGCGTCGCCCTCGGCCAGGTGTTCTTCGGCGAGTCCATGTTCAGCCTGGAGCCCGACGCCTCGAAAGTGGCACTGAAGCGCCTGGTGGACGAGGTCTCGGCGCGTGGATATGTGCTGATCGACTGCCAGGTGGCGAGCGAGCACCTGCAGAGCCTGGGCGCCCGGGGAATGCCGCGAGGCGAGTTCGTCAGGCGGCTCGAGCAGTCGATCGGGAACCTCGAACCGGACCCGACCTGGCCCGGTCAGGCGCCCCTCCGGGAAGCGCCCGCGCGCTGAACGCGCGGCCGGCTCAATTGCAATGCCGGGGGCGATTATGCAGAATTCGCGCCAATTCAAGGGCCTCCGAGAGGGTGCATGTCGAAGGAAGACGCAATCCAGATGGAAGGCAAGGTGGTCGAAACCCTGCCGAACACGACGTTCCGCGTAGAACTGCAGAACGGCCACATTGTCACGGCCCACATCTCGGGCAAGATGCGCAAGCACTACATCCGCATCCTGCGGGGCGACACCGTGACCGTCGAAATGACGCCCTACGATCTCACCAAGGGCCGCATCGTCTATCGCGGCCGGTAGCCGCTACTCCAGCAGCGCCGGCTCCTCGGCCGAGCGCGCCTCGACCTTCAGCTGATCATCCGGGCCCACGCTGACGAAGGCGTGGCCGCCCTTCTCGAGACGCCCGAACAGCAGTTCCTCGGCCAGCGGCCGCTTGATGTGCTCCTGGATCACCCGCGCCATCGGGCGGGCGCCCATCTTCGGATCGTAGCC
>CAZKLS010000162.1:0-4937 GCA_964553405.1 uncultured Steroidobacteraceae bacterium
CGACGTGGCCGCCGAGGTCGCCGGCGGTATCGGCCTCGCGGGCAGCGCCAACATCGGTCCCGACGCCGCGATGTTCGAGGCCATCCACGGCAGCGCGCCGGACATCGCCGGCCAGGGCATCGCCAACCCGAGCGGGCTGCTGCTCTCGGCGGTGATGTTGCTGGTGCACGTCCGTCAGCCGCGGGTTGCGGAACTGGTTCACAACGCCTGGCTCTGCACGCTGGAGAGCGGCATCCACACCGCCGACCTGGTCGGTCCGCACACCCGCAATCGCGTCGGCACCGAAGCGTTCGCCGACGCGGTGATCGAGCGACTGGGCGAGACGCCGCGGCACCTGGCGCCGGTGCGCTATTCGAGCGACTCCGCACCGCGGATCGCAGCCGAGCCGGTCGCCATGCAGAGACCAGCCGCGCGGAAATCCGTCGTCGGCGTGGACGTCTTCATCGACCGGGCCGGCGCCCGTCCGCAGCTGCTCGGCGAGCTGCTGCGCACGCTCGAGACGGGCGCGCTGACGCTCCAGATGATCACCAACCGTGGCGCGAAGGTCTGGCCCGACGGTCTGCCCGAAACGTACTGCACGGATCACTGGCGCTGCCGGTTCATGGCAGACGGTACGGCTGGCACCGTCGACCACGCCGGAATACTCGAGCTGCTGACCCGGCTGACCCGCTCCGGCGTCGACGTGATCAAGACCGAGTATCTCTGCACCTTCGACGGCGTACCGGGATTCACGCTCGGACAGGGACAGTAAGGAGACGGACTACGGCTGCAGAACGCCGGCGGGCCGTGAGTGTTGCCCCGCGATCGCGCTACATCCCGGAGCGGACGAACAGGAAATAGACCAGCACCAGTGCGGCGATCACCCAGGATGCCGGACGCACGTCCCGTGCGCGGCCGCCGATCAGCTTGATGAGCGGATAGGCGAGGAACCCCAGCGCGAGCCCGTCGCTGATCGAGTAGCTGAGCGGGATGCCGACCAGGATCAGGAATGCCGGCAGCAGCTCCGTGTAGTCGTCCCAGGCGAGATGACGGACGTTGCGCAGCATCATCGCCCCGACCAGCACCAGCGCCGGAGTGGTGATCGGCGCGTAGCCGCCCAGCATCGAGATCACCGGGGCGAAGAACGGCGCCAGCAGGAACAGGCCCGCCACCGTGACCGCGGTGAGTCCGGTGCGCCCGCCCTGTTCGACGCCGGTCGCACTCTCGATGTAGCTCGTCACGGTGCTGGTGCCCAGGCAGGCACCGGCCACCGTCGCGGTGGCATCCGACAGGAACGCCTGCCGTGCCCGCGGCAGGCGGCCGTCCTTCATCAGTCCGGCCTGCTGCGCGACGCCGACCAGCGTGCCGACCGTGTCGAAGAAGACCATGAACAGGAAGACGAGCACGATCGGCAGCATCGGTACCGACAGTGCCCCGGCCACGTCCATCTTAAGGAAGGTCGGGGCCAGCGACGGCGGCGCGGACACGAGCCCCTCGGCCAGCCGAAACTGCGTGACCAACGCCGACTGCTGCAGCGAAGGCGAGCCGGCCATGATCTCCGGCTGCGCGAGCAGCGCCAGCTTCAGCGCGATCGCGAGCGCACCCGCGGCGAGGATGCCCCAGAGGATCGAGCCGCGGACCCGGCGTGCATGCAGCCCGCCGGATACCAGCAGCCCGACCGTGAACACGGCGAGATCCGGCCACGCGAGGTCCGTATTCAACCGGACCGCCGTGCCGGGGTCCTTCGCGATCAAGCCGCCGCTCTGCAGGCCGATGAACGCGATGAACAGGCCGATACCCGCGGCGATCGCATGCTTCATGCTCGGGCTGAGCGAGTCCATCAGGGCCCTGCGGGCCCCGGCCAGCGAGAGGATGAAGAACAGCACGCCCGAGACGAACACGGCGCCGAGCGCAGTGGCCCAGGGAACCGCCGCACCGGCGGCCGCAGCGACCGGGATCGCCGTGAAGACGAAGAAGAAGTTCTCGCCCATCCCCGGTGCCTGGGCGATCGGGTACCGCGCATACAGCCCCATGATCGCCGAGGCCAGCGCTGCCGCCAGGCAGGTCGCCGTGGTCACGGCGCCGAAGTCCATGCCGGTCGGCGAGCCGAACATCGACCCGGACAGGACCGCCGGCTGCACGAAGATGATGTAAGACATCGTCAGGAACGTCGTGACGCCGGCGAGAACCTCGGTTCGCGTCGTCGTTCCGTTCTCGCGCAGGCGGAATACCCGTTCCAGCATCGCGTAATCAGGTCATCGGCGAGCGTGCGCGCTATTGCGCCGCGATCATCACGAGCAGCCGATCGAGCACCACGTCCCTTTCAGAGGCAACGATCGGCGTCTGGATCACGAAGTCCGGCTGCACACCGCCCAGCCGTTCGTCGCCCGACGGACGGACGATGTAGGCCTTCGGAAAACCCACCTTGAACCCGGTGTTCGGCAGCGTGAAATGCTCCATCGCGCCGTACGTGGTGGCGAAGTCGGCGGTCGGCTCGCCGGCGATCTCGCCCCAGCCGTAATCCTGGATGATCGAAGCGACATTGACCGCGTTCGAGTAGGAGTTGCGGTTGACGAGGACGTACACCTCGCCTTCGAACTTCGCGCCCTCGCGAGGCTCCGCCAGGGCAATCTCGAACGGAAACGTCTCGCCGCGCGGCGTGGCCCGGTAGGCCTCGGCATACCGGCCCGAGACGCCCTGCACAGCATCGGGACTCGCGTCCAGCCTGGCCTGGTTGGAGGCCGCGGCTTCGTCGCTCGAGCGGACCAGGAACTGCGACGCGAACCGGAACGGCCTGTCGGCGATCCAGCTGATCATCGGGTCACTGAAGGAATTGTCGCCGCCCGGATTGTTGCGCAGGTCGATCACCAGCGACTTCGCGCCGCTGTCCAGGAAATCACCAAATGCCTCGTCGATGAAGGCGGTGAAGGCGGCGGTATTCCAGATCCTCGCCGGGTCCTCCACGTTGTAGAACGGGCCCGGCCGTAGATACGCGATCTCGTCGGTCAGCATGTGGGCTTCGCGCGAGTGGAAGTCGAGCTCAAAAACCTCCGGCGCGTCTTCGATGGCGGCGGCCAGTTGATCACTCGTCAGCGCCGGGATGCGGAACTGTCGCGATCCACCATCGTGCTTTCGAACCTGCAGCGTGAAGTGCTCGCGCTCGCCCACCTCGACCCAGAGATACATCGGAAAGCGAGCCTCGAGCAGCGAGTGGGCGATATAGGGGGTATCGGCCGAAATGTACTGCGCGGTCCGCTCGAGCCAGCGTGCCATGGGCTCGCCATCGATCGACAGGATTTCGTCGCCCGGGGCCAGCTCGTCCGACCCGGAATAGTCTTCGCCCACGTAGGCACGCCCGTCGACGATCCTCAGGTAGACCGGAAAGGCCCTGCCGCCGTCATCGCGGAAGCTGCCGTAAACCTCCGACGGAAAGTCGATGCGGGCATGCGCCACGTTGCCGTAGGCGGTGAACCTCTGCAGCGCGAGGAACAGCTCGAACCGGCTCAGCGGCGATTCGAGAGTCGCCATGGTCTCGGCGAACCGCGCGTCATAGTCCGCCTTGGAACGATGGACGTACAGGTCGTAGTGCGCCGATTGCAGGCCTTCATAGAGTGCCGTGAGATCAGCCCGTGCGGCTTCGGCCGAGACGCGCTGCGACCAGTCTGCAGACCGTGCGTCCCCTGCTTCCAGCACCGCGAGGAGCACGGCCAAAAGTGCCGCGATGGAGTATTTCCCCGGGAAACCGCTCATGGGGTGACGTTGCATGGCTCTCTCAGGCCGCGGTAATCGCTCTAGAATACTGGATACTCCCGATTCGACCTATGGAGAGGAACGTCATGGCTGCAATCCTGTTCGTGCGTGCCAGGTCCGGCCTGGAGACGAAGGAACTCGAGCGTCGGTTGCTCGAGCGCAAGCCGCGGTTCCTCGAGGTCCCGGGCCTGCTGCAGAAGATCTACGGGCGGGACCCTGCGACGGGCGCCGTGTGCGGGATCTATTTCTTCGAGAGCCAGCAGGCGCTGGCTACGTTTCGCGAGACCGAGCTCGCGAAGACGATTCCCTCCGCCTACGAGGTCGTCGAGTTCCGGGCCGAGGCCTACGAGCTGCTGTACTCACTGCGGCCCGGGACAGGACCTTTCGCAAGCTGAAACCCGGGCGGCAAGGACGCGGCGACGGACCGCCGGAGCCGTCCGACTCGCCGTCCCGAACCGACGATCCTGCGGCCGTCAGCGGGCACGGACCAGCGAGCGCGGCGGTACCTCCAGCACCTTGCCGGTGCTGAACGTCACGCGCATGGCCTCGTTGCGCGCGTTGTACGCCAGGTAGGTCCGGGCGCCGCCCTCGTCCTTGAACACCGCGTAGAGCGGCGTGTCGGCCGTCACGGTGAAATCCGGGCGGCCCATCTCCTTCAGGCTCGAGAGCCAGTAGAGCGTGCGCGTCCGCGTATCGCCGACCTCCACGCTGCCCTTGCGGTTCCACTGCTCGAAACCGAAATCGGCATCGGCCAGCCCCGCGTACGAGGCAATCACGTCCTGCCAAATGTCCTTCGGCGTTCCGTCGTCCAGTCCCCGGCCGCGGTAGGCCTTCACTTCGTCGGGCAGCGCCGTGACGACACTGCGAATGTAGGCGGGATCCTCGCCAAGGTAGGTCGAGGCCGGCGTGATCGGCAGCATGTTGATGCCGAGGATCTGGCGAGGCTCCTGCGTCCACCAGGTGTTGTAGGCGTACTTGCCGCCGAACACCATGCTGGCGAACGGCTTGCCGTACTCGGGGTCGAGGACCTGGCGATCGAGGTCGAACCAGTACTGGTTGATGGAGGCGATCTCGCTGGTGAGCAGGTAGATCCCGAGGTCACGGAGGCGCTGGTCACCGGTCGCCTCGCCCCAGAGGATCAGACCCGCCCAGGCGTTGACCGCTTCCGACGACGACTCCTGGTTGTTGCCGTCGTCGAAATCGGCGTC
>CAZKLS010000163.1:0-4915 GCA_964553405.1 uncultured Steroidobacteraceae bacterium
ACATCGCGCCTTCGCGCGCGATCCGGTCGATGTTGGGCGTCTTGTAGCCCATCATGCCCTGGTTATAGGCACTGACATTCCAGATGCCCACGTCATCTCCGAACATCACGAGGATGTTCGGCTTCCCGGACTGGGCCTGCGCCACCGGCAACAAGGCCGCCGAGGCCAGGACTGCTCCGAACAAGCCAACGGCGTGGCGCCGCGCTCTCGAGGTCATGCTGATCTCCCTTCTAGGAATTGCTGCTCTGCCTGAACAGAGCACATAGGTGTTTGCCGCAATTTAAGGCCCCGCAGCGATAGCGTCCAATGCAAACGGGGCGCCAACCCGATGCATGGTGATTATTGCGGGGCAAGCAGGGCACCGCTCAACCAGAGGACGAAGCATGAACCTGGAGTTCCGACAGCTTCGCCATGTGACGGCCCTGGCCGAGCACGGCAATTTCGCCCGGGCAGCGGAGTCACTCTCGATCAGCCAGCCGGCGCTGTCGCGCAGCATCCAGTCCATCGAGCGGGCCGTCGGCGCCCGGCTGTTCGATCGCACCACGACCGGCGTCGTGCCCACCGCGGTCGGGCAGCGGCTCGTCGCCAATGGCGCGGAAATCCTGGGCCGCGCCTTGGAAACCGAGCGCGAGCTCAAGCTGATGATGGGGCTCGAGATCGGCGAGCTGCGGGTGGGGGCTGGCCCCTACCCGGCGGAGATCTCGGTGGGCCAGGCGGCGAGCCGGTTCCTGCAGCAATACCCCGGACTGACACTGGAGATATCGGTGGGCGACTGGAGCCACCTGACGCCCCGTATCGCCACCAGAGACATCGACGTGTTCGTCGGGACAACCAGCCTGGCCAGGCACGACCCGCGACTGTCCATCGACCCGCTGCCCAGCCACCAGGGATGCCTTATCGTCCGCGCCGGTCACCCACTGACGACACGCAGCTCCATCGAGCTCGCTGACGTCATGGCGTATCCGTTCGCTGGCACGACGCTGCCGCCGGAAATTGCCACGCGCTTCGGCATCAAGGACGAACCTTTCGGCAGCATCCGCAGCGACGGTGTACTCGTTCCCAGGGTCAGGCTCGATACGTTCCGCCTCGCGCGACAGGTCGTGCTGCAGACAGAAGCCATCGGGCTTGCGACAGCCGCGCAGATCGCCGAGGACGTCCGGCTGGGGCGACTGCGTCCACTGCCGCTCCAGTTGCCATGGCTTCGATCCAACTTCGCAATCGTCCGGCTCGCGGAGCGCACGCCGTCACCGGCCGAGGAAGCGTTCTGCCGGATCCTGCATGAGGTCGAGTCCGAGATCGTCAGGCTCGAGGCCGGGTTCCGCGTGCGCGCCGCCGCGGCCGACTGATTCCGCGCTCAGGCTGCGGTGGGCAACATGCGCCGCAGCAGTTGCTCAGCCTCGCTGGCGGCCATGTTCTTCGCGACCGGGTAGTCGCGATACGCCTCGATCATCGCGGCGCGTGCCACCTCGGGCACGTCGGCCGCGCGCAGCGCATCGAGCTTGTCCGGAATCCCGACGGTCCGGTTCAGCTCGCGCACGCGCTCGAGGAACCGCTGCGCGAGTGCAGCTTCGGAATCCCCGCCGGACCCTTCGCCGATCGCCCGCGCGAGCTCCGCCATCCGCGACCGCGCATACGGCGCATCCTGCAGGAACTCGAGCACGTAGGGCAGCGTGATCGCGTTCGCGAGCCCGTGCGGCACGCCGTACATGCCGCCGATCTTGTGCGAGAAAGCGTGCACGTAGCCGACGTACGCCTTGGTGAAGGCGAGGCCCGCGTACAGCGAGGCCAGCGCCATCGATTCGCGGGCCTCGAGGTCCGCGCCGTTCTCGAAGGACCGCGGCAGGTTCGCGAAGATGAGCCGCACGGCCGCGAGACAAAAGCCCGGCGTTTCCGGATGCGGCCAGCGGTTCAGGTAGGCCTCGACGGCGTGGGTCAACGCGTCCATGCCGGTCGCCGCGGTGATGGGCTTCGGCATCCCCTTCATCATCAGCGGATCCAGCGCGGCGGCCATGGGCACCAGTTTCGGGTCGATGACCGCTGCCTTCTCGTGGCGCACCGGGTCGGTCACGACCGCCGCCACCGTGACTTCCGAGCCCGTGCCAGCCGTCGTCGGTATCGCGAACAGCGGCAGCGGCGGCTTGTTCACCTTGAGCATGCCGACGAGCTTCTGCGGCGTCTTGCCCGTCGTGGCCATGGCCGCGATCACCTTCGCGGCGTCGATGGCCGAGCCGCCGCCGAGCGCCAGCACCGCATCGCTGTCCTGGGCGCGCACAGCCTCCGCTCCCCGCTCGAGGACCTCGTGGGTCGGGTCCGGCACGATGCCGTCGAACACCGAGACGTCCGCGCCGCGCTCGCTGAGCGCCGAGCGCACGGGCTCGACCACTCCGAGCCTGACCAGCACCGCGTCGGTCACGATCAGCACGCGGCGGTGTCCCGACCCGGCGATGAAGTCGCACAGGCGTCCGGCGGAGCCTGTCCCGACGAACAGCACCGGCCGCGGAATCGCGACGATGCGCGAGATCGGTTTCATGAATGGCTTTGCGAGCCGATAAAGAAAGAGCCGCAGCTTGAACAACATGACTGGGTCCTCGATGCTGCGCTGCAAGGTAGCATGCGCCGCCCCGGGGCGGCATCGTGGCGAACACGGCTCGCCTGCGAAGGGGGCACGGGCACGCTCAGGAACGCGAAGCGGACGGCTTCCAGACGGGGTCCACGTCGATCGCGACGCTCAAGTCGCGACCGTCGTCGCGATGCTTACAGGTTCCGTGCCATACGTTGCCGGTGGTCTCGGTCCGGTACCAGTCCTCGAGCTGGATGCTGTCGCGTGAGCAGCCTTCCTTGACGGCCTGGTCCTTGACCCACTCGATGAGATCTCCAGCGTTCCAGATCTGCGCGCAACCGCTGACCGTCAGCATCGCGGCCAAGAGGCCGACCAGCGTGCAGCCCGTGGTGTTGGCGCGCGTCTGCCCGGCCTGCTCCCGACGCATGTGGCTGGCCACGAGCTTGCGCAGCTCTTCGTAGACGTATGGCGAGAGATGCTCGAGCGCCGCGGCTTCGGCCTGCTCCCCAACCACTTCGAGGAGAGCCAGCTACTCAGGAAGCTGCCTCACTACCTGCCCGACGACTGGAAGGGCGCCTTCGCGCTGCTGGTCATGGTCTTCGTACTGTCGTCGTTCCTCGACAACATCGCCGCTGCGCTGATCGGCGGCGCCATGGCGCACACGGTGTTCAACAAGCGCGTCCATTTCGGCTACATCGTCGGCTTCCTGGTCCTGCTCCTGACGCACGGCTGGCGACCGACTTCCGAGGGCATCATCTAGGGCGACGCGACCGGCGTCCCGCCGGTCGCGCTCAACTCGATCCCGGCGGCGATGAGCGATACCGCTGCAGCTCCGCGGTCAACCATGCACGGCTCTTCACCGGATCCGCCCCCGGGCAGCGAACAAGGTACTCCTGGCCGCTCATGCTGCTCGAGCTGGCGCCGCGCACGATGAAGTCCTCGGTCGTCGTCACGAGCGAGTGCTTCACCAGGTAATCGAGCTTGCGCTGAAGATGGCTGCGGGCCTCGTTGGCGACGTACCAGTTGCCGTTCCGGTAGAACTCGCAGCCCGACGTGCCGAGGTAGGACAGCAGGTGCGAGATCTCGGCCTCGGTCGTGGCACTCGGCGGCTGGGCCAGGACCGGTGAGAGCACCAACAGCGATGCCAGAATGATGGCCACAGTACGCATCACGTTGAGCACCTCGCCCTGGTGTGCCCACCGGGGCCGGTCAATTCGGCTTCGCCGCGAAGTCCGATCACGGCGACGACGGCCTGGTGATCGGAGACGACCTGCGGCATGACCCGGTGGTCGAGGAACTCCAGTTCGCTCGAAATCAGCACCCAGTCGAGTCGGCGGCCGTTCGAGCGGTAGGTCCCCAGTCCGTCGTGGCTCGGCGCGTAGGCCTGCATGCCGCAGCGATGGGCAAACTCCGCCACGACCGACGCCTCATCGGACCAGTCGCTGTTGAAGTCGCCGAGCACGATCAGCGGGCCCACGCGGCGGTCCAGTATCTCCGCCATCTGCTGCATCTGGTGGTTCCGCACGCTCTCGCGACTGAAATCCAGGTGTACGGAGACGATGTCCACGGGAATCGGCGGCGAATTGCCGGAAGGACGCCAGGTCACCCGGCCGACGCTCAGGCCCTTGGTCATGCTCGGCGGGGTCGGCTCGAAGGCCACGCCGACCTCCTCGGTGAAGGGCAGACGCGACATCAGCGCCGTCCCGTAGTCGAACAGCCAGGTCCGCGCATGGCTCGAGCGGAAATACCACGGATAGCCCGCCTGGCCGGCCAGCCGCTCGACGTGGTCAAAACCGCCACTCCAGCGCGACGGACCGTCGGCCTCCTGCAACGCCACGACGTCGGCGCCGACCTCGCGCAGCAGTTCCGCGATCTCCGCGAGATTCTGCTCCACGCTGGCGCGGCTCACGAGCAGCTGGTTGATCGCGTCCTTGCGGCCATGCGCGAGGTTCAGCGTCAGGACCTTCAGCGCCCCGTCCGGGTGATCGAGCACCGTCCCTTTTGGCATGGCGACGACGCCGGGCTCTGCCGCCCCGGCCGCCTGCATCGCAGGGCCGGTCACCAGGCTGCCCAGCAAGGCCAGCGCGCCTGCGAACCGGCCAAATGCACGGGGGCGGCTCCGCCGAAACGTCGCTGTTCTCGTCATGTTCTCCCGGCTTCGATCGATCACGTGCGGGCTCCCGGTGCCCGGCCGGCCCCGGGGGCCGGCCTGCTCGTTGCGGTTGCGGCACGCGGCGAGGTGGCTATAGTCGGCCGCTGGCACGGCGGCTACAAGACATCTATGACCGCGGCACGCGCACTTCAGTTCCTGCCGGTCCTCGCCGGGCTCCTCGTCGCGAGTGCCTGTACGACCGT
>CAZKLS010000164.1:0-4895 GCA_964553405.1 uncultured Steroidobacteraceae bacterium
CAGGTCGAGCAGCGGATCGTCTCGATGTAGGGCTCGTCCGGGTTGCGCTCCGGCTCGGCTGTGACGGCGGCTTCCGCTGGCGACGCTTCGGCCGGGGGCGCAGTTGCTGCCCCAGAGGCCGTGCGCGGCATGGATGCCGCGCCCGGAGCCCCCAGGGATGGGTTCACGGCGTCCTCTGGGGCAGTGAGTGCGTCGCCGGCCCGAGAAGCGCGCGCCGCAGCGGTGGCTGCCTCGAGCTCGCGCCGATGCTCCTCGTCCCAGGCCTGCCGCTCACGCGCGAGCACCTGCTGGGTACGGGAGTCGCGAATCCCGCCGAGTTCCTGCAGCCGGTGCCAGGCCTCCCGGCAGCGCTGCGCGGCGCGGGTCAGCTTGTCGTCCACGACCAGGCGGCAGAGCAGGTCCTGCCCGTCCACGGCCAGTAGGTAAGGAATCCGATCGCTGGCGTCGGCCGGCGGATGATCGAGCCACTCGTGCACCGGCGTCATGCCCTCTCCCCAGTCGGCCAGCGGCACCGGAGAGAAGTGCCGGGCGTGCCGGGGATTGCAGGCGACGAAGTCGACGAACGTGAACGCGAGGTCCTCGGTCACCGTCTGCAGCTCGGCATCGGCGTAGCTGCAGCTCTCGACCGGCCAGTCCCGCTCGGGCTGCGGGTTGTTCTCCAGCGAGAAGCGGCTCGCGAGGTCGGACCCCGCGCTCGGGTCGTAGCTGAAGGCAGGAAACGCGCGCGACTGCATGGCCGCCGCCGCATCGAGATACGGCGGCAACGCATCCTCGCCGCGCGACGGGGCCGCGTAGAGGCTGAACAGCGCCGGCCCGGGGTACAGCAGGCCCCGCGCGACGCGCTCGCGCATCTGCAGCAGGTTCGAGGCCGACGACTGCAGCACGAACACCTCGCCGAGGCTCATCGAGGCGATCGCGAGCTGCGCGCTGCGCAGCCCGAACGCGAAATTGCTCTGTCCGACGGCCGATTCCTCGAGCAGGTCGCCGACCTGCACGACGATCTTCAGCGGCACGCCCGACGAGAACGCATCCGCGAGGCGCACGGTCTGGCCGGGTTCGCCGCTGCCGGCGACGCAGACCAGGTAGTCCGGGAAGAACTCCAGGTCCGCGGCCGTGAGGCTCTGCTCGTCCAGCGCGCCGACGACCGCGTCGTGCAGTTCGTCGGAGTAGCTCCCCTCGGCCTCGAGTTCCGCGACCTGCAGCGCCTTCAACAGCTCGACCAGTGCCGGAAGACGCTGCCTGAACGCCGCGAGCGCCTTTTCCGGGCTGTCGAACGCGAACTCGTAGCAGTCCCCCTTGACCTCGTGCGCGGCCACGGACGCCGGCGGCGCGAAGAAACGCTGCGCCTTCAGGACCGAGAGCGCCCATTCGACCCGCTCGCGGCGCTTCTCGCCGAGGCCGCCGCGCGGCTCGACCCGGGAGAGGATCTCGTTCATCCGGCCGAAGTCGAACAGCGCACGCTGCCCCCCGCCGAACGAGGCCTCGAGCGCGGTCGTCTTCAGCGCTTCGCTGGAGCGCATGTAGTCGGCGCGCAATATGTCCGCGAGCCGCACGACCAGATGGCCGATGCGCTTGCGCGCACGGTCGGCCTTCTGCAGCTGGACGCTCCGCCACGCGTGCCTGACGAAGCGCTCCGGGCACTCCTCGTCGCAGTCGACGAGTTCCCCGTCCACCGCGAGCGCCTCGCGGGCCCGGCCGAGGTCCCGTGCCAGCGCCTCGTCCCCGGCAGCGGCCAGTGCCGCCGCGGCGGCATCCCACAGTTGCGTGAGGGTGCCACGCTTGCCTGCAGCCAGGCGCCGGCGGATTTCCCGCTCCAGCTTCAGGACCCGGCGGCGCAGCCCCTCGTCCTTGACGCCGGGAGCGGCGATCCCGCGCAGCAGTTCGTCGACGACGCCCGACAGCGTGCGCACGTAGTTGCGCGTCGACGGGTCGCCGCCGGAGAGTACCAGCGGAAAGTCGTAACGCAGGTCCTCGAGGTGCCGGTACGGAGCCAGCAGGGCCGGCCGCATGCCGGCGACCGCGGCCTCGCTCGCCGCGTCCGGGCGCCGGCCGGTGAGATGGAATACGACCTGCGACCTGAGCTGCTTGTCCATGACTACTGGGGCCAGACGGTGAACTTGTCGAATTCTTCCTCGAGCGTCGAACGGATCCCGTCCGCCGTCCGCAGCGCGCCCGCGTGCCTCAGTTCCTCGTAGCAGGCGACGTCGGGGTTGCGGTACAGGATGCCGACCGGGATCGGGTCCTCTATCGAGGCGATCTCGCGGGCCCGGTCGATGTTCGACGGATCGTGACCCTGCACGTTGCGATAGATCTTCTGCAGCGCCGGGCTGACCTTGATGCCGTTGTCGCCGGTCAGGATCAGCATCTTCTGCGGATCGTGCACCCAAGGCTCGAACATGTGGCCGACGAACTCCGGGCAGCGCTGCAGCACGCGCACGAAAGAGAAGCCCTTGTGCTTGAATGCCTCGGTGACGATCTGGAACAGGATGTCCGGGATCCAGTCCACCGCCTGCGCGACGAACGAGACGTTGCCGACGCCGAGCGTCACGGACAGCGGATTCATCGCCTCGAGGTACGAGCCGCGCGGCGTGGTGTTGCTCTTCGTGCCCAGCGGCGAGGTCGGCGAGGCCTGCTTCTTGGTGAGCCCGTAGATGTGGTTGTCGTGCAGCATCAGGGTCATGTCCATGTTGTAGCGGATCCCGTAGATCCAGTGGGCCGCCCCGATGCTGCAGCAATCGCCGTCGCCAGTGTTGATGAAGACGTTCAGGTCCGGACGCGCCATCTTGATGCCTTCGGCGATCGGCAGCGCGCGTCCGTGGATGCCGTGGAAGCCGTAGGTGCGCATGTAGTGCGGCAGACGACTCGAGCAGCCGATCCCCGAGACGAACACGGTCTTCTCGGGACGCAGTCCCTCGTCGCGGCACAGTCGCTGCAGCGCCGAGAGGATCGCGTTGTCACCGCAGCCCTTGCACCAGCGCGGCACGCCGCCCTGGAAGTCCTCGAGGGAGCGCTGCTCCTCGAACAGGCGGTTCAGGCAGAGTGTTGCGGTGCTCATCGCTGCGACTCCCCCGCCGCCAGGCGGCGCTTGACGACTTCGACGACGGTGCCCGGCTTGATCGGGCGGCCACGGACCTCGGTCCAGCAATCGACGTCCACCAGGAACCGCGACCGTAACAGCATCGCGAGCGCCGAGTAGCGGCGGTTCGTTTCGTCGATCAACTCGTCCTCCAGGCTGTCCGACCAGTTCGCCTCGATCGTCATCACCCGACGGAAGCGCTGCAGGATTTCCTTGATGCCGGCCGGCATGGGCTGCAGGAAGGTCAGGTGCAGCGAGGACACCTTGTGTCCCTCGCCGGTCAGGCGCTCCACGGCTTCCTCGATCGCACCCTTGGTGCTGCCCCAGCCGACCAGCAGCAGGTCGCCCTGCGGCTCGCCGAAGACCTGCGGCGGCGTCAGCATCTTCTGCAGCGCGGCCAGCTTGAGGCTACGGGCGCGCAGGCCCTGCTCGTTGATGTGCGGATCGTAGGCCACGCGGCTCGAGGTGTCGTGCGCCAGGCCGGTCAGCGTGTGCATGCCGTTCGGCTGGCCCGGCACGAAGCGCCGGCTGAGGCCGGTGACCGGATCCCAGTCGTAGGGCTTCACGCCCTCGGGCACCGGGCTCTGGTCGACCGGTGGCGCGAGCCAGTCCGCGCTGAACTGCGGCCGGGGAAAGGGCTGCTGCGCGGTCGCGAGGCTCGCGTCCGAGAGCACGACCACCACCATGTTGAAGGTCTCTGCGATGCGTCGCGCCGTGATCATCGAGTAGAAGCAGTCCTCGATGCTGCTTACGGCGAACACCACCTTAGGCGCATCGCCGTGGCTGCCGAACATCACGCTGAGCAGGTCGCCCTGCTCGACCTTGGTGGGCTGGCCCGTGCTCGGGCCGCCGCGCTGCACGTCGACGACCACGAGCGGGATCTCGGCCATCACGGCCAGGCCGATGCCTTCCTGCTTGAGCGCATAGCCCGGTCCCGAGGTGATCGTCACTGCGACGCGACCGGCGTAGGAGGCGCCGATCGCGAATGCGCAGGCGGCGATCTCGTCCTCGGCCTGGTGCACGATGCCGCCCGCGCGCTCGAACATCTCGCTCAGGTAGTGCGAGGCCGAGGTCGCCGGCGTGATCGGGTACATCGCGCAGATGTCCATGCCGGAAGCGACGACGCCGAGCGCCAGCGCGGTGTTGCCGTTCAGCACCACCTGCGGCTCGGTCGCGCGCTCGGCCGGCACGCTGTAGCGGAAGTCGAGGTTGGTCTCCGCCCAGTCCCAGCCCGCCTCCAGCAGCGCGACGTTCGCGTCGATGATCTTCTGCGATTTCTTGCCGAAGATGAACGCGATCTGCTCGCGCGCGAGGTTCATGTCCAGGCTGTACAGGTTGCAGAGCATCCCGAGCACGAACATGTTCTTGCCCTTGCGCGCGTCCGAGACGAGCTTCAGGCACTCCTTCTCCATCGGCACCTCGAAGAGCCGGAAGCCCTCGGCCAGCAGCCGGTCGCGCGTCTCGGTGTACTGCGCGACGATCTTCGGGTCCGGGCTCTCGCCCCAGATGCTCTCGAGCAGGATGATGCACCCGGGCTTGAGCTCGCCCGCGTTGAGGCGGCCGAGCAGCACCTGCTCGTTGAACGCCACGGCCAGCGCCGCCTCGTCGCCGCCGTTCGTCACCCGCTTCGAGCCGATGCGGATGCGGTTGCCGCTCGCGCCGGCGACGCTGCGTGCCGGCGGCTGGATCTCGGCCGGGATGATCTCGACGGTCCATACGCCGTTGCCCATGCGGGCGGCGATCGAGCCGAAGGACTGGCCGCATTTCTGCGCGCCCTCGCCCGAGTCGCTCATGATCTCGATCACGTTCTCGGCCAGCG
>CAZKLS010000165.1:0-4885 GCA_964553405.1 uncultured Steroidobacteraceae bacterium
TGATCCGGACCGTGCCGGAGGTGGAGCGGGTGTTCGGCAAGGCGGGCCGTGCCGACACGGCGACCGACCCTGCACCGATCGAGATGTTCGAGACGACGATCATGCTGAAGCCGCGTGAGCAGTGGCGGGCGGGCATGACGCCCGAGAAGCTGAAGGCCGAGCTCGATGCACTGGTCAAGCTGCCCGGGGTCTCGAACGCCTGGGGGTATCCGATCAAGATCAGGATCGACATGCTGGCGACGGGTATCCGCACGCCGGTCGGCATCAAGATCATGGGGCCGGACCTCGCGGTCATCCAGCAGCTCGGTCGCGAGCTCGAGGACATCCTGCGCGAGGTGCCCGGAACGACCTCCGTCTACGCGGAGCGCACCGTGACCGGACGCTACATCGACGTGGACATCGACCGCGTCGCGGCGGCTCGCTACGGGCTCAACATCAAGGACGTGCAGGACGTCGTCTCGAGCGCGGTCGGCGGCATGAACGTCGGCTACACGGTCGAAGGGCTCGAGCGCTATCCGGTCAACCTCCGATACCCGCAGGACTTCCGCGACTCGATCGGCAAGCTGAGGGAACTTCCGGTCGTGACGCCGACCGGCGCGAACGTGACGCTCGCCGACGTCGCGCGGGTGGAGGTCGCGGACGGGCCGGCCATGATCCGCAGCGAGAACGCGCGACCCTCGGGCTGGGTGTTCGTGGACATTCGGGGGCGGGATCTCGGCGGCTACGTCGCCGATGCGAAGCAGCGCGTCGCGGCGCAGCTCGAACTGCCGGCCGGCTACAGTCTCGGCTGGTCGGGGCAGTACGAGTACCTGCAGCGCGCCGCGGACCGACTGAAGGTGGTCGTGCCGTTGACGCTCGCGATCATCGTGCTGCTGCTGTACCTCAACTTCCGCGACATGCGCGACGTGCTGCTGATCCTCGGAGCACTGCCGTTCGCGCTGGTCGGTGGCGTGTGGCTGCTGTACCTGCTCGACTACGAGCTCTCGATCGCCGCGGCGGTGGGCTTCATCGCGCTCGCCGGCGTCGCGGCGGAAACGGGCGTCGTGATGGTCATGTACCTGAGGCAGGCCTGGCAGGCACGCCGCGCCGAGGCGCGGGCCGACGGCGTCGCGGCCACGCGGGACGACCTGCGGGACGCGATCGTGCACGGCGCGCTGCTGCGCCTGCGGCCGAAGCTGATGACCGTGATCACGATCATCGTCGGTCTGCTGCCCATCATGTGGGGCAGCGGGACCGGCTCGGAGGTGATGCGACGCATCGCCGCACCGATGGTCGGCGGGATGGCGTCTGCGCTGGTGCTGACGCTGCTGATCATCCCGTCGCTGTACCTGATCGTGCATGGCTGGAATCTTCCCGACGCCGACGCCGGGCGCGAGCGGGACGCCGGCGGAGGCTAAACTAGCGGCCATGGATCAAGCCAACCAGAAAGAGGCCGGCCACTGCTGCCACTCCGGCGCGACCGGGCGCCCGGCACCGGCGCCCGCGCCGGCGCCGTCGGAACCGGGATCCTGCTGCCATGCCGGCGCCGGATCCTCTCCGGCCGGCGGGGCGCAGGCGGTCCGGTACACCTGCCCGATGCATCCTGAAATCGTGCAGGACGGCCCCGGCACCTGCCCCAGGTGCGGCATGTCGCTGGAACCGATGGTTCCGTCCGCTGCGTCACGGTACGTGTGCCCGATGTGTCCGGGCGTCGGGAGCCCGGTGCCCGCGAGTTGCCCGAAATGCGGCATGGCGCTCGAGCCGGCGATGCCGGTGCTCGAGCAGGGGGAGAGCGAGGAACTGCGGGACATGCGGCGCAGGTTCCGCGTCTCGCTCGTCTTCACCGTGCCGCTCGTCGTGATCGCGATGGCGGGCATGACGGACTGGGTCTCGAGTCGCGTCCCGGCCGCTGCGATGGCCTGGCTGCAGTTGCTGCTCGCGGCGCCGGTCGTGCTCTGGTGCGGCAAGCCGCTGCTCGAGCGCGGCTGGCAGTCGCTGCGCAACCGCAGCCTCAACATGTTCACGTTGATCGGTCTCGGTGTCACGCTCGCCTTCGGCTTCAGCCTGGTTGCCACCGTCGCGCCGGAGCTGTTTCCGCACGCCTTCCGCCACGGCGCAGGAGTCGGCCTGTACTACGAGTCGGCGGCGGCCATCGTGACGCTGGTGCTGCTCGGCCAGGTGCTCGAGCTTCGGGCGAGGCACGAGACGGGCGGCGCGCTGCGGGCGCTGCTGGACCTGGCGCCGAAGCATGCCAGGCGGCTCGGTGAGGACGGGCGGGACGAGGACGTGCCGCTGGACCAGGTGCAGAAAGGAGACCGGCTGCGAGTGCGGCCCGGCGAGAAGGTGCCGGTGGACGGCAGCATCGAGGACGGACGCGCGTCGATCGACGAGTCGATGGTGACCGGCGAGCCGATGCCGGCCGCCAAGGGCCCGGGCGACGAGGTCATCGGCGGCACGCTGAACGGCGAGAGCGCGTTCGTGATGCGTGCCGAGCGCGTCGGCGGCGAGACGCTGCTCGCGCGCATCGTGCAGACCGTAGCCGAGGCCCAGCGAAGCCGGGCACCGGTGCAGGCACTCGCCGATCGCGTCTCGGCCTGGTTCGTCCCCGCCGTCGTGCTGGTGGCGCTGATCGCGGCGCTGGTCTGGGCCGCGATCGGTCCCGAGCCGCGCCTCGCCTACGCGATCGTCATCGCCGTCAGCACGCTGATCATCGCCTGTCCCTGCGCGCTCGGGCTCGCGACGCCGATGTCGATGACCGTGGCGATGGGCCGGGGTGCGCAGGAGGGCGTGCTGTTCAGCGATGCCGCGGCCATCGAGCGGCTGCAGGACGTCGACACGCTGGTACTGGACAAGACCGGGACACTGACCGAAGGCCGTCCGGAGGTCGTGACGGTGCTGCCGCTCGAGGGCGTCGCGGAGCCGGAGATGCTGCGCTTCGCCGCGACGCTCGAGCAGTCGAGCGAGCATCCGCTCGCGGCCGCGATCGTCCGCGAGGCCGAGCGGCGCGAGATCAGGCTCGGGCGCAGCTACGGCTTCGAAGCCACTGCGGGACAGGGAGCCAGCGGCGTCGTACAGCTGCGCAAGGTGGCCGTCGGAAACGAGCGGTTCATGCAATCGCTGGGGCTGGATCCGTCGGAACTCGAGGCCGAGGCCGAGAGACTTCGCGATCAGGCGCAGACGGTCGTCTACGTCGCAGTCGAGGGCCAGTTGCTCGGGCTCGTCGGAATCGCCGATCCGATCAAGGAGGGCAGCTGGGACGCGGTAAAGACCCTGCAGGCGGAAGGGCTGCGGCTCGTGATGCTGACCGGCGACCACGAGAAGACCGCGCGCGCGGTGGCCGGGCAGCTCGGCATCGAGGAGGTGATTGCGGGCGTGCAGCCGGATCACAAGGCGGACGTGGTCAGCCGGCTGCAGCAGCAGGGTCGCAAGGTGGCGATGGCCGGCGACGGCATCAACGACGCTCCCGCGCTGGCGACCGCCGACGTCGGCATCGCGATGGGCACCGGCACCGACATCGCCAAGCAGAGTGCGGGCGTGACGCTGGTCAAGGGTGACCTGCGCGCGATCGGCCGGGCGCTGAAGCTGAGCGAGGCGACGATGCGCAACATCCGCCAGAACCTGCTGTTCGCGTTCGGCTACAACTCGCTGGGCGTGCCGATCGCCGCCGGCGTGCTCTACCCGCTGGTCGGCATGCTGCTGAGCCCGGCCTTCGCCGCTGCGGCGATGTCGCTGAGTTCGGTCAGCGTGATCGGCAATGCATTGCGGCTGCGGAGGGCCGCGCCATGAGCAGGACGCTCGCGAGCACGCCTCGCCGGGACGGCTACCGGATGCCCGGAGAGTTCGAGCCGCACGCCGGCTGCTGGATGCTCTGGCCCGAGCGGCCCGACAACTGGCGCCTCGGCGGCAAGCCGGCGCAGGCGGCATTCACCGCGGTCGCGGCCGCGATCGCCGGCAGCGAGCCGGTCACCGTAGGCGCGTCGGCCGGGCAGTACGCGAACGCGCGCCGGATGCTCCCGCCCGCCGTGCGCGTGGTGGAGATCAGCAGCAACGACGCGTGGATGCGCGACGTCGGTCCGACTTTCGTCGTGAACGACCGCGGCGGGTTGCGCGGCGTGGACTGGGAGTTCAACGCCTGGGGCGGGCTGAACGGCGGCCTGTATTTCCCCTGGGATCGTGACGACGCAGTGGCACAGAAGGTGCTCGAGATCGAGCGCTGCGACCGCTACCGCGCGCCGCTGATCCTCGAGGGCGGATCGATCCACGTGGACGGGCAGGGCACGCTGATCACGACCGAGGAGTGCCTGCTGAACGAGAACCGCAATCCCGGGCTCTCGCGCGGGCAGATCGAGGCGCTGCTCGGCAGGTACCTGTCGGTCGAGCAGGTCATCTGGCTGGGACGTGGCACCTTCATGGACGAGACGGACGGCCATGTCGACAACCTGTGCTGCTTCGTGAGGCCCGGCGAGGTGCTGCTGCACTGGGTGGACGAGCGCGACAACCCGGACTACGAGCGGTGCCGCGATGCGCTCGAGCGCCTGGCCGCGGCCCGCGACGCCCGCGGCAGGCCCCTGAAGGTCCACAAGCTGCCTGCACCGGGACCGCTCCTGATGACGAAGGCGGAAGCCGAGGGCGTGGACGTGGTCGAGGGTACGCAGCCGCGCGAGGCCGGCGCGTGGCTGGGCGGGTCATACGTCAACTTCTACATCGGCAACAGGCGCGTCGTCGTCCCGCTGCTCGACGAGCGCCGTGACGCCGCGGCGCTGCGCAAATTGAAGCGACTGTTTCCACGCCGCGAGATCGTCGGCGTGCCCGGTCGCGAGATCCTGCTCGGTGGCGGTAACGTTCACTGCATCACCCAGCAGGTGCCGCTGCAACGGGTGGCCCCGGCGGCCGCGCGCAGGCGCCG
>CAZKLS010000166.1:0-4859 GCA_964553405.1 uncultured Steroidobacteraceae bacterium
CACGTTGACCGCGATGATGCTGCCGTATTCGGTGAGCTTCCTGATCGGCTGGACCATCTTCCTGCTCGCCTACTACGCGATCGGCCTGCCGCTCGGCATCCAGGCCAGCTACACCTATCCCTGATCACGCCGCGCGAGCCTGCGTCCGTAGACGTACATCTGCTGGAACACCAGCAGGAACAGCGCGACACCGAGAAAGGCCGCGGCGAGGCTCCAGGCCGGCGCGGAGTGCCATTCGTGGCTCACCGTCCAGGCGAACTGCAGCACGCACAGCACCGAGACGATCAGAAGTGTCGGCCGACGGCTGATCCTGCTGACGACGAGTGCGCCCAGCGGTGCGCCGAGCGCCACGACCGGGGCCGCGGCCAGCCAGTTCTCGAAGGTGCCCGGCATCAGTCCCCCGGTCGCCAGCTTCGCGGCGACACCGACCAGCGAAGTGAAGGCCATCAGCACGACCGACGTCGGAATGGCGATCTTCAGGTCGGCGTGGCAGAGGAGCACCAGCACCAGGTAGATCATCATGTCGATGCCGACGCCGGTTACGCTGGCCACGGTCGCGCCGCCCGCCAGCCCGACTGCGAAGCCCGCGCGGTAGTCGAAAGCCACGTCGTGGGGAGTCATGCCCTCGTAGGCCGTGATCTCGCGGATCCGGTGCAGGTGCAGCAGCCCGAAGCTGCACCACATCGTGGCGAACAGCAGCTTGATGAACGTCTCCGAGACCAGCGGAGCGATGAACACGATGCCGAGCGGCGTCCCGATCAGCGAGCCGGCCAGCGAGGCGCGCAGCATGGGCCATTCAACCGGCTGACGGGTGCACAGGATGTAGATGCTGGCGCTGGTCATGCCGATGCTCTGCACCGCGAAACTGAAGTCGCGCCCCAGCGTCGCGGGAAGGTCCATCAACAGCACCAGCATCGGGAAGGCCACGGTGCCGCCCCCCATTGGCGTCGAGCCCGCGACGTACGAACCGGCCGCCATCGTCAGCGCGATCTGCCAGTGTGCGAGGACGGTCTGCCAGTGGCCTCCGATCACGACCAGCGCGAGCCACGCCGAATAGAACGCCGCGAGCCAGGCCAGGAACGGCGCAAGCGACGGCCGGCTGCGGCGTCGCTGGTTCATGGAGCCGGCGCCGGCGGCGGCGCGCTACCAGGCATAGGCTTCCGGCGCTGCTCCTCCGGGGCCTGGAAAGATCTGGTCCAGGGCCGCGAGCGTCTGTTCATCGAGCCGGATGTCGGTCGCTGCGACGGCGTCCTCGAGCTGGGCCAGCGTGCGCGGCCCGATGATCGGGGCCGTGACGGCGGGCTGGTGCAGAAGCCAGGCGACTGCCACCCGCGCGGGGGGATGGCCGATGCGGCGACAGAGGTCCTCGTATCCGGCGATCTTCGCCCGGTCCCGGGACAGCCGGTCCGTAACCCACTCGCCGCCACGCCTGCCGCTGCGCTCCTTCTCGACGGCGCCGGCCAGCATGCCTCCATCCACCGGACTGTAGGGGATCAGGCCCATGCCGTAGGCCGTGCAGGCCGGTATCACCTCGAGCTCGACCATCCGGTTGTTCAGGTTGTACACGGATTGCTCGCTGACCAGGCCGTGCATCCCGCGCCGGGTGGCCTCCTGGTTGGCCGTGGCGATGTGCCAGCCGGCGAAGTTGCTGGAGCCGACGTAGATCACCTTGCCGCGGGACTTGAGCGCCGCAAAGGCCTCCCACGCCTCTGACCAGGGGCAGTCGCGGTCGACATGGTGCATCTGGTAGAGGTCGATCACGTCGGTCTGAAGGCGCCGGAGGCTGCCCTCGAGGTGGCGATTGATCTTCAGGGCACTCAGGTTGCGACCGGATCGGTTCGGTTCGCGGTCGGCCGCGTCGCGGTTCACCGGGTTGTAGACCTTTGTCGCCAGCACGACGTTGTCGCGTCGCCCGCCTCCCTGGGCGAACCAGCGGCCGAGTATTTCCTCCGTGTAGCCGTGATGCGCCTCCCAGCCATACACGTCGGCCGTGTCGAAGAAGTTGATCCCGAGCTCGAGGGCCCGGTCCATGATGGCGAAGCTGTCTTCGACCGAGGTGTGCCAGCCGAAATTCATCGTGCCGAGGCACAGATTGCTGACCTGCACTCCGTTCACGCCCAGCCGTCGGTATTCAACGCTCATGCCGAGTCCCGTCCTCCGCTGCGGGCCGGCGTCCGGCCGCACCGTTACACCTTGCCGCGCCGTGCCTCCAGCGCCAGCCGAACCTCGTGCGCCCGCTCCTCCGTGATCGAGAACGTGGCGATGGCCCAGATCGCGACTGCGGATGCCAGGAAAGGCAGGAACGCATCGCACAGACGCATCAGCGTGATCGTCTGCGCCGACTGGTTGCCCTCGAGTGCCACGTCGAAACCGGTCGCGTTGAGCAGGAAGCCGCCGGCCGCGAGCGCGGCGGCCATGCCCAGCTTGACGACCCACCAGAAGATGGACCCGTACATGCCCTCGCGCCGCTCGTGGGTCTGCAGTTCGTCCAGGTCCACGACGTCGGCGATCATCGACGGCATGATCGTGAAAAGCCCGCCGAGGCCGAACGCGAGCAGCGGCGCCGGCAGGACGACCAGCCACGGAATCGCCGGGTCGTAGCAGAACCACTTCAGTGCGTAGCCCAGCATCGATACGCCGATCGCAACGTAGAACGTGCGCTTCTTGCCGATCCGCGTGCCCAGCCAGGTGACCAGCGCGATCACGCCGAACGTGGCGATCGACTGGACGGTGCCGGCCCAGCCGGCGTACTCGGCGCCACGTACAGTGTCGCCGCCGAACACGTAGTAGATGATCACGTAGAACTGGAACGACGAGATCATCATGAAGCCGTTGAAGACCAGGAACGTCGCGACGCACAACTTGAGAAACGGCTTGGAGCGGACCGTGACCCCGAATCCGCGGAAGAAGCCGGCCAGGTTGCGGAGCACGACGCCGCCAACGTCCGTCAGCCCGCGCTCACGGGTCTCCGCCGCGGCGACGTCGCTGAAGCGCTCCCGCAGGAACAGCGCAGGCATGATGCCGACGACCGCGACGACGATCGCGACGATGACGGCGAGGCCTGCGGCGCCATCGACCATGTCCTCGAAGATCGCTTCGTTCTGCATGAACAGCAGGAACCAGGGGGCGATCACGTACGCGAGCTGACCCATGAAATTCTGCACGCCCATCAGCCGCGTGCGCTCGTGGTAGTCGGGTGTGAGCTCATAGCCCAGCGCCACCCACGGCGTCGCGAACATCGTGTACGCGAGATAGAAGATGATCGAGCCGATCAGGAAGTACCAGAAGTAGAAGGATTCGCTGCGGCCGTCCGGAAGGTGCCAGAGCAGTGCGAACGTGAGGCCCGCCGCGATGGCGCCGAAGAAGATGTACGGACGCCTTCGGCCCCAGCGGGTCCGGGTGTTGTCCGAAATGTAACCCATGACCGGGTCGGTCAGGGCGTCCGTCAGTCTCGGCAGGGCTCCGAGCAACCCGACCAGGGCCGGATTCATCCCGAGGCCCAGGTTGAGCACGATCATCATGCCGCCGCTGGCCGCTGCGAGCAGGTTGTTGACGAACGCGCCGAGCCCGTAGACGACCTTCTGGCGAAACGGGATCCGGTCTGCGGGCGAGGTCGCGTAGTGATCCATGATGCGGCATCGTGGTGCATGTTGACAGCGCTGTCAATCGCTGCTAGAAGCCGCGTGGAGTCGCAGTGCGGGCTCCTGCACCCGCGCCTGCAGGCAGATCGGGCTTCGTCCGGGACGCCATCGACACGCAGGGTTCGCCTCCCTGCCCGGTGCCTTGCCGCCAACAGCTCTGGTGATCAGCGTTAACATGGCTGCAGCCGATCTTTCCGACGAAGCCGATGCTGCGCTCGAGCAGCGGGTTGCAGAGCTGCTCGGGCGAATGACGCTGGCAGAGAAGATCGGCCAGATGAACCAGCTGAACGCCAGCGATGACGTCGCCGGCGGGCCGTTGCGAGAGCACATCCGTGCGGGCCGGGTCGGCGCGGTGCTCAACCTCGTGGATCCGGATGGGGTAAACGCGCTGCAGCGCGTGGCGGTCCAGCAGAGCCGGCTGGGCATCCCCTTGCTCGTCGGCCGCGATGTGATCCACGGCTTTCGCAGCGTGTTGCCGATCCCGCTCGGCCAGGCCGCGACGTTCAATCCTGACATCGTGCGGGAGGGCGCCAGGATTGCCGCGCTGGAAGCGGCTGCGGCCGGCGTCAACTGGACCTTCGCGCCGATGATCGACATATCGCGGGACCCGCGCTGGGGCCGCATTGCCGAGAGCCTCGGCGAGGATCCCTGTCTCGCGGGCCGGCTCGGTGCCGCGATGGTCGAGGGCTTCCAGGGGGAGGATCTGTCGGCGCCCGGCGCCATCGCGGCCTGCGCCAAGCATTTCGCGGGGTATGGCGCCGCGGAGAGCGGCCGCGACTATGCGACCACCAACATCCCGGAGAACGAGCTGCGCAACGTGCATCTCCCGCCGTTCCGCGCGGCGGTGGACGCTGGCGTTGCCACGCTGATGACGTCGTTCAGCGACGTGAACGGCGTGCCCGCCACCGCGAACGCCTTCCTGCTGCGGCAGGTGCTGCGCGATGAATGGGGCTTCCGCGGCCTCGTCGTCAGCGACTGGGGTTCGATCCAGCAGCTCGCGGTTCACGGCTTGACGGCGGGTGACGAGGACTCCGCGTTCGAGGCTGCAACTGCCGGCGTCGACATGGACATGGCCGGCGGTGTCTACGCGGCGCAGCTTGCGCGGCTGGTCGAGCAGGGACGCGTCGGCATCGACGTGATCGACTCGGCTGTCGCAGGCATCCTGCGCCTCAAGTTCAGCCTCGGCCTGTTCGACCGGCCGTATGTCGAGACCGCAAT
>CAZKLS010000167.1:0-4800 GCA_964553405.1 uncultured Steroidobacteraceae bacterium
TTACACCTGATACCGGTCACATGGTTAACACTGTGGCCGGGGCGATCGGGCCGGAACCGCGCTGGCCGTCAGTAGAGCTCCGTATTCGGGTAGCGTAGTCCGGGCAGTTACTCTCGGCTCTGCGCGGGAAGAGCGCGAAGACCGGCAGCAACGTTCCCGGAGGGGTTGCGTTCCGTGGCCTTGCCACTGGACAAATACACGATTCCGCAGTCGCTCGGCACGATGGCGAGGCGTCGCTTCCACGCGATGGCAAAGCCGGCCGGCTCGGCCTGCAACCTCGACTGCAGCTACTGCTACTACCTGAGCAAGCGCGAGCTGCCGGGTGGGCCGGGCGCGGGCCACATGAGCGACGAGGTGCTTGAGCACTACATCCGCGACTACATCGACAGCGTGACCGCTGACGAGGTCGTGTTCTCGTGGCAGGGCGGCGAGCCGACCCTGATGGGGCTCGGGTTCTTCGAGAAGATCGTCGCGCTGCAAAGGAAGTACGCGAAGGCGGGACAGCGCATCGAGAACGACCTGCAGACCAACGGCACGTTCATCGATGAGGACTGGGCGCGATTCCTGAAGGAGCACCGCTTCCTGGTCGGCCTCTCGATCGACGGTCCGAAGGAGGTCCACGACCGGCACCGGATCGACAAGCATGGCGAGCCCACGTTCGACAAGGTGTTCTCGGCCGCGCAGCTCCTGCGGCGCTTCGAGGTGCCGTTCAACACGCTTAGCTGCGTGCACCGGCACAACGCGAAGCAGCCGCTGGACGTATATCGCTTCCTGCGCCGGGAGATCGGCTCGACCTACCTGCAGTTCATCCCGATCGTCGAGTTCCGGACGTTCGAGACCACCGCGCCGGACACCTGGGATCCCGAGCGGCTGCCCGTCGTGGGGACGCCCGAGGCGAGGCCGGGCCATCCCGGCTCCGTCGTCACGGACTGGTCAGTCGATCCGGAGGACTACGGCTATTTCCTCTGCAAGGTCTGGGACGAGTGGCTGAGCCGGGACGTCGGCAAGGTGCTGGTCAACTTCTGCGAGACGCTGGTCGTTCAAAGAATGGGGGAGCCCGCCCAGGTTTGCGTATTCGCTGAGAACTGCGGCAAGGGCCTCGCCGTCGAGCACGACGGCAGCGTCTACGCCTGCGATCACTACGTCTATCCGGAGTACCGGCGGGGCAACCTGCTCACGCGCAAGCTCGGCAGCATGGTCTTCGACCCCGAGCAGGTGCGCTTCGGCTATGCGAAGTCCGAGAAGCTCCCGAAGTACTGCCGGGAGTGCGCCTACCTGGGCGATTGCTGGGGCGAGTGCCCGAAGAATCGGCTGCTGCGGACCCCGGACGGCGAGCCGGGGCTCAATTACCTGTGCCCCGGGCTCAAGAAGTTCTTCGCGCACGCCTCGCGCGAGGCGGATCGCATGGCCAAACGGCTGCTGGCCGACCCTTCGGTCGCGAGGCCCCGCATCTGAGACGGGGCTTCCACGTCCCTCCGCAGCGCGCGCCCGCGGCCTACAGCTTCTGCTTCGGCTTGAGATCCGTCGGCACCGGTGACTGCGCCTTCAGTTCCTCGAGCCCTTTGGCGCTGATGCGCGCCCAGTCCTGGAACAGCATGCGGAAATCGGCCAGGTTGCTGGCGCTGGTGGCAATCCTCGCGCCGGTCCGACGCGTTTCGCGCCGGTCCAGCACGCGCCCCATCAGTGCGCCGGTCATCGAGTCGCGAACCTCCATGACCAGCGTCGCCTCGCCGGCCTCCGTCACGTAGGTCCGAGCGACCTCCGCGGATCTCCTGTCCGGTGCGTTGATGTAGAGGTTCATGACCACGGTCGAGATCCGCAGCGCCTCCGGTGCCGGGCCTGTCACGACGGTGTACCCGGCCTTCTTGAACGCCTCCGCGAAGACATCGTCGAAGTTCGACTGCGCGGTCAGCAGGATCTTCTTCGCCTGGTCGTCGCTGATCGGTGCGGCCTGTGTCTTGAAGGGATCGTTCATGTTGCGCAGCCAGTCCTTGCTGAACTGAACCCCTGTCTTGTCGATCATCACCGCCGTGTACGGCCTGAAGTCCGCGCCCGGCAGCAGGTACACCGCTTCCATGTTCTTCGGTTTCACCTCGACGAGACCGTCCCAGTTGGTTGGCATTTCGGCGCCGAGCGCCACGACTGACATCCCGATCAGACCCGTGAGCAGACCCAGAAACCTGCTAATCATCGTTCGATCCTCTCTTTTCCGGTGGTGATACCAGCAGACGGCGGAGTACCCCGGGGCCGAGCGCCCGGCTGACTTCGGTCCACAGCACGTACGGCGCAAGCACCAGCAGCAGCAGCAGGCAGGAAGCGATCAGTTCCGTCAGCGAACGACTCTCGAACCTGACGAGCGTGGCGGTCCATGGACGGCCGTGGATCCACCCGACGATGAGCTCCTCGACCACTGTGAGCACCAGCAGCAGCAGGAACAGCAGCAGGAGCTTGCGCAGGATGTGACCCGCCAGGGTACCCGACTGCAGTCTCGTCCCGATGCCGGCCGCCTCCCCGATCAACGTGAACTTGCCCAGGATCAGCGCCTTGCCTGCGGCCAGGCCGAGCACGTCCAGGCCCGGGCCCGGGCCGCCCCGGACGGCCGCACCGTAGAAAAGCACCGCGCTGAAGCAGACGAACAGATAGGCCGAGACCAGTGCGTACTCGCGCAGCTCATGCTGCAGCTTTTCCCTGCGCCCGTGGCCGTCGCTCATTCACGTCTCCAGGCCCGTCATGGGCACCGCGCGCACCGGGGTGCCTGCCCCTATTCTAGATCGATTCGGCTCAGTGCAGGGATCGGAGCCCGTTTCGATACTCGCGCGGCGACATGTGGTTCCAGCGCCGGAAGGCGCGGGCCATTGCCGTCGTATCGCTGAATCCAAGCTCACGCGCAATCCGGGAGATCGGCACGTGCGTGTCGTGCAGGAGTTGCCGGGCGAGGTCCGATCGCGTGTCGTCGAGCAGCTGCTGGAACGTCGTTCCCGACAACTGCAGGACTCGGCAAAGCGCTCGCTCGTGCAGGTCGAGCATTCGCGCGACTTCGCGACGCGAGCACCGTCCCTCGTGAAGCAGCCTGATGATGGCGCGACGCACATTGCCGCAGATGAGCGGGTCCCTGTCCTCCACGGAAGCAGATGCTTCACGCAGCAGGAGCCGGTATAGGATCGGGTCCGCCGAGGGCACGGGACGCGCGAGCCAGAGGCCCGGAAAGACGACGCCGGCCTGAACCGCGTCGAACTGCAGCGGCGCCTTGAAGGTTACCGCGTAAGGCCGCATTTCCGGGGGCGGCTTGCGCGGCAGCATGACGAGTTCCGGGTGCCAATCGGCGCCACAGAGCTCTTTCATCAGGTTGACCATCACGCCGGTCGCAAAATCATAGACCTGCTCGTGCGCGGTTGCGGCCTTCGCATGGATCGTGTAACTGAACGTCGCGATCTCGTCGTCGATGCGCAGATCGAGCGCGGCACCGCCATCGTGCAGCGCGAAGTAGTTGACCAGGCCCTCGAGGGCGACCCGGACCGTCGTGGCATGCCGCGCGAGCCGGCCGACGACGCCGAGCGACCGCAGATCCACGGAGCGGCTGAGCAGCAGGGCAAAATGCCCGCAGTTGGTCTTCACGGCGCAGTGACCCAGCAGCCGGCTCAGATCCGCGAAACTGCCGGAAAGCTCTGGAACCTCCAGTTGCGCCTTGCTCAAGCCGAATTGCCGCAGCACGGCTGCGCTCGGGACCCCGAATTTCTCGAGCAGGTCAGGGAGGCCACGGAACGGCGCCAACAAGACCCTGCTGCCCGACGCACCGAGTTGAGACTGCGGGCTGTTCAAACGACCGGGATGGCCGGCGTTCATGTCCCGAATCGTCCTATACCTGTCACACGCTGACAACTATTTTCGGGCAACGCCTACAGCGGCTCGCCGCGGCGATCTCGGATAATTAAAGGCAGCGCGGTGGCCTGCGACGATGGCACGAATTGTCGAAAGCGTGCAGATTGCGGCCCCCCCCCGAGTGCCTGGTACCCGCGGTGCATCCGCCCGCTACCGGTGCAGCTGCGACCCGTCCCGCCGGAGCGTGGGCCGGACCGCTCTTTCCCAACAGGGAGACGAATCAATGACAAGCATCCGCAAATCGCTCCTGGTCGCCGCGTCGGTCGTCACGGGCGCGAGCGTCCCGGCCGTACTTGCCCAACAGGTCACGGGGACGCTCGGGTCGCCCGGCGCGACCACGAGCATCAGCGGGCAGCAGTTGCCCGCGCCCGACCCGGACTTCGGTGGCGTGATCAAGCAAGAGGCGCTGCAATCGCAGGCCTGGTGGGCGCCTCGCATCGTGCCCCCCGCCGGCGCACCCAACGTGCTGCTCATCATCACCGACGACGCCGGCTTCGGCGTGCCGAGCACCTTCGGTGGCGTGATCCCGACGCCGACCATGGACCAGATCGCGAGCGAAGGGCTGCGCTACAACCGGATGTTCTCCACCGCGCTGTGCTCACCGACACGCGCGGCACTGATCACCGGACGCAACCACCATTCGGTCGGATTCGGCGTGATTTCGGAACAGTCGACCGGCTTCCCCGGCTACAACAGCATCATCCCGAAGGACAAGGCGACGATCGGCCGGATCCTGCGCGACAACGGCTATTCGACCGCATGGTTCGGCAAGGATCACAACGTACCGGCGTTTGCAGCCAGCCAGGCCGGTCCGTTCGACAAATGGCCGACCGGGATGGGGTTCGAGTACTTCTACGGTTTCGTCGGCGGCGACGCGAACCAGTGGCAGCCGAACCTGTTCCGCAACACGACGCAGATCTA
>CAZKLS010000168.1:0-4776 GCA_964553405.1 uncultured Steroidobacteraceae bacterium
AACATCCTCGACATCGCCGCCTGCGCGGTGATCGTCGAGGCCGCCGGCGGCCGCTTCACGGATCTCGAGGGGCGCCCGCTCGGTATCGGCAGCACTTCGGTGCTCGCGAGCAACGGGCGGCTGCACGGGGAACTGCTGGCCGCGATCGAGGTCGAGACTGATCAGTAGCGATGGTTGGGTCCCTGCGGCCCGGGAGGCGTCATGGCTGAGCGGAAGGTGATCGTGGTGACGGGGGCGACCGGCGCCCAGGGCGGTGGTCTCGCGCGGGCGATCCTCGCCGAGCCCGATGCGGGCTACGCAGTGCGCGCGGTGACGCGCGATGCGAACTCAGACGCGGCGCGGGCGCTCGCAGACGCCGGCGCCGAGGTCGTCACGGCCGACCTCGACGATCCCGCCAGCATCGAGCGCGCGTTCGACGGGGCCTACGGCGCCTATTGCGTCACGTTCTTCTGGGCGCATTTTTCGCCGGAGCGGGAGCAGGCCGAGGCGCGCACGATGGCGCAGGCAGCCAGGGCTGCCGGACTGCGGCACGTGATCTGGTCCACGCTCGAGGATACGCGCCGCTGGCTCGCGCTCGACGACCCGCGGATGCCGACGCTGATGGAGCGCTACAAGGTGCCGCACTTCGACGCGAAGGGCGAGTCCGACGACTTCTTCCGGCAGGCCGGTGTTCCGACGACTTTCCTGCTGACGTCCTACTACTGGGACAACCTGATCCACTTCGGGATGGGGCCGAAGCCCGGACCGGACGGAACGCTGCAGTTCGTGCTGCCGATGGGCGATCGCAAGCTGCCGGGCATCGCGGCCGAGGACATCGGCCGCTGCGCCTGGGGCATCTTCAAGCAAGGCACGGAGCTCGCCGGGCGGACGATCGGTGTCGCGGGAGAGCACCTGACCGGCGCCGAGATGGCCGCGTCGCTCGCCCGCGCACTCGGTCGCGAGGTCCGCTATGCCGCCATATCGCCCGATGCGTACCGAGCGCTGGGGTTCCCGGGGTCGGACGACCTCGGCAACATGTTCCAGTTCAAGCACGACTTCAACGAGGATTTCTGCGCGGCCCGCAGCGTCGCGACATCGCGCTCGCTGAACCCCGGGCTGATGAGTTTCGACGACTGGCTGCGGGCCAATGCGGCGCGGATCCCGCTCAGCTGACGGTCCCGGCGGGGGCTAGCCCGCGATGAAGGTCCGTCCCTGGTCCCAGGCGAGTTCACGCAGCGGGAGGCCGTAGAGCGCCGAGACGCTGCGCTCGTCGAGCACGCTCTCGCAGGGCCCGCTCGACCAGCCGCCGTCGCCATGCAGCAACAGTGCATCGTCGGCGAACCGCGCGGCGAGCCCGACCTCGTGCAGGCTCATCACGACGCTGCGGCCCTGTTGCGCGAGGCTGCGCAGCAGGCGCAGCACCTCGATCTGGTGTCGCGGGTCGAGTTGCTGGATCGGCTCGTCGAGCAGCAGTATCCGCGGGTCCTGCGCCAGCAGCGTGGCGACGGCCAGTCGTCGCCGCTCGCCGCCGGACAGCGTCGTGACGTCGCGGCTCTCCAGCTCGGCAAGGTCGAGCCGAGCGAGGCACTGGCGTGCGACCGCGTGGTCGGCGCCGGACTCCCACTCCCAGAAGCCGACGTGCGGATGCCGTCCGACCAGTACCGCCTCCATCACGGTCGCCGGGAACGGATCCTCGCTGGACTGCGGCAGGAAGCCGAGCGTGAGCGCCAGCTCCCGGCGCGGCCATCCGGCAAGCGGACGCCCCTGCACGAGGATGTCGCCGGTTCCGGAAGGGCGCAGCCCGGCCAGTGCCCGGAGCGTCGAGCTCTTGCCCGCGCCATTGCGCCCCAGCAACGCGAGCACCCGACCCGCCCGGCAGTCGAGGTCGAGGCCGTGCACCAGCTGCCGTCCCGGTACCGCGACGTCCAGTCCGCGGCAACTCAGCAGCGCGTCGCTCGCGGCCGCCTGCGTCATTCGAGCCACCCGATCTCGCTCGCCGTCAGCTCGCCGATCCGCATCTGATCGAGCCGATCCGGGATCACGGCCTCGCCCGGGCCGAGCGCGATGCGTCCGGCCATGATCTCGCCATGCAGCTGCGGGTAGAGCGGCTGGGCCTGGGGATCCCCGAGCCCCTGTGGGACGCTGGGCTGACCGCTGCGCCGATCGTACTTGTCCGTCGCGCCGAGCGTGTGCAGCAGCTCGTGCGCGAGCACGACGTTGTTGCTGCCGGCAGCCGATTTCGACCCGAATAGCTGCGCGACGACCATCAGCCCCTTGCTCAGCCCCAGCGAATCGGGCAGCGCCTGATGCTCGCGGAAATCGTGATAGAGGGCGAACACCTGCACGTCGGGTGGCGGCAGCGGGTCATCCGCCTGCACCCGCCAGGCCCAGTAACGCATCCGCAGGCTCCAGGCGGCCAGGCCGAGCATGCCGGGATCATCGGGACCCGCGGGCGGAAGCCCGGCTCGATGCCGCGAGACGCGGATCCGCACCGGGTCCTCGAGCGCCACGCCGAATTGCCGTGCCTCCGCGGCCAGGAAGCGCTCGATGTCCTGGTACACAGCTTCGTCGATGCCCTGGACGAAGGCCGCCGTGTCACTGCCGCTGGCGGCCAGCGGGTAGACCGTGACGCGCAGGCTCGAATCCCAGTCCCGCGCCCGCGCCCGGTCCAGCCATGCGCCGAGCGCGACGAAGCCGAGCACCGCGAGCAGCAGCAGCAGGCGGAGATTGCCGAGGAACGTCCGCGTCGCCATCGATTCAGGGGTACAGCCGCGTCGCCTGCCAGGGCCCGGGCCGCGGCCGGGCGGGATCGCTCAGGTCCAGTTCACGCGTCCAGCGCGCGCGATCGTGCACCCTGAAGGGACCCTCCAGCCAGAGTTCAACCACGCGAGGCCAGAGGCGGTATCCGCCCCAGTGCGGCGGGCGTGGCACCTGGGTGCCGTGGCGGGCGGCCTCGACGGCGACCCGCCTGAGCAGCGTTCCGCGCGAGTCCAGCGGCTGGCTCTGCAGGCTCGCCCAGGCGCCGATCCGGCTGTCCAGCGCGCGCGACGCGAAGTATTCGTCGCTTTCCTCGTCGGGTGATCGCAGCACCCGGCCTTCGAGCCGCACCTGCCGGGCGAGGTCGTCCCAGTGCAGCACCGCGGCCGCCTCGGGATTCGCATCGAGCTCGGCGCCCTTGCGGCTCTGGTAGTTGGTGAAGAAAACCACGTAGCCCGGGACCACGACCAGCTTCTTGCAGAGCACCACCCGCGCCGACGGACGGCCTTCGGCGCTGGCCGTGGCGACGACCATCGAGTCGGGGTTCGGCTGGACCTTCTGCTCGCGCGCGTGCTGGAACCACTGCTCGAACAGCGGCATCGGGTCGGCGGGCAGCTTCGACGGCAGCATGCCTTGGCGCATGGATCCACATCCAGTCAACCGGGGTCGGGCAATTATGCCGGAGCCGCGCGATCGCACGGGCACCGGCCGCTTGCGGCCCTGGTAGCGCCCCGGTAAAACGACCCGGCAACCTACGCTGCAGGCACCTGATGAAGTCACTCGAACAGCTCCGCTCGCGGCTCGACCAGATCGACCGGCACCTGCTCGAGCTCGTCGCGGAGCGACAGGCGCTCAGCACCCAGATCGACCAGGTCAAGCGCGCCTCAGGGCAGTCCACGCGCGACTTCCGGCGCGAGCGTGAAGTGCTGTTGAAGGCGCGCCGGGATGCCGAGGCCCTCGGGGTCCCGCCGGTGCTCGCCGAGGCGCTGCTGCGTTCGCTGATCCAGGGCTCGCTGACCACGCAGGAGCGCGCCCGGGTCGCCGCGCACGGCAAGGGCAGCGGGCGGCGGGCGCTGGTGATCGGCGGACACGGCAAGATGGGTCGCTGGATGGCTGATTTCCTCGCTTCGCAGGGCTTCGCGATCACGATCGCCGACCCCGCGGGCGAAGTGCCTGGATACCACTGGCTCGCGGACTGGTCGAGCGACCCGCTCGATCAGGATTTCATCGTCGTCGCGACGCCGCTGAAGATCGCGGCCGGCGTGCTCGAGGAGCTGGCCCGACGGCGCCCGAAGGGCGTGATCTTCGACATCGGCTCGCTGAAGACGCCGCTGCGCGGCGGACTGGAGTCGCTGCGCCAGGCCGGTTGTCGCGTGACCTCGGTGCATCCGATGTTCGGCCCGGACACGCAGCTGCTGTCCGGGCGGCACGTGATATTCATCGACCTCGGCGCGCCGGGCGCGCTCGAGGAAGCGCGGGACCTGTTCGAATCGACGATGGCCGACCGCGTGGTGATGAGCCTCGACGAGCACGACCGCCTGATCGCGTTCGTGCTGGGACTGTCGCACGCGCTCAATATCGCGTTCTTCACCGCGCTCGCCGAGAGCGGCGAGGCCGCGCCGCGGCTCGCGCGGATGTCGAGCACGACCTTCGACGCCCAGCTCGAGGTCGCCTCCCGGGTGGCGGCCGAGAATCCCGAGCTCTACTACGAGATCCAGCGACTCAATGCCTACGGGACCGAGCCGCTCCAAGCGCTGCGGCTCGCCGTCGAACGCATCCAGCGCGCGGTCGACAGCGACGACGTCGGCAGCTTCGTCGCGATGATGGAGCGCGGGCGCGAGTACCTGAGGGTACGCCAGGCCGCCCGCGAGGAGGCTGGCTGAACGTCCAGGGTTCTCGGCGGCGCGCCTAGCGATTAATACGGATACCGGGCTAATAAATCCTCATTCCACGGCGGGACGCCGTGGATGAGACTCAGTCCAACTGAGCACCAATAAAGACGCCAATTCGGCTGGCGGGCCTGGGGAGGGAGCGCCATGC
>CAZKLS010000169.1:0-4757 GCA_964553405.1 uncultured Steroidobacteraceae bacterium
ACCCTCTCCCGGCTCGGCCGGGAGAGGGTGCCCGAAGGGCGGGTGAGGGTCCGGCGCGATTGCTGGTTACTGCCCGCGGTACCGCGGCGGCCTTCGCTCCATGAACGAGCGCATGGCCTCGCCAAGGTCGTCCGAGTGCAGGAACGCGGCGTTCCACAGCGCGACGTAATCGAGATCCGCATCCGTCGCCCGCCGCCGGCTGAACCCCAGCACGTGCTTGGCGCCCTGCACGACCAGCGGAGAATTTGCCGCGATCTCCTGCGCCATTTCGGTCGCGGCGGCGAACAGCGCCGCCTCGTCGGGCAGCACGGCGTTTACCAGGCCGATCTCGAGCGCCCGCGTCGCGTCGATGTCCTTGCCGGTGAAGATCAGTTCCCGCGCGATGCCCTCGCCGACGATCGGCGGAAGTCTCTGCAGCGAACCGATGTCGGCGACGATCGCGATCTTCGTTTCGCGCACCGAGAACACCGCGTTCGCCGCGGCCAGGCGGACGTCGCAGGCCGTGATCAGGTCCATGCCGCCGCCG
Source organism: uncultured Steroidobacteraceae bacterium (assembly GCA_964553405.1). Classification (GTDB taxonomy): domain Bacteria; phylum Pseudomonadota; class Gammaproteobacteria; order Steroidobacterales; family Steroidobacteraceae; genus DATIRA01. The sequence goes on from CAZKLS010000169.1 coordinate 527, forward strand.
ATGCAGGCGCCGTGCACCGCGGCGATCACCGGCTTGTTCGTGTTCGAGAAGCAACTCGCCGTCTGCTGGTACGCGCGGATGTCCTCGTACATCGCGCGCCGCTTGCCGACTTCGGACTCGCCCCGGCCGGACAGCGAGCCTCCGCCTGCCAGCGCCGGCGCGTGGTCCATCAGGTCGATGCCGCCGCAGAAGCCCTTGCCCTTGCCCGCGAGCACGATGACGCGAACCTCGTCGTCCTGATCGAGGCTCGCGACGGCCTGCGGGATCGAGTGCCAGAGCGCCCGGTCCAGCGCGTTGAGCTTCTCGGGCCGGTCGAGCCACAGCGTGGCGACGCCGCCGTTGCGGTCGATAGACAGGTTGGCAAGGTTCATGGACGACTCCAGCGAAGTTGATCTGCGTTCAGCGGTGCACGGCCGCGCCGCGCCGCGGCTCAGCGACGCGAGCGCACGGCTTGCCGGGCTGCATTCGTGGCGAGGCGCAGCAGCGAGTCGGCGGTTCCCGGCGCCAGCGCCGCGAGCTTCTCGAGCATTGCGGCACCCGGCGGCACGGCCACCTCGGTGAGCCGCAGCCGAATCGCCGCGAAGATTGCCGCGACGACCCAGGCGGGCGGCATGTTCAGTTGCTCGGGCCAGAAGCCGGCGCTTGCCGGATCGCGCTGCGCCTTCGAAGCCATCGGCGTGTCCACCACGCCGGGCAGCACCAGGGACAGGTGGATGTCCTCGCCGGCGAGCTCCATCCGCAGCGCCTCGGTGAGGCCGATCAGCGCGAACTTGCTGGCGCAGTAACCGCCCAGCGGCGTGATCCCGCGCCGGCCCGCGAGCGAGGCCACGTTGACGACGTGCCCCTGGCCCTGCTGCCGCATCAGGTGAACCGCCTCCTGCATCACGTACAGCGCGCCGAACAGGTTGACGTTCAGCATCTGCTGCAGATCGGCGCGCTTCAGGTCCACGACCTTCGCGGGGATCATCACGCCGGCGTTGTTCAGCACGATGTCCACGCGGCCGAAACGGGCCACGGCCTTGCGGAAGCAGCTGCGGACCTCCGTCAGCTTCGTCACGTCGCCAGGGATGGCGAGCGTGCCAGCGCCGTTGCGGCGCGCCGCGGCGGCGACCCGGTTGAGTTCGGCGGCGCGCCGTGCGACCAGCACCAGGTTCGCGCCGCTCGCAGCGAAGGCGAGCGCGCTCTCGCGCCCGATGCCGCTCGAGGCACCGGTCACGAGCACCGTCTTTCCGTCGAAGCGCAGTTTCGGGATCTTCATGCGCGCAGGTTAACGCCTGCCCGCGTCGGATCCTAGCCGCGGCTGCCGCATGCCGGGATCACCGGCCGGCACCCGGCCGCTGCGTCAGGCCAGGAAACCCGCCACCGGACGGTAGTCCATGCCCAGGTCCTGCGCGACGGCCTCGTTGGTCACGTGCCCCAGGTGGACGTTGAGTCCGTTGGCGAGGTGCGGATCGGCCCTGAGCGCAGCCTTCCAGCCCTGGTTCGCCAGGCGCAACGCGAACGGCAGCGTCGCGTTGTTCAGCGCGAACGTGGAGGTGCGCGGCACGGCGCCCGGCATGTTCGTGACGCAGTAGTGGAGCACGTCGTCCACGACGTAAGTGGGCTCGGCGTGGGTCGTCGGACGGCTGGTCTCGAAGCATCCGCCCTGGTCGATCGAGATGTCCACCAGCACAGAGCCGGGCTTCATGCGCCTCACCATGTCGCGCGTGACGAGCTTCGGCGCGGCGGCGCCGGCGATCAGCACCGCGCCGATCACCAGGTCGGCGTCGTGCACGAGCGCGTCGATGTGCTCCTGCGTCGAGTACTCGGTCCGCAACGACGGGCCGAACACGGTGGCCAGTTCGCGCAGGCGTTTCACGGAACGGTCCACGACGATGACGTCGGCGCGCAGGCCAACCGCCATCTCCACGGCGTTGGTGCCGGCGACGCCGCCGCCGAGAACCACGACCTTCGCCGGAGCCACGCCCGGCACGCCGCCGAGCAGGATGCCCCGGCCGCCGTTCGCCTTCTGCAGGCAGAACGCGCCGACCTGCACCGACATGCGTCCCGCGACCTCGCTCATCGGCGTCAGCAGCGGCAGCGAGCGATCGTCCGCGGTGACGGTCTCGTACGCGATGCAGGTTGCGCCCGAACGGCACAGCGCCTCGGCCTGTGCCTTGTCCGCGGCGAGATGCAGGTACGTGAACAGCAACTGGCCCTCGCGCAGCATCGCGCATTCCTGGGGTTGCGGCTCCTTCACCTTGACGATCATCTCGCTGGCGGCGAACACGTCCGCGGCCGTGGGCAGGATCTTCGCTCCGACCCGTTCGTAGTCGCCGTCCTCGAAGCCGATGCCGGAGGCGGCGCCGGACTGAACCAGCACCTCGTGGCCGTGCTCGGTCAGTTCGCGGACGGAGGCGGGAACCAGCCCGACCCGGTATTCGTGGACCTTGATTTCCTTCGGTACGCCGATGCGCATGTCTGCTCCCCTCTGGATGGCGCCTGTTTGGCAGACAGCTTAACGGTCCGTGCAACCGGATCCTTGCGAAAGAAGTCGCCAACCGTGCATTCGGCGCAATAAAATTCGAGAAACAGTCTTCTATGCGCAGGTATCTTCGATGAAGCTTGACAGGACCGACCGGGCGATACTGGCGGAGCTGCAGCGCGACGGTCGACTGAGCAATCGGGAGCTGGCCGAGCGCGTGCACCTGAGCGAGTCGGCCTGCCTGCGGCGGATCCGTGCGCTCGAGGAGGCCGGAGTCGTGGATCGCTACGCCGCGATGGTCAACCAGTCCAAGGTCGGTCTGCCCGGTAACGTGTTCGTCAGCATCACGCTGAATCGCCAGGAGCAGGCGGACCTCGCCGCATTCGAGGCGGCGGTCAAGCGCGTGCCCGAGGTGATGGAGTGCTACCTGATGACCGGCCAGCAGGACTACCTGTTGCGGGTCGTGGTCTCGGACCCGAGCGATTTCGAGCGCCTGCACAGCCAGCAGCTGACGCGGTTGCCAGGCGTGGCGCGCGTTCAGTCGAGCTTTGCATTGCGCACGGTTCGCAAGAGCACCGAGCTGCCGATCAGGGACTGATGCGATGACCGGTACCCGGTTGCGCAGACCCGCTGCACCGGAACCTCGCGTCCGGACGGCGTGTCGTAACAGCATGTGCGCTGGTTCGACGTCGAAACATCGAGACGGAGCCGCAAGGGCGGTGCTGCTGCTGTTCGCGCTCGCAGCGGCGCTCTCGGGGCCGGCCGCGGCGTCGGTGGATCCGGCGGAGGGCAGTGGACGCGACGCGGAGGAACAGCAGGCGTCGACGCTCTATGCCGTGCCGACGACGGCCGACCGGGCCGGCCGGATTCTCGCGCCGGTCGAGATCAACGGACGCGGACCCTTCCGCTTCATACTCGATACCGGGGCCAACAGTTCCGCGCTCGCGCCCGACGTCGCCGAGAGGCTCGCGCTGCCGGCGACCGAGGCCTCGGTGCTCGGCGTGCACGGGGTCACTGGCGTGGCGAACCTGCCCGCGGTGTGGGTCGAGAAGATCCGGGCCGGCGAGATCGAGTTCGAGCAGCTGGCGGTACCGGTGCTCGGCAGCGCGGTGTTCGCGGAGGCCGACGGCATCCTCGGTGTGGACGGACTCCAGCATGCGCGGATCGAGGTGGACTTCGTCCGCGATCGCGTATCGATCAGCCGCTCGACCGGCAGGCGCGACCGCGACGGCGCGCTGCTCGTCCGCGCCGAGCTCAGGCACGGGGGGCTGCTGCTGGTCGACGGCAAGGTCGGGCGCATTCCCGTCAAGGCGCTGATCGACACCGGCGCCGAGCGCAGCCTCGGCAACATGGCGCTCTTCGATGCGCTGGCCAGCAGCCGGCGACCCAGCGAAGTCGTCAGCACCACGGTGGCCGGCGCGACGCCAGGCCTCGTGACCGGGACCTCGCTGCGCACGCCGACGGTCCGGATCGGGGAGGCGAGGCTGCGCAACATGGTGGTCACGTTCGGCGACCTGCACGTGTTCAAGGTCTGGGGCCTCACCGAGGAGCCGGCGCTGCTGATCGGCATGGACCTGCTCGGAACGCTGCAGCGATTCGTCGTGGACTACCCGCGGCGCGAGTTCCTGCTCAAGTCCAGGCCGTCCGGCATCCCGGGGATCCGGCGCTGCGGGGGCGTCGAGTGCCAGACCCGGATACCGGAAGGTTGAGCGCAGCGACCGCGAAGGCGCTCGACGCAGACCGAGGTTCTGCTCGGGCTCGACTGAC
>CAZKLS010000170.1:0-4655 GCA_964553405.1 uncultured Steroidobacteraceae bacterium
ACAAACAAACGACTCATCTTCATCGCACGCTCCTCAAGGACAAGACTGCCCGGACGGCCGCCGGGCGCGGTAGGGACACGATGCGGATTCTATCGAAGGCGAAGCCGGGCCCGGGCAAGGGTGTTCCGCAAATTGCCTGCGGATTTTCCGAGCCCCAGCCGCTCCCTACCGGCGCCCCGGCCCGACGCGGGCCCGGGCGCCGGACAGGCCGGTTCGAGGGATGGGATTACTTGCCGCCCGCGGCCAGGAAGGACGCGATTTCCGCGACCTCGGAGTCGGAAAGCGTCAGCGCCTTCTTGTGCTTGACCTCGCCATTCACGATCTGGCTGATCACTTCCTGCAGTTCGTTCGCGGGCTCGCCCTCGAAGTCGGCCGCGTCGTGACACTCCGCGCAGACGTTCTCGAACGTGGCCTTGCCATCCGCGAGCGTGGCACCGCTCCAGCCGATCAACCCGGCCGCGACGCCCGCTGCGAATCCCAGATGCTTGATGTTCATTCGTTAGCTCCTGATTTCAGTTCCCGCCGGCGGGACCGAAGGGTCTCCGGCAACCGGTCGCACGCGGCGAATGATACAGCACGCCGGAACGGAGAGCTCCAGTCCACGGATTCAACCCGTCTGACCATCCCGCAGGGCCAGCAGTTCCGCGAGGCCCCTAAGGACGAGGTCCGGAGCGCACTGCGCCGGATTGCGCAGCAGCGGCAAAACCTCGCCGGCGCCGCCGCCGGTCACCCACAGCGCCGGCCTCCCACCGAGCTGGCGGCCCACATCGTCCACGACCCGGTCGGCGAACGCGGCAACGCAGGTTGCGCAGCCCCGCTCGATCGCGTCCCGGGTGTTGTCGGCGAGGCCGGACGGCTGCCCGTCAAACCTGGCCTCGGACCGTCCGGCGAGCTCGCCCGTCCCGGTGTGCAGCGAGCTGACCATCAGCCGCGGCCCGGGCACGATGTAGCCGCCGAGGTGCGTGCCGTCCTTCGTAACGGCATCCAGCGTCGCCGCCGTACCCACGTCCAGCACGCAGCAGTCCCCGCGCTGCAACCGATGGGCGCCGAACATCGCGACCCAGCGATCGACGCCGAGCTGGGCTGGCACGCGGTAGGCGCTTCTCATGCCGCCCATCTCTGCGCAGGATTCCACGAACTCGAGCTCGAGGTTCGCGCTCCGCGCGGCTTCGCCGAGCAGCGCCGCGGCGCCCTCGCCGGCGACGTTGGCGACCAGCAGCGCGCGGACGCCCGGGATCGAGCGGATCCAGCGTCGCCACTGCTGCGGACCCCATGACCCGTACTCCTCGGCCTGCTGCTCCGAGAGGCGCCCGTTCGCGAGCGTGGCCCACTTGACCCGGGTGTTGCCGATGTCGACCAGCAGCATCACCGCGGCGCCCCTCCGGACGGACGCAGGCTCACATCGCCCGAATAGAACCGCTCCAGCCGGCTCCCCACCTCGAGCAGCAGCGCGCCGTCGCGATCGGCGCCGCGCGCGATGCCCTCGATGCGCTCGTCGCCCTGCAGCAGCATGACCGGGGCATCACGCAGCGCGTCGAACGAACGCCAGTCCTCGATGAACGGATCGAATCCGCCCGCGGCAAATCGCTGCAACGCGTCCAGCATCGCCGCGGCGAGGCTCGCCGCGAGCGCGTTCCTGCCCGGCAGCGGCCCGCGGATGGCCTCTGCAAGGTCCGCGACCGGCAGCACGCCGGGACGCTCGATCCCTGCACGCGTCGCCTCGGACAGCTGCAGGTTGAGCCCGAGGCCGATCACGGCCGAGGCACCGGCCCCGGATTCTGCCCGCAGCTGGATCAGCAGGCCGCCGAGCTTGCGACCGAACACCAGCAGGTCGTTCGGCCACTTCAGCATCGCCTGGTCGGCGCCGAGGTCACGCAGACGGCGCACCAGCGCCGCGCCGACGGCCAGGCTCAGCGAGCTGAGCCCGGCGGGCGTCTCGGTGAAGGTCCAGCCCATCGAGAACGTGAGCCCCGAACCGAACGGAGCAATCCACGACCGGCCACGCCGGCCGCGACCGGCGCGCTGGATCTCGGCGAACACGAGTCGCGGGCGATCTGCCGGAGGCGGCGGCGCGCGGTGCAGGCGGTCGCTGGTCGAGTCGATCTCGAATTCGAGCTCGATGTCCTCGGGGAGTTCGAGCCCGAGCCTCCGCGCCTCGCCGCGGATGCGCCCGAGGTCCAGCAGTTCGACGGGCCGCGCGAGCCGGTAGCCTCGCCGCGGCACGCTCTCGAGCGCGACCCCGAGATCGCGCAACTCGCCGGCGAGCTTCCAGACGGCGGCGCGCGTGACGCCGAGCTGCTGCGCGAGCACGGTGCCCGAGTGCAGCTCCCCGTCCTGCAGCAGCGCGGCGAGCGCGCGGGCCCCGCGACTCATCGGGGCCGCAGCAGCCAGAGCCTGCGGGCGCGGTTCTCGTTGCCCTGCCGCATGCGCCCGATGTTGCCGCGGTGCGTGTACGCGATGAACAGGCTCATCAGCAGCGCGAAGCACAGCAGCGCCATGCTGACCGGCCGCGACAGCGCGAAATAGACCGGCAGGCTCGCCGTGCCCAGGATCGTGCCGAGCCCGACGTAGCCGGTCAGCATCACGCAGCCCAGCCAGACCAGCACGACGGGCAGCAGCGCTGTCGGCGCCAGTACCGCGACCGCGCCGAGCAGCGTCGCGGCGCCCTTGCCGCCCCGGAACTCGTACCAGACCGGGTAGACGTGGCCGACGACGACGGCCACGGCACAGGCCACCGCGAGCCACTCTCGGTCGAGCCTCGGATCGATGCCGACGACCGGCAGCTCGAGCGGCGGCAGCCATCCGACCGCGAGCAAGGCCTTGCCGACGTCGATCACCACGACCGCGGCAGCGAACAGCCAGCCCTGGGTCCGCAACGCGTTCGTCCCGCCCGCATTGCCGCTGCCGAGCCGGCGGATGTCCACGCCACGGAGGCTGCCAACGACCAGGCTGCCGACCAGCGAGCCGAGCAGGTAGGCGAGCAGCGTCTTGACACCGAGTTCGAGCACGGCGGTCCTCCGCCGGCGATTCTAGCACCGGCCCCGCCGTCCCCCGGGCGTCGTAAACTCCGCGGCCGGACACCGCGCAGGAGACGAGACGTGGGCAAGCTGCACGATGAATTCACGGGCTATCGGGAGCGGATGAACGAGCGGATCCTCGCGGAGGACAACCGGGTCATCAAGCGCATCTACTCGGTCGACTCGCTGGCCTATGGCGCCGACGGCGAGCTGCCGCAGAAGACCCGCGAACTGCTGGGCCTCGTCGCCTCGCTGGTGCTGCGCTGCGACGACTGCGTCAAGTACCACCTGGTCGAGGCGCGGAGCCGCGGCAACAGCCGCGGCGAGATCCTCGAGGCGATGAGCATCGGACTCGTCGTAGGGGGGACGATCGTGATCCCGCACCTGCGCCGGGCGGTTGAGTTCCTCGACGATCTCGAGTCCGAGTAGGCGACGACGATCGTTCAACCGGTCCTGCGCGGCAGGAAGATCTCGGCGAGCATGCAGCGCGCGGATCCCCCGCCGACCGATTCGATCGTCGGGATGTCGAACGCGACGAGGCCGTCCACAGAGCGCTCGAGCTGTCCGAGCAATCCCGGGCCGAGGCTCGAGCGTGCGGTCGCCGACATCACGAGCCGGCTCGCGCCCGTGCGGCCACGAAGCTCGAGCTGGTTCCCGGCGAACAGGGCCATCTGGCTGCGATCGATCGGCACGATGCGCCGGCCGCCCGCCTGCAGGCGAGAGAGCACCTCTTCGCGGTCCGCGGCGGCCAGCGCGTCTGCGCAGACGATCGCGAATCCACGGCCGATCGTCAGCATCACGTTGGTGTGGTAGATGGGCGTGCCGCGCGCGTCGAAGGCATCGAACACGACGGGGTGGTAGCCGAGCTCGTCGCAGAGCTGCCCCAGCACGGTTGCATCGGTGCGTGGGGAGCGACACGCGTATGCGAGCCTGGCCGCGTGATCGAACACGACGCTGCCGGTACCTTCGAGAAACCTCCCTGACCGCTCGTTCGCGGTCAGGTCCAGCACGCGCCGGACCCCGAAGCCCTGCTGCCCGGCGAGCCCGAGCAGCGCGTCCGGGCGTCGCTCGGCACGACGGGCCGCTGCGAGCATCGGGTACAGGACGACGGTTCCGTCCGCGTGCGTGCTGAACCAGTTGTTCGGAAAGACCGCGTCCGGCCGCAGCGGAGGAGCCTCGTCGTCCAGCACGTGGACCTCGACGCCGGCGGAAAGCAGCGCATTCGCCGCGGCGTCGAACTCGGCGCGGGCCGTCGCGGCCACGCCCGGGTCCCGCGGGGCCTCGGCCGCCTGGAAGCGGTTGCTGGCGCGGGTCTCGGGATTCCAGCCGAACGCGGCGGGGCGGACCATCAGCACCGCGTCGGCGCACTGGCGGGCATCGGCTTCGGGCATGCGCGGATTGTAGATCGGGGGCGCCCCGACGGGCGTCCCGCGGGGCTCAGTATCCTTGAGCCCTGGCGACCGCCACGACGTTGCTGCGGCTCGACACCACGACGCCGCCGGCGCGCTCCTCGGTAACCGCGAAGGCGAGCGGTCGCTCGACCGGCAGTTCGGCATGGAACGGCACGACGATCTCCTTGGTGCCGGACGGCATGTCGAAGGTGCCGGCATTGACCGGATAGCGCTGGTCCCGCTCCGC
>CAZKLS010000171.1:0-4651 GCA_964553405.1 uncultured Steroidobacteraceae bacterium
GCAGGTTGCCGAGCACGCGCAGCACCTTCCAGGCCGGACGCGCCTCGCCCGGGGGTCGCGCAGCCCCTGCGACGCTCTGCCAGCGGCCCTCGATATTGACCCAGGTGCCCGAGGTCTCGGCGAAAGCCGCGACCGGCAGGATCACGTGCGCAATTTCACGCTGCTCCTCGCCCGCATACGGCGTCAGCGCAACGACGCACCGGGCCGCCCGCAGCGCGCTTCGGGCACCCGGCGTCAGCGCCAGGTCCTCCGACTCGATGCCGCCGACCAGCAGGCAGGCCGCGAGCTCCCGGTCCAGCATCTGCGCCGCATCGAGCCCCGGTCGTGCCACCGGCCGCCCCCCCACGCCACGGTGCGGAGTGGCCCCGGCGAGTGCGGCCCCGACGGCGTTGCCGCCTTCAGGCAGGTAGCCCAGCCGCGCGCCGGTCGCCTCGGCCAGCGCGGCGGCGAGCGACCGCAGCTCGGAATACGCGACGTGGCGCTGGGCGATGCCGCCGAGCAGGATCAGCCGCAGCCCGTCGCCGAGGAGCTGTCGCGCGGCCTGCTCGTGCTGAGGCCCCGCGTTGATCCCGTCCATGGCCGGCCGCAGCAACTCGGGCACCGGTCGCGACCGCAGCGCCAGTGCCGACGACAGCACCGCGGCCAGGTTCTGCGCCATGCCGTAGCCATTGCTCAGCAGCTCTGCCGCGACCGGGAACAGCAACTCGCAGTGCGCCGGGTTGATCAGCGATACCTGGGCCCCGCCCCGCACGGCCGCCTGGCGGATCCGGTGCGCGAGCAGCGGGACCTCGCTGCGCAGGTCCGAGCCCACGACCAGCACCGCGCTCGCCGAGGCGAGTTCCGCGATCGAGCAGCCGAGCGTCGGGACGGCGGGATCGCCGGTCTGGTCACGGAAGTCCCGCCGCCGCAGCCGGTGATCCACGTTCTGGCTGCCGAGCGCGCGGGTCAGGCGCGCGGCCAGGTACTGCTCCTCGAGCGTCGCAGCCGGCGACACCAGGCAACCGAGGCCGTTGTCCCCGCCGGCCTGCGCGCCCGCCTTCAGCCCCTCGGCCGCCGCCTCCAGCGCCGTCTCCCAGTCCGTCTCCTGCCACTGGCCGTCGCGCCTGACCATCGGCTTCGCGGCGCGGTCCGCCGCGTACAGGCCCTCGCAGCTGTAACGGTCGCGATCCGCGATCCAGGTCTCGTTGATCTGCTCGTTTTCGCGCGGCACGACGCGCATCAACCGGCCGCGCAGCACGTGGCCGTAGAGGTTGGTGCCCACGCAGTCGTGCGGCGAGACCAGCGCGTGCTGCGACATCTCCCAGGCCCGGGCCCGGTAGCGATACGGCTTGTTGTTCAGCGCCCCGACCGGGCACAGGTCGATGATGTTGCCGGACAGCTCGTGGTCCACGGTGTGCTCGACGTAGGTCGAGATCTGCGTGCTCTCGCCGCGGCCGATCGTGCCGAGTTCCTGTATCCCGGCGATCTCCTGGCCGAAACGCACGCAGCGCGTGCAGTGGATGCAGCGGGTCATGTCGGTCGACACCAGCGGACCGATGCTGGTGTCCCTGACGACGCGCTTGCGCTCCGTGTAGCGCGAGACGCTGCTGCCGAAGCCCATCGCGAGGTCCTGCAGCTCGCACTCCCCGCCCTGGTCGCAGATCGGGCAGTCGAGCGGATGGTTGATCAGCAGGAACTCCATCGTCGCCTTCTGCGCCGAGATCGCCCTGGGCGACTTCGTGAAGATCTTCATGCCCTCGGCGACCGGCGTCGCGCAGGCCGGCAGCGGCTTCGGCGCCTTCTCCACCTCCACCAGGCACATGCGGCAGTTGGCCGCGATGCTGAGCTTCTCGTGATAGCAGAAGCGCGGCACGTAGATCCCTGCGGCATCCGTCGCCTGGATGATCATCTCGCCCTTGCGCGCCTGCCTCGGCACGCCGTCGACCTCGATGTTGACCAGCTCTTCGCTCATGACGTCACGCTGCGCGTCCCCGCGCCTCGACGATGCTGCAACCGTGCTCGACGTAGTGCTCGAACTCGTGCCTGAAGTGCTTGACGAAGCTCTGCACCGGCCAGGCCGCGGCGTCGCCCAGCGCGCAGATCGTGTGCCCCTCGATCTTGTTCGCCACGTCCACCAGCATGTCGACGTCTTCGATCCGGCCCTCGCCGGCCAGGATCCGCTTCAGCGTGCGGTTCAGCCATCCCGTCCCCTCGCGGCACGGCGTGCACTGTCCGCAGGACTCCATGTGGTAGAAGCGGGAGAGCCGCTCGAGCACCCGTACCATGCAGGTCGTCTCGTCCATCACGATGACGGCCGCGGAGCCGATCGCCGAGCCCGCCCGCCTGAGCGAGTCGTAGTCCATGTTCGCCTCGAGCATCAGCTCGGCCGGCACCACCGGCACCGAGGAGCCTCCCGGGATGACCGCCTTCAGGCGGCGGCCGTCCCGCATGCCGCCGGCGATCTCGAGCAGGTCCCGGAACGGTATTCCGAGCGGCAGCTCGTAGTTGCCCGGCCGCGCCACGTGGCCGGAGACGGAGAAGATCACCGTGCCGCCCGAGTTGGCCGGGCCGAGCCCGGCGAACCACTCCGGGCCCTTGCGCAGGATGGTCGGCACCGAGGCGAAGCTCTGGGCGTTGTTGATCGTGGTCGGCTTGCCGTAGAGCCCGAAGTTCGCCGGGAACGGCGGCTTGAAGCGCGGCTTGCCCTGCTTGCCCTCGAGCGACTCGAGCAGCGCCGTCTCCTCGCCGCAGATGTAGGCGCCCGCGCCGACGAACGTGTGGAGGTCGAAGTCGATGCCCGAGCCCTGCAGGTTCCTGCCGAGCAGCCCGGCCGCGTAGGCCTCCGCGAGCGCCGCCTCGAAGCGCGGCACCGGCTCCGCCATGAACTCGCCGCGGATGTAGTTGTAGCCGACCGTGGCGCCCATCGCGTAGCCGCCGATGGCCATGCCCTCGATCAGCGCATGCGGGTTGTAGCGCAGGATGTCGCGGTCGTGGCAGGTGCCCGGCTCGCTCTCGTCCGAGTTGCAGACCACGTACTTCTGCACCGGCGCGTTGCGCGGCATGAACGACCACTTGAGCCCGGTCGGGAACCCGGCGCCACCGCGGCCTCGCAGCCCCGACGCCTTGACGGCCTCGATGATCTCCTCGCGCGGAGTCTTCTCGGCGAGGATCTTCTTCCAGGACTGGTAGCCGCCGATCCCGAGGTAGGTCTCCAGTTCCCACGGCCGCTCGAGCCCGAGGGGCTCGAAGCAGACGAGGTTCATCCGGTCTTTCCAGTCGCTCACGGCTTGCTGCCTACTTGTGATCTTCGAGGATCCTGTCCACCTTCTCGGGCGTCAGGTCCTCGTAGTAAACGTGATCGACCATCATCATCGGCGCGCCGTTGCAGGCCGCCAGGCATTCTTCCTCGCACTTCAGGTAGAACCGGCCGTCCGGCGTGCTCTCGCCCACCTTGATTCCGAGGCGCCGCTCGACGTGCGCGAGGATTTCCTCGCCGCCGCACAGCATGCAGGAGATGTTCGTGCACACCGAGATGTGGTGGCGGCCGCACGGCCGGGTCTCGAACATCGAGTAGAAGCTCGCGACCTCGTACACCTGGATCGGCGGCAGCCCGAGGTACTCCGCCACCGCGTCCATCGTCTGCTGGGTCAGGTAGCCGTGCTCGTGCTGCACCGCGTGCAGCGCCGCGATCACCGCCGAGCGCTTGCGCTCCGGCGGGAACTTCGCCAGCCAGTGATCGATCTCCTCGCGGACGTGCGCCGAGAGCACGTCCCCGGGCTTGCCCTGGCTGGTTCCGCTCACCGGTCGATCTCCCCGAACACGATGTCCGCCGTGCCGATCACGGCCACGACATCGGCCAGCATGTGGCCGCGCACCATCTCGTCCAGCGCCGCGAGGTGCGGGAAGCCCGGGGCCCGGCACTTGAGCCGGTACGGCTTGTTGGCGCCGTCCGAGACCAGGTAGATGCCGAACTCGCCCTTGGGCGCCTCGACCACCGCGTAGGCCTCGCCCTCCGGCAGGCAGAAGCCCTCGGTGAACAGCTTGAAGTGGTGGATCAGCGACTCCATGTCGCCCTTCATCTGCTCGCGCGTCGGCGGCACGAGCTTGTGGTCGTCCGGCATCACCGGCCCGGGATTCGCCCTGAGCCAGTCCACGCACTGCCGGATGATGCGGTTCGACTGGCGCATTTCCTCGACGCGCACCAGGTACCGGTCGTAGCAGTCGCCGTTCGTGCCGACCGGGATGTCGAAGTCGAGGTCGGCGTAGCACTCGTACGGCTGCTTCTTGCGCAGGTCCCAGGCGACGCCGGAACCGCGCAGCATCGGCCCGGTGAACCCCAGGTTCAGCGCGCGCTCCGGTGTGACGACGCCGATGTTCACCGTGCGCTGCTTCCAGATCCTGTTGTCCGTCAGCAGCGTCTCGTACTCGTCCACGCAGGCCGGGAACCGGTCGGTGAAGTCCGCGATGAAGTCGAGCATCGTGCCGGAGCGGCGCTCGTTCAGCCGGTCCACGTCCTTGCGGCTCTTCCAGCGCGACTCCTGGTACTTCGGCATCGACTCCGGCAGGTCGCGATACACGCCGCCGGGCCGGTAGTAGGTCGCGTGCATGCGGGTGCCGGAGACCGCCTCGTAGCAGTCCATCAGGTCCTCGCGCTCGCGGAAGCAGTACAGGA
>CAZKLS010000172.1:0-4650 GCA_964553405.1 uncultured Steroidobacteraceae bacterium
ACCTGCGACCCTCGGCTTAGAAGGCCGATGCTCTATCCAGCTGAGCTACGGGCGCGCGCCTTCGAAGCCTGCATCCGGATGGTCGGGGCAGAGGGATTTGAACCCCCGACCCTCTGCTCCCAAAGCAGATGCGCTACCAGACTGCGCCATGCCCCGCCCTGCACCGACCTGCCGTCGTCGCCGCGACCCGGACCGAAACCCGACCCGGGCCCGCACGGGAGCGCGAATGATACGGGTGGTGCCCTGCAGCGTCAATTTACCGCAACGCCTTGCGCGCCTGCCGGGGGCCGGTCGTGCCAGAATTCGATCTGCGTACGTCCCAGGAAGGCTCGAAATGGCTGCCAGCATCATCGACGGGAAGCTGATCGCCGCTGAGATCAAGCGGGAAGTCAGCGAGGCGAGCGAGCGGCTCGCCGCGCAGGGCCGGCGCCGCCCGGGGCTCGCGGTCGTGCTCGTCGGCGACGACCCGGCCTCCCACATTTACGTGCGCAACAAGCGCATGGCCTGCGAGGAGTGCGGCATCGTGTCGGTGAGCCACGACCTGCCGCATTCGGCGACCCAGACTGAACTGCTCGCGCTGATCGAGCAGCTGAACGCCGACGATTCGATCGACGGGATCCTCGTGCAGGTCCCGCTACCCGATCACATCGACGAGCGCGTCGTGATCGAGGCCATCAGCCCGTCGAAGGACGTCGACGGCTTCCACCCATACAACGTCGGGCGCCTGGCACTGCGCAATCCGCTGATGCGGCCCTGCACCCCCTACGGCGTGATCCGGATGCTGGAGCGCACCGGCGTATCGCCGAAGGGTCAGCACGCCGTCGTGGTCGGGGCCTCGAACCTGGTCGGCCGGCCGATGGCACTGGAACTGCTGCTCGCCGGCGCGACGGTCACGATCTGCCACCGCTTCACCCGGGACCTCGAGTCCTTCGTCGCGCAGGCCGACATCCTGGTCGTGGCGGTCGGCAAACCGGGATTGATCCCGGGCGACTGGATCCGCCCGGGCGCCGTCGTCGTGGACGTCGGCATCAACCGTCTGCCCGACGGCAAGCTCGCCGGCGACGTCCAGTTCGACAGCGCACGCGAGCGCGCGAGCTGGATCACGCCGGTGCCGGGCGGCGTCGGACCGGTGACGGTCGCGATCCTGATGAAGAATACGCTCGAGTCCGCGCTGCAGCGCCTGGCGCGGTAACCCTCCCCGGCACGCCCGGCCGCGGCCGCCGCGGGCTCAGCGGCCGCGCCGCCACAGCGTGACGCCGCCCGGCTGGTCCTCCAGCACGACGCCGCTCGCGGCCAGCAGGTCGCGGATCCGGTCCGATTCGCCGAAGTTCCTCGAGCTGCGCGCCTCGGCCCGTGCCGCGATCAGGCGCTCGATCTCGGCGTCGGATAGCTCATCCGTGGCGGTCGGACCGCCATCCAGCCCGGCACCTTCGCCCTTCGCCTGCCGGCGCGGACGCTGCCGCAAGAATTCCTCCGGGTCACGCCCGAGGATCCCGAGACGCGCCCCGAGGGCCCGCAATTCGCCCGCGCGGGCCGCGGCCGCGCCGGCTTCGCCGGCCGCCTTGGCCGTGTTGACCTCGCGGGCCAGAGTCTGCAGTTCCGCGATCGCGACCGGCGTGTTGAAGTCGTCGTCCATCGCTTCGTCGAAGCGGCGCGTTGCCTCTCCGGCGGTGCCGTCGGCGGCCGGGACCACGCTGCGCAGCGCCAGGTAGAGGCGCTCGAGCCCGGCGTCCGCCTGCACCAGATTGTCCGGCGTGTAGTTGATCGGTCCGCGGTAGTGGCTGTTCAGCACGAAGTAGCGGATGACCTCCGGGTCCCGTACCCACTCGAGCACCTCGCGCACGGTGAAGAAGTTGCCGAGCGACTTCGACATCTTCTCGTCGTTGACGTTGAGGAAGCCGTTGTGCATCCACACGTGCACGAACTTCGAGCCGCAGGCCGCGCAGGTCTGCGCGATCTCGTTCTCGTGGTGCGGGAACTTCAGGTCCATGCCGCCGCCATGGATGTCGAAGTGCTCGCCGAGCAACGCGACCGACATCGCCGAGCACTCGATGTGCCACCCAGGGCGACCGCGGCCCCAGGGCGATTCCCAGGCCGGCTCGCCCGGCTTGGCCGACTTCCACAGCACGAAGTCGAGCGGGTCCCGCTTGGACTCGTCCACCTCGATCCGCGCTCCGGCGCGCAGGTCCGACAGGCGCTTGCCGGAGAGCTGGCCGTACGACTCGAAACTGGCCACCGCGAAATAGACGTCGCCGTTCCCGCCCTGGTAGGCGTAGCCCTTCTCGACCAGCGTCGCGATCATCGTGATGATCTGCGGCATGTACGCGGTCGCCCGCGGTTCATGATCGGGACGTTCGACGCCGAGCGCCGCGCAGTCCTCGTGCATCGCGGCGATGAATCGCGCTGTCAGCGCCTCGACAGCTTCGCCGTTCTCCGCCGCGCGCTGGATGATCTTGTCGTCGATGTCCGTGATGTTGCGCACGAACTCGACCCGGTAGCCGCGTTCCCGCAGATGCCGGCGTACGACGTCGAACACGATCAGCGGCCGCGCGTGCCCGAGGTGGCAGTAGTCGTACACGGTCATGCCGCAGACGTACATGCGGACCAGTCCGGGGACGATCGGCCGCAGCTCTTCCTTGCGGCCGCTGAGGGAGTTGTAAATCCGGATCATCTTCCTCGTTCCGTATTCGACTGCATGGCCGGAGCCGCAGCCAGGCGTGCGGCCGCGGCGAGCCTGCGCTCGACGCGGTCGGGACCCATCAGCGCGACGATCGGCGCGAGTTCCGGGCCGTTCGTGCGACCGGTCAGCGCGGCGCGCAGCGGCATGTAGAGCGCGGCGCCCTTGCGCGCGGTGGACTCGGACGTGGCGCGCGTCCAGGCCCTGAAATCGGGTCCGAAGCGCGTCCAGGCCTCGCCAGCCCGCGCGAAGAACGGCTCGCCTGCAGCACGCAGCTCTGCGGCAGCCTGCGCGTCCGGCTCGAGTTCTTCCCCGCCGACGACCTCGACCCAGACGTCGGCATCGGACGGGAACATCAGGTTGCCACGGACCGCCTCGACGAAGGCCCGCCGCAGCTCCTCGCCCGGCAGCTGCGCGATGCGGTTGCCGAGCCAGTCCTCCAGTTCCCGCTCCGTCGAACGCAGTATCGCCTCGCGCTGCCAGTGCAGCAGTTGCGCCTCGTCGAAGTGCGCCGGGGAGCGGCTCGCACCCGCCAGCCCGAAGTGCGTCGGTGCGTCCTCGAGTTCGAGCCAGCCGTCCTGGTCGCAGACGTGCCCAAGACGCAGCAGGTAGTTGCAGATGGCGCCCGGCAGGAAGCCCCGGCAGCGCAGCTCGTGCAGGCTCACCGCGCCGGCGCGCTTCGACAACGGCGCACCGGAGGCATCGAGCAGCAGCGGCAGGTGCCCGTAGCGCGGCACGGGCAGTCCCAGCGCCTCGAGCAGCAGGATCTGTCGCGGCGTGTTCGCCAGGTGGTCATCGCCCCTGATCACCTCGGTGATCCCCATGCGGGCGTCGTCCACCGCGTTGCTGAGGAAGAACGCCGCGCTGCCGTCCGCCCGGCGCACGACGAAATCGCCGATGTCGTCCGTATCGAAACGCTGCGCCCCATGCACGAGGTCGTCGAACTCGACCGTGCGTCCCTGCGGGACCCGGAAACGGATCGCCGGTTCCTGGCCCGCGGCTCGCCTGGCCTCGATTTGCGCCGGGCTCAGCGCCGCGCAGGTGCCCGCGTAGCGAGGCGGCCGGCCGGCCGCGAGCTGCGCCCGCCGCGCGACGGAAAGCTCCTGCGGCGTGCAGAAGCACGGGTAGCTGAGTCCCGCCGCTTCGAGCTGCTCCAGCGCCGCCTCATAGACATCGAGTCGCTCGCTCTGCCGGTACGGGCCGGACGGCCCGCCCACGTCGGGGCCCTCGTCCCAGGCGAGACCGAGCCAGCCGAGGTCGTCGAGCGCCCGCTCGAGCATGGCCTCGTCACTGCGCCCGGCATCGGTGTCCTCGACGCGCAACACGAAACGTCCGCCGCCCGCCCGCGCGGCGAGGTAGTTGAACAGCGCGGTGCGCGCATTGCCGAGGTGCAGCCGACCCGAAGGACTCGGCGCAAATCGGGTCGCTGGCTGGGGTCCGGACATGGCCGCGCATCTTACCGGATCGCCCGACGCGCGCTGCCGCGACGCTGGCCCAGCGGACCTGCAGACCTTAACATCACTGGCCGACGCGCCCAGCGCGACCCGGACCCGGCGCATTGGCCACGCTGTTCATCTCCGATCTGCACCTCGACCCCGCGGCACCGGAAATCACCGCGCAGTTCCTCGATTTCCTTGAATCGGAGGCCCACGGCGCCGACGCGCTGTACATCCTCGGCGACCTGTTCGAGGTGTGGCTGGGCGACGACGATCCCGAACCGTCCAAGCGGGAAATCCAGGCCGCGCTGCGCAAGCTGACCGATTCCGGGGTGCCCTGCTTCCTGATGCACGGCAACCGCGACTTCCTGATCGGCGAGCAGTTCTGCTCGCGCACGGGCTGCCGGCTGATCGAGGACGGCACGGTGCTAAGGCTGCATGGCGTCACTCTGGTGCTGATGCACGGCGACGTGCTGTGCACCGACGACCTGAGCTACCAGCGGCTCAGGCGCATCGTGCGCCACCCGCTCACGCAGT
>CAZKLS010000173.1:0-4647 GCA_964553405.1 uncultured Steroidobacteraceae bacterium
CGACTATATTTCAGATGTAAGCATTCAACTGCCTACGGAAAACACTTATCGGGCCTTCGATCCCGGGCGGAAGCCTCCGGGATGCAGGCGCTTCCGGCTTACATCTCGCCCTTGATCTGCGCGTAGGCGAGCAGCGAGAACAGTCCCGTCCCGCCGATGATGTTGCCGGCCAGGGTCGGCAGCAGGACTGCGAGCGCGCCGGCAGCCGAAACCGAGCCCTCGATCAGCAGCAGCGCGAGTTCGGCCGAGCCCACCACGACGTGGGTGAAGTCGCCCAGCGCGACGAGATACGTGAGCCAGACCACGACGGCGAACTTGGCCGACTCTGCGTTCGGGGAGATCCAGACGATCGCGGCGATCAGGAAGCCGGCCGGGATCCCGAACAGGAAGGCCTCGAGCGGCGTGTGGTGGGCGAACTCCCGGGAAACCTCGAGCATCGCCTGCAGGTGGACCGCAGGAAACAGCCCGGCCCAGCTGACCAGCGCAGCGGTCGTGAACGTGCCGACGACGTTGGCGAGCAGCACCACGGCCCACAGCCGAGCCGTGTGGCCGAGCCTGGCCCTGGACCAGTCGGCGAGCAGCGGCAGCACCGCCGTGATCGTGTTCTCGGTGAACAGCTGCAGCCGGCCGAGCACGACGATCAGGAAACCGAAGCAGTAGCCGAAGTCCGTGATCAGCGAGCGCCAGGGTGCGTCGGGCAGCTGGCCGTGGAATACGCCCTGGGCCAGCACCGACGAGAACATCGCGATTCCGGCCGCAATGCCGGACCACCACAGCGAAGCCAGCGGTCGCTTCAGCTCGGCCTCGCCTTCCTGCCGGACGACCTCGTAGACCATCGGCGAGCGCAGCGGCAGGTGCTCCTCGACGATCGCCTGCTCCTGCTGCGGCAGCGGACTGCCGCCCTGCTTCTCGAGTTCGCCGGCCATTTCGGGATCCTCGCAGCCTCGGGTCCTCTGCCAAGCTAGGCGATGAGCCCCGCAGCGTCCAGCGGCCGTGACGCCTCGGCGCCCGGCCGGGACCTCGGGCTGACGGGACACGTCGGGGCCGCCGGTCGCCCTGTCCGGAATTCTGTCGTAGGGTAGGTCCGGGCCGTGACAAGGAGCTTGCGACGATGAACCTGCTCTACGTCCTGCTCGTGCTGCTGCTCGTGACGCGCCTGTGCGGCGAGCTCGCCGAGCGGCTGCGGCAGCCGGCGCTGGTCGGCGAGCTGGTCGCCGGGATCGCGCTCGGCATGGTCGCGAGCCGCTATCACGATGCGCTGCCGGTGCTGGCCGGGCTGCCCGACAACGAGGTCTTCAACGGCCTCACGGACCTGGCGATCTTCTTCCTGATGCTGCTGGCCGGCATCGAGCTGCGGCCCAGCGAGCTGGCGAAGGCGAGTGGGCGCGCCGTGGCCGTGGCGCTCGGCGGCATGGCGTTGCCGCTGCTGCTGGGCTTCGGCCTCGGCTGGTGGTTCCTGCCGGACTCGTCGTACAAGCTTGCGCAGTCGCTGTTCCTGGCGACTGCGCTCGCGATCACCGCCGTGCCGGTCTCGGTCAAGGTGCTGATGGACCTCGGCCGGCTGAAGACGTCGCTCGGCCAGACGATCGTCTCGGCAGCCGTGTTCGACGACGTGCTGAGCCTGATGCTGCTCGCGATCCTGACCGCGGTGATCCGCACCGGCGGGTTCCCGGACGCATCGTCGGTGCTGCTGCTGGTCGGCAAGGTGGCGCTGTTCTTCCTGCTCGCCTGGGTCGTCGGCCGCTACCTGCTGCCGCGACTCGGCCGGCTGGTCAGCAAGACGCTGGCCGAGGAGTTCGAGATGAGCGCGCTGCTGATCGCGGCGCTCGGCTACTCGTTGCTGGCCGAGGCGCTGGGGATGCACTTCATACTGGGCGCGTTCCTGGCGGGCCTGTTCTTCGGCCGGCAGACCATCGAGCCGAAGGTCTATTCATCGATCCGCTCGAGCCTCTCCGCGATCACGATGGGTTTCTTCGCACCGCTGTTCTTCGCCTCGATCGGGTTGCATCTGGACGTCTCCGCAGCGACCGAGATCCCGGTCTTCGTCGCGCTGCTGGTCCTGGCGGCGTTCTTCGGCAAGTTGCTCGGCGCGGGCCTGCCCGCCTGGGCCACGGGTTTCGCCCCGCGCGAGGCCGCCGCGATCGGGGCGGCGATGAGCGCCCGTGGCGCGGTCGAGCTGATCGTCGCGGGAATCGCGCTGCAGGCGGGGCTGTTCCAGCATCCGGACCCCCCGCCGCCGGTCGTGGCGCACCTGTTCTCCGCGGTCGTGATCATGGCGCTGGTGACCACGCTCGCGACCCCGATCGTGCTGCGGCCGCTGCTCGGTCCGGCCGGGGATTCCTGACCCGGCACGGTCGGCGACCCGTCGGATCGCATCGCGATCCGGTTCAGCACCGCTCAGTCCGGCGACCCGGCATCCCGGTCCTGAAGTTCCTGCAGGTGCTCGGAGGTCGTCAGCAGCACGAGGTCGTCGCCCGGCTCGAGGCGGGTGTCGTCCCGGGGGAGCAGCAGCTCGTCTTCGCGATAGCCGTACAGGACCCGCGTGTGTTCCGGCAGCGACAGTTCCGAGAGGGGACCGGCTTCCTGCTCGGTCACGGAGATCACGAAGAAGCGGACGTCGCCGCGCAGCACCGTCGAGAGCTCGACGACGCCGCGGCCCTCGACCGTGTCCAGCAGCCGGCGCGCGGTGACCTGGTCGGCGCTGATCGTGTTGTCGAGCCGCAGCTCCGCGCAGATGTGCTCGTACTCGGGATTCGAGATCTTCGTGACGACCTCTTTGAAACCCAGCGAGCGTCCGACCAGGCTCGCGATGATGTTGTCCTGGTCGTCGTTGGTGAGACACAAGAGCGCGTCCGTGTCCTCAGGGCCCGCCTCGTGCAGCAGCTTGGGCCGCGCGCCGTCGCCCTGCAGGAAGCCGCAGTCGAGCTCCTCGGCCAGCTCGTCGATGCGGGACTTGTCCTGCTCGATGATGACCACGTCGTGCTTGTGCTCGATCAGCAGCCGGGCCGTCGCGAGCCCGGCGGCAGACGTGCCGACGATGACGATTCTCATGGCGATGCAGCCCTCCTTCCGATCCAGCTGCGCGGATGCAGCAATACCAGCACGGCCAGCACCTCGAGCCGGCCCATCCACATGTCCGCGCAGAGTACGGCTTTCAGCAGCGGTTCGAGCTGTGGCGAGGCGAGGCCCGTGGACAGGCCGACGGTCCCGGTCGCGGAGACGACCTCGAACAGCGAATCCAGAGGGTCATGGCCGTGCATCACGAATGCGAGCCAGGAGAGGAGCACCACGACCGCGAAACAGGCCAGGATTCCGACCGCCTGGGCGAGGCCGGCATCGTCGATGCTTCGGCCGTCAACCCGCAGCCCGGCGACGGCATGCGGTGGCAGCGCCGGGCGCAGCATGCTCAGCTGGATCAGCCGCAGCAGGATCAGCAGCCTGAAGATCTTGATGCCGCCGGCCGTGGACCCCAGCCCGCCGCCGGTAAACATCGAGAAAGTGAGCAGCAGCTTAGAGGTATCGTCGAGCGTGCCGACCTCGACCGGCGTGAACCCGGCCGTCGACTGGGCCGAGACCGCGAGCAGCGGCGCGGTCTTCAGCGCCTGCTGCCAGGGCAGCCCGCCTGCGAGGGCCAGCGTCGCGGCCAGCATCGCCGCCAGCACCGCGCAGGCGACCAGCAGGGTCCGGGTCTCGGTGTCCAGGAACCCGCGCAGCCGCTCGAGGCCGCCGGGCTGGCCGGGTGCCCAGGCCCGGTAGCGGGCCAGCGGGATCGCCCCGGCGAGTGCCAGCAGCATGACGGCCCCCTGCACGGGCCAGGCACTCAGCCCTGCGAGGCTGTCGTCGTGGCTCGAGAACCCGCCGGTCGAGATGCCGGACAGCGTGTGGACCAGCGCATCGAACCAGCCGGCTCCGAGCGCCCCGAGCCCCGCGAAGCCGAGCGCCGTCAGCGCCGCATAGATGATCAGCGCCCAGCGCGCCCGCTGCCGCGCGCCCGCCAGCGCATCGGTGTCGTACAGGTCCGTGTCCGAGAGTCGTCGCGCCGCGGGCCCTGGTTCCATCAGCAGCACGGCCAGCACGACGATCGCGAGTCCGCCGCACCACTGCATCCAGGCCTGCGTGAAGATGACCGACATCGACAGCGATTCGACGCTGCCGGCCGTCGTGAGTCCGGTCGTCGTGACGGCCGAGACCGAGTGGAAGACCGCGTCGAGCGGCGCGAGACCACCGGTCGACAGCGGCCAGCTCATCAGCAGCGCGGTCGCGAGGTAACCGAGCGCCACGGCCGCCATGGCCTCGTTCGGCTGCAGACGGCGTACCGTGGGCAGTCGCGTGGAGGCGTACGCGAGCGCCGCGAGCGCGATGCTCACAACGGCCGCACGCCCGGCGAACGGCCAGTCCCGAGCGGTTGCTGCGAAGATCGCAGGCACCAGCGCGACGCCCGTCAGGGCTTTGCAGAGCTCGCCCAGCAATCGCAGCACGACGGTCCCGCGTGCCGCATACGCCAGTGACTCGGCGCCCTGCATTGCCATGGACCTGACTCTACGCCGGGTCGCGCCTCGCCTCGCTGTGGTTGTTACCGATCGCAGGCGACTCCGTCGCCGGCGGGCCTGCACAGATCCGGCCAGCCGACGCTGCGCCAGTAGTCGA
>CAZKLS010000174.1:0-4627 GCA_964553405.1 uncultured Steroidobacteraceae bacterium
TTGGCCCGAAGAGAGTCTCGCTCGACACCGAGTGCTTCTTCCGCTCATCAAGGCACACCAGGCCGCAAGAAGGAATGACGGCTGACCCTTTCGCTCATCTCGACGGCCACCGTCACATGCCTCTAGATTCTTCAAGTGCAATTGAATCATTGCTCGCAAGTTGCTGTGCCGACTGCATAACCAGTCGGTCGGCCTGCAGCTGACCTTGTGTGGACGGGTGGCGGTACGCATCAACGAGTTTGCCGTAGTGCACGCGAATCGAATCGGACCGGTGCGGAGCGGTTCGGGGCGTGGTTCCGCCGGGCAGTGGCTCAAACCATTGCAGTACGCATAATGTATATTAAGTTAAATACTGCGTCACCAGCCCTTGACGGGTACCTACATTGGTTAGGACATTCTCCTCGTGATCGAACTCAAGCTCACGACCATCGGCGACTCCCTCGGCGTGGTCCTCCCCAAGGAAGCCCTCGCGCGGCTGAAGGTCCACAAGGGCGACCGCCTTTACCTGACCGAGACCCCGGACGGTTATCGCCTGACGCCGTACGACCCCGAGTTCGAAACGCAGATGGCCGCCGCACGCCGAGTCATGAAGAATCGCCGCACTTCGCTGGGCGAGCTCTCGAAATAACTCCTGGCGCGCCGCGTGCGTGAACGGAGCTGCATCGAGCTTCCGGCCGTGCTGTCCGTACACGACGAGCAGCTGGCCGAACACGGCGGCCAAACCGCGGTGCGCGACGCGGGTCTCCTCGAGGCAGTACGTGAACATCGCTTTATCTCGGGGAGATTCTCCTGCCGCACCCGAGCCCGATCCTCGAGCATCCTTCCCGCCTCTTGAGGCACGCTGCAAAAACAAAGGCCCCGCATCGCGGGGCCAGTACAGGGGGGAAGAGATGTTACCGGCGACATTCTCACGCCACGCCCGGACGCCCGAAATCCGCACAACCCGGCACACCGTCCGCACGAGTACGCAATCCCGCGAGACAGATCCCAGCCCCGACCGCTCCGGGCCGCAGGTCTTCTCAGTTCAGCACCCGGTACCCCCGTCCCCTCAGGCACCGCTTCACGATCTGCTGTTTCTCGCGATCCGCCTCGAGCCCCGACCACGCACCGCCGCTTACCGCACCGACGCCGGCCGCCTCGCCGATGTCACCGCGAATGGCGCCAATGGCGGCCCCGTAGGCCGCCCCGGCGGCCGATCCCTTCGCCACCCCCGCCGCCACCTGCACCTGCCCTGCGTAGGACTGGCACTCGGCGAGATCGCGCTGATACGCGGCCATGTTGACGCCCTTGGTGTCGATGATTGGATCCGGATGCGCGGCACAGCCCGCCACCAGGGCCACACAGATTTGCAGAGTCCTTCTCATCAAATATCCCCAGGGGCTTCGATACCCGGGAAACGCGCCAGCCGCCTGCCGGTTGACTGCCACAGCTGCCCAGGCTCGCCCGCGCAGTCACCCCTGCACCGCTCCAGGACAGCCGACGACGAGGAAAAAGAGGGCCCTCACATGCGGAGGGCCCGAACGGGGGATCGTCAAAAGGGGATCACACTTGAGGCCCGGGCAGGGAGACCCCGAACCTCAATTGAGAGAACGCAGCGTGGCGTGTCCGGTTGACGCGAACTGTCCCTGGCAAATCACTCCAGGCGTCGGTCACCGACCTCTGCCTTCCTTCGATTCGAAAGCCGGATCCCGGCACCCGGATCCAGCCGGCCGCTCGTCACGAATAGCTAACCGTCATCATCGCCTCGATCCGGAAGTACTCCCCATGCCTCGCAAGCCGCTCTTGACCGCCACCCTCGCCACCACCGTGCTGCTGCTCTCATCGGCGACCGCCGGCGCCGCCGACTGCCCGGACTTCCTCAACCACGAGTTCGGCAGACTGCATTCTTCACAGACCGTGAACCTCTGTTCACTGCCGTCCCGCCGAGCATTGCTGATCGTCAACACCGCGAGCCACTGTGGATTCACGCCGCAGTTCAAGGGACTCGAGGCGCTGCACAACGAGTACCAGGACCGTGGCCTGGTCGTGGTCGGTTTCCCCTCCAACGACTTCAACCAGGAGGCGAAAACCGAGGCGAAGACCGCCGACATCTGCTACGTGAACTATGGCGTCACCTTCACGATGCTCGCCCCCTCCGCGGTCACCGGCGCCGAGGCAAACCCGGTCTTCCGCGAGCTGAACCGGCGCGCTGGCGAACCCTCCTGGAATTTCACCAAGTACCTCGTGAGCGCGGACGGCAAGACCGTGCAGCGTTTCGACAGCCGCGTGACGCCGGACTCCCCGGAGCTCACTCGTGCGGTGGAGAAGCTCCTCAACTGACGCGACAGGGCCTCAACGGCATGACCGCAAACACCGCCCGTAACGTGCTCGGCACCGCACTCGAGCCCTGCTCACTCGATCCGCTCACCGGGTTCTTCCGTGACGGCTGCTGCAACACCGACCAGCACGATCGCGGCCTGCACGTCGTCTGCGCCCGCCTGACGGCCGAGTTCCTCGAGTTTTCGCGTGCCCGGGGCAATGACCTCGTCACGCCGCGTCCCGAGTTCGGCTTCGCGGGCTTGAAGCCCGGGGACCAGTGGTGCCTCTGTGCGCAGCGCTGGAAAGAGGCGCTGGAGGCCGGCGTCGCCCCGCCGGTGGTACTGCAGGCCACGCACGAGCGCGCCCTCGGCGTCGTCACGCTCGCCGAACTCCGCGCGCGCGCGTACGCGCACTGATGATCGCCTAGAATCCGGATCACAACACGCCGAGCAGCGTACCCCGGAGACACGAGTGCAGCCACGCCGTACTTCCACGCTCATCCGGCTTGCATGCCTCGCGGGCGCCACGCTCGCAGTCAGCGGCTGCGCGCAGATCTGGAACGCAGGTGACTTGATCGAGTGGGTCAAGAACCAGGCCGTCAAGCAGGGCTGCTCACGCGACAGTATCGAACTGGAGGACTGGTACCGGACAGAGGCCTCCGGCAACGTCTGGCACGGGACCTGCCGGCACCGCGACGACGGCCGTGACCTGAGCTTCGCCATCGACGTGGACCCCGTCTGGAAGCCGTCCGCCTCGCGCTCCTGAGCGCGCCGGCGGCCGCCTGTATAGCGTGAGCGCCAGCCAGCCAATCAGCCCGCCGCGCTGGTCATCACCGCGTAATCCGCGCGGGGCATAATGTCAGTCCCGTCCATCAGCCATCCGGTGCATTTCAGGAGTGCCCCCATGCCCACCCGTACCGATTTCACGCCCGATCAGTGGCAGGCCATCCGCAATGCTCCGCAGCTCGTCGCGATCGCGACCGCTGCTGCGGGCAACAGCGGTCTGTTCGGCAGCCTGTCCGAAGGCATGGCGACCGCGTCGTCGATCGCCGAGGCCGCGCGCGGCGAACACGCGCTGCTGCGCGAGGTCTTCAGCAAGGACGAAATGCGCGCCGCGCAGGAGCAGATCAAGGAGCTGCTGAAGTCCACGCCCGACAAGACCGCCCTCAACGCCCGGTTGCAGCAGGCCGCGACGGATTCCATCTCGGCGGCGCTCTCGGCGCTCGCCACCAAGGGCAGCGCGGCTGACGTCGATGCCTACCGGGCATTCCTCAAGGGCATCGGCGATAAGGTGGCGCAGGCTTCCACGGAAGGCGGCTTCCTCGGCTTCGGCGGCGAGCGCGTCAGCGAGGGCGAGCGGCAGTTCCTGAGCAAGCTCGACGCAGCTCTCGGCCACAGTGCTGTCTGAATCGCACGGGCCAGGTAGACCAGCGCACCGCCGCCAGAAATGAGAAACCCCCGCTCACGCGGGGGTTCCTCTAAGCAAGTCCCACCTCGTCCGGCTACTTGCCGTACCGGTACGCCGAGAACATCGAGTCCATCCGTACATCCTGCTGCGCGGTGAATTCGACCATGCAATAGTCGTCCGTGTAATCCATGAAGTTGTAGATCGGATCGAGGCCGGGGAGCATCGAGCAGGAATCCCGGTTCACCGGGCATCCATAGGCGGGCGACTTCTCGGCTGGCGTATCCGCCACTGCATCACCACCGGTGTCCTGGCGCGCGCAACCGCCCTGGAACGTGTGGTACAGGCCCATCCAGTGTCCGACCTCGTGCGTCGCCGTATCACCGAGGTTGTACGGTGCCGCGTTGCCGCCTGGCAGCGACGCGCTGAGCACCACGACCCCGTCCTTACTCGGCGCCGAGGCGTAGTTCGACGGGAACGTGGCCCACCCGAGCAGACCGCCGCCGATATGCGCGAGGTAGATGTTCAAGTCGTCCGCGCTGCCGCGGCGCAGTGTGCTCTTGGCCTGCGATTCCGCAGCGGATCCCGGCGTCATCGTGTACCAGCTGTCGTTGTTGCTGCGCGTCGTTCCCGCCAGCGAGAAACCCCATCCGGTGGATGCGAAGGCAGAGTTCAATACGTTCATCTGGTCCGCGATGCGCGCATCGCTGACGTCGCCGCCGCCCGAGGAGGAGCGAATCACGTGGACATACACGTTGATCACCCCGCCGTTCACGGTCGAGCCGCCTCCGCCGCCCCCGCCGCCACCGCCGGGCTTGCCCTTGTTTCCGCTCGCCCCTTTCGAAAGTTGCGCACGCGCCGCGATCAGTGGACCAATCTTCTGCTCGACCTCGAAACGCTGGATATCCGTAAGGGGTCGCGTAGC
>CAZKLS010000175.1:0-4489 GCA_964553405.1 uncultured Steroidobacteraceae bacterium
GCTCACGTCGATCAGGATGTTGCGCAGCAGCCGGTCCACGAGCCACGGCGCCACCTGAGCACCGTCCGGCGGGCGCTCCATCTGCTGGAAGGCGATCTCCAGCTCGTAGAGCTGGTCGAGCCGCGCCTCGTCGATGCGCGGCGCCTGGCTGGTCGGACCGATGAACAGCCCGGAGAACAGGAACGACAGCGACGGATGGTTCTGCCAGTAGCCGATCAGGCTGCGCAGCAGGTCGGGGCGGCGCAGGAACGGGCTGTCGGCCGGCGTCGCTCCGCCGACCACGACGTGGTTGCCGCCGCCGGTGCCGGTGTGCCGGCCGTCGAGCATGAATTTCTGCGCGTCCAGGCGGCTGAGCCGCGCCTCCTCGTACAGCGTCATCGTCGTGCCGACGAGCTCCTGCCAGTCGTGGGCGGGATGCACGTTGACCTCGATCACGCCCGGGTCCGGCGTCACCTTGATCACGTTGAGCCGCTCGTCGGCCGGCGGTGAGTAGCCCTCGACGTGCACCGGTTGACCGAGGCGCGCCGCCGTCTCCTCGATGCAACCGATCAGCTCGACGTAGTCGTTGGCCGATTCGGTCGGCGGCAGGAAGACGCAGACCCGGCCATCGCGGGGCTCGACCGCGAGCGCCGTGCGGACGATCCCGTCGGATCCGGCCCGTCCCTGCTCGACGACCTGCTGCGCGTCGGCGCCGGCGCCGGTCCGCTGCTGGATCGCAAGCTGCGCGTCCTCCCCGGCCGGCTGCTGCGGCAGCGGCTCCCGGGGCGCGAAAGGATCGGACGGCGTGAAATACGGGTAGCTTTCCTTCGGCACGTGCGGCAGCGACTCGAGCGGCAGCCGGAAGCCGATCGGCGAGTCGCCCGGCACCAGGAACAGTCGCCCGCGGCGCGTGGTCCAGCGCTCGCTGTACCAGGCCCGCTTGTGGGGCGCATTCCAGCGCTGCAGCGGCAGCACGTAGCCCACCGGCTCGGCGAGGCCGCGCTCGAACACGCGGGCAAGCCGGGCACGCTCCTCCGGGTCCTCGAGCTTCGAGTCGAACGGGTCCACGTTCTCCGGCAGACGCTGCTCGCGGGTCAGGTACGGCACCGGGTCCTCGTATGCGGCGGTCACGCGGTCCTTGTCCACGCCGAGCGAATCCGCCAGCGCTTCGGTGAAGGCCTTCGCGTCATCGACCGTCGCGCTGCCGGCGACGTCCTGGCGGGCGATCAGGCTCGCGTCCCGCCACAACGGCTGTCCGTCCCCGCGCCAATACAGCGCGAACGCCCAGCGTGGCAGCGACTCCCCCGGGTACCACTTGCCCTGGCCGAAGTGCAGCAGTCCGCCGGGCGCGAACCGGTCGCGCAACCGCTCGATCAGCCGCGCCGCCAGCGCCCGCTTGTGCACGCCCAGCGCCGCCGTGTTCCATTCGGCGGCATCGACGTCGTCGATCGACACGAACGTCGGCTCGCCGCCCATCGTCAGCCTCACGTCGCCCTCGGCGAGCTTCTCGTCCACGGCGCGGCCGAGCGCGTCGATCGCGGACCACTGCTCCTGGGAATAGGGGCGCGTCACCCGGGGCGTCTCGACGACGCGCTCAATGTGCATCGCGAACGAGAAATCCACGCCGGCGCAGTCGGCGGTGCCGGTGATCGGCGCCGCGCCGCTGAAGTGCGGCGCACAGGCGAGCGGGATGTGCCCTTCGCCGGCCAGCAGTCCGGACGTCGGATCGAGGCCGATCCAGCCCGCTCCCGGCAGGTACACCTCGGTCCACGCGTGCAGGTCGGTGAAGTCCTTGTCGGTGCCCGAGGGCCCGTCCAGCGCCTCGACGTCGGGCTTCAGCTGGATCAGGTAACCGGAGACGAAGCGCGAAGCGAGCCCCAGGCGCCGCAGCACCTGCACCAGCAGCCACGCCGAATCGCGGCACGAGCCCTTGCGCAGCTGCAGCGTCTGCTCGCAGCTCTGCACGCCCGGCTCCATGCGGATCACGTACTCGACGTCCGCGTGCAGCCGGCGGTTCAGCTCGACCAGGAACTCGACCGTGGCAACCGGGCCGCGAGCCACGCCGGCGACCCACTGCTCGAGCAGCGGACCCGCGGGCTCGAGCTCGAGGTAGGGCTCGAGCTCCTTGGCGATCCGGGGCTCGTAGACGAACGGATACTGCTCCGCTTCCGGCTCGAGGAAGAAGTCGAACGGGTTGAAGACCGCCATCTCGGCGACGAGGTCCACCTGCAGCCGGAATTCCCGGGTCTTCTCAGGTATCACGATCCGCGCGAGGTAGTTCCCGAGGGGATCCTGCTGCCAGTTGAGGAAATGCCCGGCGGGCTCGATCTTCAGCGAATAGCTCAGGATCCGGCTGCGCGAGTGCGGCGCCGGCCTGAGGCGGATCACCTGCGGCCCCAGCGTCGCCGGCCGCTCGTAGCGGTAGCGCGTCTCGTGGGTCAGCGCGACGTGGATGGACATGCTGCGGCTCCGTCAAGCGTGCGGGTCTGACGACGAGTCGTGGCGGCACGCACTTTGGCGTCCGCCGCGACGCATCGTCAAGACGCCGGATCGCCGGCGCTAGGGCCGTCCGCGGCGCCCGCCACCGAAGCTGCGGCCGGTACCATTGGCGCCGGGCGCGCGATGCCGCGGCGGATGGGCACGCGAGGCCGGCCGCGGCTGCGCGTGATGCGCAGCGGATCGCGCCGGCTCCGGCGCGACGACCCGGATCGCGGAACGGTCGAACGGCAGCACCTGGATCTTACGGCCCAGCACGCGCTCGATCGCGCGCAGGCGATCGTGCTCGTCGTCCGACACGAGCGACAGCGCCTGCCCGGCACAGCCGGCGCGGCCGGTGCGGCCGATGCGGTGCACGTAGTCCTCGGGCACGTGCGGCAGCTCGTAGTTGACGACCTGCGGCAGCTCGCTGATGTCCAGGCCGCGCGCGGCGATGTCGGTCGCGACCAGCACCTGCACCTTGTAGGCCTTGAAGTCCGCGAGCGCCCGCGTGCGCGCGCTCTGCGACTTGTTGCCGTGAATCGCGGCGCACTGCAGGCCGTCGCGCTCGAGTTGCTGGGCCAGCCGGT
This sequence comes from uncultured Steroidobacteraceae bacterium, assembly GCA_964553405.1. Classification (GTDB taxonomy): domain Bacteria; phylum Pseudomonadota; class Gammaproteobacteria; order Steroidobacterales; family Steroidobacteraceae; genus DATIRA01. The sequence continues at coordinate 3,045 of CAZKLS010000175.1, forward strand.
TGGCGCCGTGCTTGGTGCGCGTGAAGACCAGCGTCTGCGGCGTCGCGCCCTCGCGCAGCAGGTGGCTCAGCACGGCCCGCTTCTCGCCCTGCGTCACCATGTGCACGCGGTGCTGGACGAGCTCCGCCGGCGTGTTGCGCGGCGAGACCTCGACCGTGAGCGGGTCATGCAGCAGGCCGTTCGCCAGCGCGCGGATCTCGTCGGAAAACGTCGCGGAGAACAGCAGGTTCTGGCGGGTCTTCGGCAGCATCGCGAGCACCCGGCGGATGTCGCGGATGAAGCCCATGTCGAGCATCCGGTCCGCCTCGTCGAGCACCAGGTGGCGGATCTTCGTGAGATCGATCGCGCGTTCGTTGGCATGGTCGAGCAGCCGGCCGGGCGTGGCGACGACGATGTCGACGCCCTGTCGCAGCGCATCCACCTGCGGCCTCGGGCTCACGCCGCCGAAGATCAGCACGGTGCGCTGCCGGAGGTGACGGCCGTAGAACTGGAACGACTCGCCCACCTGCGCGGCGAGTTCGCGCGTCGGAACGAGCACCAGCGTCCGCGGCGCGCGCGAGCCGCGCGGGTTCGGCTGCTCGTCGGCCATCCGCTGCAGCAGTGGCAGCGCAAAGGCCGCCGTCTTGCCGGTGCCCGTCTGGGCCGCGGCGAGCAGGTCGCGGCCCTCGAGCACCGCAGGGATGCCACGGGCCTGGATCGGGGTGGGCTCGGAATAGCCCTGTTCCTGCACCGCGCGCAGGAGTTCGGCCGAGAGGCCGAGCGTATCGAAAGACATAGTTTCAATGGTCCATCGCGCTTCTCCCGCGCAGGCGGGAACCGGACGAAGCGACTCGTTCGTGTAACGGGATCGAAGACGCGAAATGCAGACGACGATCAGTCTGCAGGAGGGGCCGCGAGGGTCCCCACGGATCGGGGGACGCCGAAGAACCTCGGGCGCAGACCGGACTGCGCGGCGGCAAACTGGGGCGCACTCTACCAGAAGTGGTGCGGGGCCGCCTGGATTTCACAGGCCTCCTGGCCGACTCGCGCGACCCGTGCTGCCGCGTCGTGGTAGAAAGCAGGGGGATCTTCGTCCCTGCCCCAGGCGCACGGGCTGCGCGGGGCCGTCACAAGCTGCGCAGGGAACCTCTTGAGCGACCCGGTCCATCTGTTCGGCGAGAGCTCGATCGGCCAGCGAGCCGCGCTTCGCACGCTGCGGATGCTCGGCTGGCGCGCGTCCTCCGCGGCCCCTCCGGGGCCGAAGGGGCTGGTCATCGTCTATCCACACACGTCGAACTGGGATTTCTTCTATGGCGTGCTGTTCAGGTTCGGCACGGCCATGAACGCGCACTGGCTCGCGAAGCACACGCTCTTCAAGGGGCCGGTGGGCGCGTGGATGAAACGCATCGGGGGCATTCCGGTGGACCGGCGGCAGCCCCAGGGCATCATCGAGCGGCTGATGGAGG
>CAZKLS010000176.1:0-4462 GCA_964553405.1 uncultured Steroidobacteraceae bacterium
GCGCCGGTCGAACGCTCGACCGCGGGATACTGCTCGTGCAGCGCGTCCAGGCGCATGACCGCCTCGGGGTGACCCTTCGGGAACTCGCCCTGCATCGAGAAGACCACGCGGCCCTCGACCGGCAGGTCTCCGGCGAGCTGGCGCACGGCCGCGACCCGGTCGTAGAGCATCGGCAGCGGGTTCGCGAAGGTGAAGTGACGCTTCGGCCCGAACACGGACCACTGCTCCATCTTCTCGCCGGCGAAAATCAGGCCCGCGACGTCGAACAGGTCGATCACCAGCACGCCCCGCTCGGTGAGCAGCAGGTAGTGCAGGTGGATCTCGTCACCGGCGCCGGTCGGCAGCAGCACGTCCCGCAACTCGTCGTAGGCGACCGCGGAGATCACGTTGTCGATCGCGCGGCGGGCGCGCAACTGCAGGTAGCGGCCGCGGACCAGCCAGACGATCGCCGCCAGCGCGGCGACCGCCGCCGCGATCCAGACCCAGCCGGGCAGCCCGAGGAAGTCCTTCATGCGGCCTCCAGCAGCGCACTGCGCAGGTTCGCGAGCTCCGGCGCGATCTCGGACTGCACGGCCGGCAGCGAGAGCAGTTCCGCCAGCGCCGGCGGCACCGGGATCTCGGCGTCGACCAGCGGCTCGACGACGTCGTTGAACTTCGCCGGGTGCGCGGTCGCGACCAGCACCCAGCGTGCCTCGCGACGCTCGTGAGCGAGCCTGCGGTAGACGCAGGCGGCCGTCGCGGTGTGGGGGCACCAAGTCTGGCCCCATTCGGAGTAGTCGCGCCGTATCGTCTCGCGGATTTCGGCGTCGCTGACGGACTCCGCGGTGAGCTTCGAGCGCAGCGTCATGCCGTCGGGAAACAGCCAGCGCAGTCGCTCCATGTTGCTCGGGTTGCCGACGTCCATCGCCGAGGCCAGCGTCGCGACGCTGGGCCGCGGCCGCCACTGGAGGTCGTCGAGGTACTCGGGAACGCTGCGATTTTCGTTCGTCGCCAGCACGATCTCGCCGATCGGCAGCCCCATCTCGCGGGCCCAGACGCAGGCGAGCGCGTTGCCGAGGTTGCCGGTCGGGACGATGAAGTTCGGCTTGCGCCCTTCGCCGAGCCACAGCTCCAGGCTCGCCTTCGCGTAATAGACCATCTGCGGCAGCAGCCGCCCGACGTTGATGCTGTTGGCCGACGACAGCAGCAGCCTCTCGCTGAGCCCCGGGTCCACGAAGGCTTCCTTGACGATGCGCTGGCAGTCGTCGAACGTGCCACGGACCGAGAACGTCCGGACGTTCTCGCCCCAGCAGGCCAGCTGCTGCTGCTGGCGCGGCGAAACGAGGCCCTTCGGATAGAGCACGACGACGTCCACCCAGGGCCGCCGGTAGAAGGCCGATGCCACGGCTCCGCCGGTGTCGCCGGAGGTGGCGACCAGGATCGTCAGGCGCCGCGGATCGCTGCGCGGGATGCGCTCCAGCGAGGCGGCGAGGAAACGCGCGCCGAAATCCTTGAACGCGGCCGTCGGCCCGTGGAACAACTCGAGCACGGAGAGCGGGCCGGGACAGGCCGGCACTTCGATCAGCGGGGCCGGAAAGCTGAAGGCATCGCGCGTGACGGCCCCGAGCTTCGCGCCCAGCAGGTCGCCGGTCGCATAGGGCTCGAGCAGCGTTGCGGCCAGGGCCGGCAGGTCGCGCGCGTCCTCGAGTTCCGCGAGCAGCGCGGGCGGCAGCGACTCCGGCACGTACAGCCCGCCATCCGGCGCGAGTCCCCGGGCGATCGCCTCGCTGAGGCCGACGACGGGCTGCGAGCCGCGTGTGCTCCTGTAGCGCATCAGTCCGACACGACTCGCGCGCCCTCGGGATCCAGCGGGGACACCCAGCTGTCCGTCTCGAGCCCGTGCGCGGCGAACGCCGCGACCATCGCCGCGCGGACCCGCTCGGCGTCACCGGCCTCGCTCCAGGCGAAGACCGTGGGCCCCGCCCCGGAGATCGAGCCGCCGAGCGCGCCCGCGGCGAGCCCCGCCTGCTTGACGTCGGCGAAGCCGGGGATCAGCGCCTGGCGCTGCGGCTCGACGATCACGTCGAGCAGCGACTCGCGGATCAGCGGCAGGTCCGAGGTGTAGCAGCCGGCGAGGAATCCCGCCAGGTTGGCGGTCTGCCAGATCACGTCCGACAGCTCGACGCTGTGCTTGAGGATGGCGCGCGCGGCGCGCGTCTCGAGCACCATGTGCGGATGCACCAGCACGCAGCGGATCGAGTCCGGCACCGGAATCTGCCGCACCTGCGGACGGTCGATGCCGACCGTGAGGACCAGGCCGCCGAACAGCGACGGCGCGATGTTGTCGACGTGAACCGAGCCGCTCGCCACCGCCTCGCCCTGCATCGCGAACTTCAGCAGCTGCGTGCGCTCGAGCGGCTGCTCGACGAGCGCCGCGGCCGCGACTACGGCCGCGACCGCCGAAGCCGCCGAACCGCCGAGGCCCGACCCGAGCGGAATGCCCTTCTCGATCTCCAGCTCGAAGCCGAACGGCAGCCCGAGCTCCCGCTGCAGCGCGAGCGCCGCCATGCCGGCCGTGTTGCGCTCAGTGTCGAGCGGCAGGCCCTGCACCACGCCGGTGATCGACCGTACCGCGACGCCGGGCTCGTCGCGGCGCTGCACGCGGACGCGGTCGCCCAGCGCCGCGACGCTGTGACCGAGGATGTCGAAACCGACGGCGACGTTGCCGACGCTGGCCGGCGCGAAGGCGGTGGCCGACCGTCGTGCTTCGCTCACAGCTTGGCACCCAGGTAAGCGCAGACCCGCAGCAGGTCGGCGAACACGCCGGCCGCGGTGACGGCCGGCCCGGCGCCCGGACCCTGGACGATCAGCGGGTTCTGGTCGTAGCGCGCGGTCTGGAAGCGGACGATGTTGTCGGTCAGCGCGATGTTGGCGAACGGATGCGAGCGCGGCAGCCGGACGACGCCCACCTGGGCGCCGCCCGTCACGTCCACGGAACCGACGTAGCGCAGCACTTCGTCCGCGGCGCGGGCCTGCTCGAGCCGCTCGAGCATCGGCCGGTCGAACTCGCCGAGCCGCTCCAGGAACTCATCCACCTGGCAGCCCTTCAGCGCCTCCGGCACCAGGCTCTCGACCTGCACGTCATCGAGCTCGAGCTCGAGGCCCATTTCCCGCGCGAGGATGATCAGCTTGCGCGCCACGTCCATGCCGGAGAGGTCGTCGCGCGGATCGGGCTCCGTGTAGCCGAGGGCCTTGGCGCTGCGGACGATGGCGGAGAACGGCTCGCTGCCGTCCCAGGTGTTGAACAGGTAGGCCAGCGTGCCGGAGAAGATGCCCTCGATGCGGCGGATGTCGTCGCCGGTCTCGCGCAGGTCGCGCAGCGTCTGGATCACGGGCAGGCCCGCGCCGACCGTCGCCTCGTACAGGTAGTGCGCGCCGGCCAGCCGCCGCGCCTGCTGCAGGTGCTGGTAGTAGCCGTACTCGGCGCTGTTCGCCTTCTTGTTCGGCGTGACGACGTGAATCCCCCGGGCCAGCCAGTGGGCGTAGCGGCCCGCGACGTCCGGGCTCGCGCTGCAGTCGACGATCACCGCATGCGGCAGGTGCGCCGCCTGCACGTGCTCGGCGAAGCGCTCGAGGTCCGTCTCCTCGCCCGCCGCCTGCAGCCGTTCGCGCCAGCGCGCCAGGTCCATCGAGGTCTGCTCGAGCCACATGCTGCGGGATCCGGCGATGCCGCGCAGCCTGAGGTCCACGTTCAGGTCGCGGCGCAGCCGGTCGGCCTGCGAGGCGATCTGCTCGAGCAGCGCGCCGCCGACGAGTCCCGGGCCCACGAGCCCGATCGAGACCGTGTGCGCGGAGAGGTAGAACGCGGAGTGGACCGCGCGCAGTGCCCGCGCGCTGTTGCGTCCGTCGATGACCACCGAGATGTTGCGCTCGGAGGCACCCTGCGCGATGGCCCGCACGTTGACCGCCGCAGTGGCCAGCGCGGAGAAGACCTGGGCTGCGACGCCGTGGGCGCCGGCCATCCCGTCGCCGACCACGGCGAGGATGCTGCAGTCGTGGTCCACCTCGACGCTCTGGATCTGGGCCTCGCGCAGCTCCGGCGCGAAGGCGTGACGCACCACTCGCTCGGCGCGCTCGGCCTGCGCCTGGGGCACGGCGAAGCAGATCGAGTGCTCGGAGCTGCCCTGCGAGATCAGGATCACCGAGATCCCCTCCTCGCGGAGCGCGCCGAACAGCCGGTGCGCGGTGCCGGGCACGCCGATCATCCCGGCGCCCTCGAGGTTCAACAGCGATATCCGGTCGATCGTCGTGATGCCCTTGACGAGCGGCGTCGGCGCGGTCCGGTCGTGGATCAGCGTTCCGGCCAGCTCGGGCGCGAAGGTGTTGCGGATCCAGATCGGGATCCGCTTCTGCACCGCCGGCGCCATCGTCTGCGGGTGGATCACCTTGGCGCCGAAGTAGGCGAGCTCCATCGCCTCGTTGT
>CAZKLS010000177.1:0-4460 GCA_964553405.1 uncultured Steroidobacteraceae bacterium
CGGGTTGGCATGCAGCAGGCCTTCCAGCACCTGCGTCTGCCGGAGCCCTCGGCGGCAACGGTCGTGTCACCAGTGGCGACGGCTACCGGCGATGAAGTTTGCGCGGATCAGGACGGCGACGGCGTCTGCGACGTCGTCGACCGCTGCGCGCGCAGCTTCTCTGGCGCCGCAGTGGACGCGAGCGGCTGCGAGGTCGGGGAGGTGATCCTGCGCGGCGTGACCTTCGGCGTCGCGGACGCGGTACTGACGCCAGGCGACAAGCTGCTGCTCGATAGCGTGGCGGAGGTGCTCGCGGAACGGCCGGCCGAGCTGGTCGAGATTCGCGGCCACACCGACGACACGGGTGACGCGTCGTTCAACCTCGGGCTTTCCCAGCAGCGGGCGGATGCGGTGCGCAGCTACCTGATATACAAGGGAATTGCAGCGGATCGGCTCAGCGCGCGCGGGCTCGGCGAGAGCGCCCCGATCGCCTCGAACCTGACCGAGGAGGGCCGGGCCCAGAATCGCAGGGTGACGCTGGAGCTGCGCCCGGCGGCGCCCCGGCAGCCGGCAGCCGGGCCCTAGCGCGGACCTGGGGGCACGATTGACGCAATACAGGCGCCATCAAGCTGGGGTAAAATTGAGGCTGGTGGGAGGCTGCGGCGGAAACGCAACAGCACCCCTCGGGCCCGAACCGCAGGACCGTTCACATAAACGGCTATTGACAAGCCATTCTACTGACATAAACTTTTTGGCCGAGCTGGCTGGAAATGAGCCGGTTTACAACGTTGTAAGTAACCAACAGGAACCATGGTTGACTCTCTGACGAGGCAGACCGGACGTTCCAGGCACACTCAACCCACCTAGGAGACTGAGGGTCTATGAAAGCCAACCTTAAGATCGTCGCGGGCGTTGGGGCAGCGATGCTCTTCGCCGGCAGCGCCAACGCTGCGGTTTTGACCGCAACGGCGGACAACTACTCGAAGGAGGGGGTCAGCAGCACCGGCAACGTGACCCTTCCGACCATCAACGTCGTCACGGCCGAAGACTATTCGGCAGATGACCGCATCGCCCTGACGATCACGGGGGCCACCGTGGTCTCCGGCACCGATCTGACGGCGGACATGATCTGCAACAACGGGGTGATCGTCGGTTTCCTGAACCGGTCGGGGAACGTCATCAACTTCCGCGTCAACCAGGTCAACGTCGCCAACAACCTCGGCGCCACCTGCACGATCGACGGCATCCAGGTGAGCAAGGCTTCGCTGGCTGTCTCGACGAAGGTCACCGCGGCCTATGCAGTGGAAACTTCGCTGGGCGAGCCGATCGACCTCGGTTGCGCGAACCCGGGCTCGCCGGGCCAGAAGGTGTCGTGCGGCACGACCGTGCCGAACCTCGTCACGCTCGCCAACATCCGCAGCCAGTTCAAGGCTGGGGTGACGGCGAACGAGACGCCTTACAACGGCATCATCGACGTCGAGGCTGATCGCGAGATCTTCGCCGAGGACGACGAGTTCACCGGCGGCAAGGAAGAGGACAGCCTCTTCATCACCGTCTCCAACGAAGGCTCCCTGCTCGAGTCCGTGGACAGCGTCAGCGGCGAGCTGACCGTCGACGGCGACTTCTCGTGGGCAGCCGGCACGGACGGCGTGTGCGCCACGGGCGACGACGCCGGTGCGGTGGTGTCCGACGTGGGTGCGCCTGCGGTGTTCGCGAGCGACTGCGCCTCGTTCACCGTTGACTACGGCCTGCTGCCGGACAACGTCGACACGACGGTCAATGACGTGATCATCCTGGTCGTTCCGGGCGCTGGCTCGGGCGTGAAGCTGAGCCCGCAGAGCTTTGCTGCGGACTACGTCTTTGCGTATCCGACCAACAAGACGTCGTCGATCAAGTTCAGCGCGGGTGCCTGGACGATCAACGGCGCGCTGGTGTTCGTGCCCTACATGCCGTACGGCGACAACATCACGCAGATCGTCTACATCGCCAACCGTGGCGCGCAGGACGGTACGATCACGGTTGACGCCTTCGACGAGGCGGGCAACTCGTACACGTTCGGCGTGGGCATGGTGCAGGCTGGTACGGTCCGCAAGCTGGCCCAGGAGCTCCTGGACGGCCTGACCCTCGGCGGCTTCGTGCCTCCGGGCAAGGTCGCCTTCGAGATCACGGTCACGGCTCCGGACAAGGACATCGACGTGTACTCCGCGTACAACGTTGGTGGCTCCGACCGCGGCACGGTCGTGAACAGCCAGAACGGCAAGGCTCTGCAGTAAGAGCCGCTAGGAACTCAGGTTCCAAGCATGGACGGCGGGGCTTCGGCCCCGCCGTTTTTTTTGCCTAATGGAAACCGCGCTGGCTAACATGCCGCGGGCCATGGCCTGCCGTGAGCGGAACCATCCATGACTCGACTCTGCCTGCTGACCTGCCCGTTGTGATCAAGACGACCCTGCGCCGGGTAATCGACCGAGTGGATCGGCTGCTGCTGCCGGTCGCCGCAGCCTCGGGCCTGCTCGCCTCGACGTACTACCTGCTGTTCAGCCGGCAGTTCCGCCGCGAGCATCGCGCGGTGCTGAAGGGTCGCCTGGCCTACTGGCAGGGTCTGGCACAAAGCGGGCGCAGCAGCCCGCTGCTGCGCAGGAACATCCACCGGCTCGAGAAGGGCCTCGTGATGCGGCCGCGCGCGCCGGTCTTCGCCGAGGACTACATCGCCGAGACCGTTGCGGAGTTCGCGCGGCTGCGCGGGTTTGGCGGCCTCGACGCGACCGAGGATCAGTGGGCCACGGACGTGCTCGGTGAGTACTTCGAATCGGTGCAGGACACGGCCGCGATCGCTGAGGCCAGGGACGCATTCGCCCGGCTGGATGGCGCGGTGGACCCGGCGTCGGCCCCGAGATCGGTGCCGCAGCCGAGATCGGCGGGCACGCGCTCGCGCGTCGAATACCAGGATTTCCTCGAGCTGTGCCGCCAGCGCAGGTCCGTGCGCTGGTTCGAGCAGCGCGCGGTGCCACCGGAGCTGGTCACGCGGGCGCTGGAGGCCGCGGCCCAGGCGCCGAGCGCCTGCAACCGGCAGCCGTTCCTGTTCCGCTATTTCGACCGTCCCGAGGACGCGCAACGCATCGCGGGCATCGCGATGGGCACGACCGGCTACGCGCGGAATATCCCAGCGCTCGTGGTGCTGCTCGGCGACCTCGGTTGCTATCCGGAGGAGCGCGACCGACACGTGCCCTACATCGACGCCTCGCTCGCGGCGATGCAGTTCATGCTGGCACTCGAGACGCTCGGGCTCGCTTCCTGCCCGATCAACTGGCCCGACATCGAGGGACGCGAGCGGCAGATGGACAAGGAGCTCGCGCTTCCACCCCACCTGCGCCCGGTGATGCTGATCGCGATCGGCTACCCCGATCCCGAGGGCGGCGTGCCGTTCTCCGCCAAGGAGTCCGCCGAGCTGCTGCTCCGCTCCGACAACGACTACCGCCCCTGACCCGACCCTCACTCCGGCCCTCACCCCAACCCTCTCCCGCTAGCGCGGGAGAGGGAGCGGACCCTCACCCCGGCCCTCTCCCGCAGGGCGGGAGAGGGTGTTTGTCACCTCTCCCGCGTCAGCGGGAGAGGTCGGCCGAAGGCCGGGTGAGGGTCTCCCCACAAATGAATCGGTCCCCTTTGGGACAAGTAAATCTGTCCCCACCAGGGGGCCGCTTGGAAAGCAGCGGGCGGCAGGCAAGAATGCCGAGCGTGCGCTCGACCCACATCCTCAGAAAGTAGAACGGCGTGACGATCGAGATCCTGATCACGCTCGCCGTCGTCATCGGCGTACTGGCGCTGCTGATCACGACGCGGCTCGACACCGACGTCGTGCTGGTGGCGGCGATGATCGCGCTGACGCTGTCCGGCGTCCTCAGGCCGGAGCAGGCGCTCTCCGGGTTCGCGAGCCCGGGCGTAATGACGATCGCGGCGCTGTACATCGTGGTCGCGGGGCTGCGCGAAACCGGTGCGATGAGCTGGATATCGCGCTGGGTGCTCGGGCGGCCGAAGTCGCTCGCCGCGGCGCAGAGCCGGTTGATGGTCGCCACCGGCGCGCTGAGCGGCGTGATCAACAACACGCCGGTCGTGGCGCTGTTCATTCCCGTGGCGCAGCAGTGGGCCTCGCGCTTCGGGTTTTCCGTCTCGAAGCTGCTGCTGCCGATGAATCACCTGGTGATCCTGGCGGGCATGTGCACGCTGATCGGCACCAGCACCAACCTGATCGTCAACTCGCTGCTGACGCAGACCGTGCCGGACCACGGCCTCGCGCTGTTCGACCTCATCTGGATCGGCCTGCCGCTCACCGCCATCGGCTTCGTCTACATGCTGGTCGCCTCGCCCCGGCTGCTGCCGGATCGCCAGAGTCCCGTCGAGCAGCTCCAGGAAGCGCGGGAATACGCGGTCGAGGCGCGCGTGCTGCCGAGCGGTCCGCTCGTCAACCGCAGCATCGCCGAGGTCGG
>CAZKLS010000178.1:0-4403 GCA_964553405.1 uncultured Steroidobacteraceae bacterium
GCTCGCCATTCTTGTGTTCGCCTGTGACTTCGACGGTAACGGTACCGTCCTCGCCGGCCAGGCACTTGACCGTCTCGAGGTCGAAGGCCCGGCTCAGGTCAGCCATCGCCAGCCGAAGCATCTCCTCGGCGCGACGCAACAGCGGATCGCAGACCGGCTCGAACAGAAGTGGCCTCAGGTTGTGCCGGATGGTCTCGCCGATCAGGCGCGCGAGGGCCGCACGATCATCGATCAGTGGACGCCAGTCGGCAGGGCGGACCTCGTAACCGGGCGGCAGGTCGATCGAGTAGATCAGGTCTGCATCCTCGAACTCATCGAGAAGTCCGGTGGCGGGGTAGGCACTGAGGCGAATGGAATCGGGGCCCGCCCCGTTGGCCGGCGGCAGGATCTCGAGCGGCTGATCGTTGCGACGAAGAAGCAGAACCGTTGTGGTTGGCATCAGGTGGCGTGATCCGGAGTGCAAGCACGGGAGGATGGTACTTTCAAAAAGCCTTCCCGACCCATCCTGCTTCACTGGACGGGGGCCTTAGGTCAGCGGACTGGCCGTCCTGCGTTCACCCTGCCCCACGAGCTCGCCGCTCCGATATACGCCGGATGACCCGCCGGGCAATAATCTTCCCTGAGGCGCAGCCGGCATCCGGCCGACCACACGCAATAGAAGACTGGGCGGAAGGACATTCCAGTCGCGGAGTGTTTGTTGAGATGCAGAATCTGAGACGGTTACTGGCATGTGTCGGACTGGTGCTCGTCACGGTGCCCGCGTTGGCCGAGTATCCGGGCGAAACGGTATGGATTCCCATGGCGACGGACGGTGTCTTCGGCCACAAGGAGATCCGCCTCGAAGCCACGCTTTACCTGCCGGCCGGCGACGGACTGTTCCCGGTGGTTGTCTACAGCCACGGTTCAACAGCGGGCGGCAGGATACCGAAAACACAGACGGAGAAACCCTGGGGGTTCGCCGAGTACCTGAACCGCAAAGGAATAGCGATGCTGGCACCGATGCGGCGGGGTCGCGGTAGATCGGGCGGCTCATACAAAGAAGGCTATGAGTGCACCCGGGAAAGCGTCGAAGCGGGAATCGACTACGCGGCGGCATCGCTCGACGCGACGCTCGCGTATTTGCAGAAACAGGACTGGGCTGACCTGAACCGGGTCGTCCTGACGGGACACTCCCGGGGCGGGCTGCTGTCCGTCGTTTACGCCGCTGACAATCCCGACGGCGTTCTGGGAGTCATCAATTTTTCCGGTGGCTGGGTGGCCGAGGATTGCCGTGCGCGCGCCGGACGTGACCTCAACATTCCGGTGTTCGCCGGGGCGGGCGCAGGGACCACGGTGCCGGCACTGTTTCTTTATGCGAGCCCCGACCCGTTTTATGCCGACGAGTCCATCGCCTCATACGCGGCGGCGTACAAAGGCGCGGGCGGCGAGGTCGACTTCGAGTTTTTCCAACTCGCCGACGACGCCGACGGCCACCTGTTGTTCTTCCGCGATTGGACGCTGTGGATGCCACACACCGATCGCTTTCTGGAAAGAGAAATTTCAGATCGGTGATACGTTTCTTCGCGTTACCGAAACCGTAACACCGGCACCATTCCCACCATTTCCCGCGGCCGCCGACCAGCCGCTGGCGCACAATGACGCACATGAATGACCGAGATCCACGCGATGCGGGTCGCAGTCTGCCGGTGCGGTTGCTGATCCTGACCGCGCTGACGATGACCGCGTTTGCGGCCAACTCGATCCTGTGCCGTCTCGCGCTCAAGTCGACCGGCATCGATCCCGCGACGTTCACGCTGATCCGCCTCGTCTGCGGAGCGGCGGTCCTCTGGCTGATCGTGCGGGTTCGCAGCGGGCACACCGCGCGCGCAGGCAGCTGGACGGCCGCGTTCAGCCTGTTCGCCTATGCCGGCGCCTTCTCGTTCGCTTACGTCTCGCTGAGCGCCGGCACCGGCGCGCTGATCCTGTTCGGGGCCGTGCAGGCCACGATGATCCTGTACGGCCTGCTGCGGGGAGAACGGCTCACGCCGCTGCAGACGGGCGGGCTGGTCCTCGCGATCGGCGGCCTGCTCGCGCTGCTGTTGCCCGGCGCGACCGCGCCGCACCCCGGCGGCGCGGCGCTGATGACCGTCGCCGGCGTCGCGTGGGGAGCTTATTCGCTGCTCGGCCGCGGCAACACGCGGCCGATCGAGACGACCGCGGGCAACTTCCTCAGGGCCTCGGTCTTCGGCGTGCTGCTGAGCCTGGCGTGCGTCGGCGTGTTCGAGTGGGACGCGCGGGGCGTGCTGCTGGCCGCCCTGTCCGGCGCGGTGGCGTCGGGACTCGGCTACGCGGTCTGGTACACGGTATTGCCGGCACTGCGTGCCACGCAGGCGGCCACCGTGCAGCTGAGCGTGCCGGCCATCGCGGCGATCGGCGGTGTGCTGCTGCTCGACGAGCAATTGTCGCTGCGGCTCGTACTGTGCTCGGCAGCGATCCTCGGCGGGATCGCGCTGGTGCTCAACGCAAGCGCGCCGAAAAAGGACGGCGGCCGGCGCTAGTCCCGTCGCGCCAGCACGTCGAGGTAGACCAGCAGTCCGCAGCGCGGACAGGTCGTCGCGTCGATCGCCTCGAGCTCGAACCAGCGCCGCCCGCACTGGCAGCGGACGTGCAGCACCCATTGACCGACTGCGCGGCCGACGCTGCGTTCGACGACCTCGATTCCCTCAGGCAAGCGGGTGATCTTCGGCAGCCTCGCCGTGTCTTCCAGCGTGTTGTCCGCGTCCCAGGCGGCATCGTTGCGGGCGGTCTCGTCCCGGGCTTCCTCGTCCTCGCTGGAGCCGAACAGCTCGGATCGATCCAGCAACTCCGACTCGTCGGCCGCCGATCCAGCGTGTGCCAGCGAACCGGCGCGCCGCCCGGTCGCTTCGGCCCGTGGCCGCTCGTGCCCGGAGTTCGCCAGGCGTTGTTCTTTCATTGCACTGTCCTCGCGCCGCCGCGGGATCTGTTCCCCTGCCCTCTACGGTAAGTCCCGAACGTCAGCGGAGCAAGGTGGACGGGGCGATTTCCCGCTCCCGGGCACCGGAACGGCCGATTTCAGCGGGTCAGCCGGTAGATGAGCAGGGCTGCGCGACGCGCCTGCAGCCGCCAGGCGTCGATTTCCAGGTACTCCCCGGGCGCGTGGTAGTTGCCGCCCACGGCCCCGAGCCCGTCCAGGCAGGCCAGCCGCTCGCCGCCGCAGACGAACGAGATATCCCCCGCGCCGCGCTCCGCGGGATCCTGGGCGCGGATCGCCCCGGCGCCGAGGTCCCGGCTGACCTGGTCGAGCACGGCGAGCACTTCGCGGTTCGCGTCCGTCGGCGCCATGGCCGGGTATTCCTTGACGAAACTGATCGAGGCCGTCGTTCCGGGCAGGCTCGCGGCCACGATTTCCGACATCTTCCGGCAGGCAGCGTCGAACTGCTCCGACGACAGGAAACGCAGGTCACCGGTGACCTGAACCTCGCGGGGAATGACGTTGGTCTTGCCGAGCGCCGAGCCACTCTTCGCCGCGTCGTCGTAGCTCACCGTCGTGCCGCCGACGATCAGCGACGGATTGAACGTGAGATACGGCTCCGGCAGTTCCCGACGGAACTCGTCCAGGATCCTCGCAGCCTCGAAGATGGCGCCGTATCCCTGGTCCTCGCCGAAGATGCCGGAGGAATGCGCCTGCCTTCCTGTGACCTGCAGCCGCCAGGTGCCGATGCCGCGGCGCCCGATCACCGCCAGCCCGGGAGATCCGCCCTCGAATCCCAGCGCGATGTCGCTCTCGGCGCCGGCTTCGAGCAGCGCCTCGCGGCTCAGCTCGACCGGCGAGCCCGGGTCCTCCTCGTCGCCGGTGAACACGACCGTGACCTGCCGGCCCTCGAGCGCACCGGTTGCATGCAGCGCCCGCAGCGCCTCAAGGACGACGAGGTTGCCGCCCTTCATGTCCGCCGATCCAGTCCCGAAGGCACGGTCGCCTTCGCGGCGGAACGGCTCGCCCTGCAGCACGGTGTCCAGGTGCCCGATCAGCAGCAGCCGCCGACCCTGGTCGCCGCGGTGCACCGCGACGAAGTGTCCGGCGCGCTCGACCTCGGCAGGCAACTCGACCCACCGCGTCTCGAAGCCGATCGCGGCGAACTCCCGCGCGTAGATCTCCGCGACCCGCCGCACGCCGGCGTGATTCTCGGTCGCACTGTCGACATTGACCGTCTCGGCGAGGATTTCGAGGGCGTGGGTCTGCCCCGCGTCGACCGCCTCGGCGATGCGCATCTGCATCGCGTCGAGCGCAAGCGCGTCCGTCGCGATCGAGCCCAGCAGCAAAAGGAGCGACCGGACGAGAGCGAGCGTGTGTCCTTGCATCAGTTCGATACCACCGTAGAGGGTCTCCGGCGCAGCGCCACGAC
>CAZKLS010000179.1:0-4385 GCA_964553405.1 uncultured Steroidobacteraceae bacterium
TGCGGTTCGGCGGCCGGCCGGCGCTTCGAGAAGACGCGCCGGCCCCACAGGTGCAGGTCGTCGAACCAGACGTAGAACATCGGCACGATCAGCAGCGACACGACGGCCGAGAACGCGAGCCCGCCCATGATGGCGCGGGCCATCGGGTAGTACGCGGGGCCGTTGCCGCTGCCGCCGACCTGCGCATCGCCGAGCGCGAGCGGCAGCAGCCCGAGCAGCGTCGTCAGCACCGTCATCAGGATCGGGCGCAGGCGGTCGCCACCCGCCTGCAGGATGGCTTCGCGCCGCGGCACGCCCCGCTCGCGCAGGTGGATCACGTGCGTGATCAGCACGATGCCAATGTTCACGACCACGCCGATCAGGATCATGAAGCCGATCATCGCCATCATCGTGATCTTGGTCCCGGTCAGCGAGAGGAACCAGATCGAGCCGACGATCGCGAACAGGATCGAGGTGATGATCGACAGCGGATAGAGCGTGGACTCGAACAGCGCGGCCATGACGAGGTAGATCAGCACGATCGCGAGGATCATGTTCTGCGACATCGTCTTCATCGCCTCGTCGTTGTCCTCCATGCTCTTGCCGAATTTCCAGCCGTAACCGGCCGGGAACGGGAAGGCATCCATGACCGGGTCGACGCGCTTGCGCGCCTCGTCCATCGTCAGGTCGTCGGCGAGGTTCGCGTTGATGACCACGGTGGTGAGCCGGTTGATGCGCTTGATCTCGCGATCGCTGGGCCGGACCTCGAAGTCCGCGACCGCGCCGAGCTCGATGCGCGTGCCGTCGGGCAGCATGATCGGGATCCGGGCGAGGTCCTCGACGGACTGGCGGTCGGATTCCCGGAACGCGAGCCGCATCGTCAGTTCGCGCTCGTCGGTGCGCAGCTCGGGCAGCTTGTCGCCGCGCATCGCGCCGGTGACCGTGAGCGCGACGTCCTCGGTGCTGAGCCCGAGCTGCGCGGCACGGCTGCGATCCACGATGACCTGCACTTCCTCCTCGCCGCTGCCCGCCTCGGAGCGGACGGCCTCGAGTCCCGGCACGGAGGACAGCCGGCGCACGACGTCCTTCGAGACCTCGGCGAGCCGCTCGGTGGACTCGCCGGTCAGTTGCAGGCTGAAGCTGGAGGTCCCGGCGCCGCCCTGGTCGAACGAGAAATTGGGTTCGCCGATGATGATCTCCGGCATGTCGGCCATGATCATTTCCATCACCTCGCCGGCCGGGACCTTCGCGTCCTCCTTCGGGTTCAGGTACAGCCGGGTGCCGGCCTGGTCGGTGATCCAGTAGGAGTAGTAGGTCTTCAGGTCGAAGCGCTCCCGGTTGGCCTCCAGGTAGGCCTCGACCCGGTTCACCGCCTCCTCGACCCTCGCGAGCGGGTAGGCGCCGTTAATGTGGTAGGGGAGCCACAGCGTCCTGTTCGCTTCCTGCGGGAACGGGTCGACCTTCGCCAGCTTCAGCGCGAACAACGGCACCGGCGAGAGCAGGATCAGCAGCACGATCAGCGCCATCGTCTTCGGATGGTCCATCGCCCAGGCCAGGCGGCGCTGGTAGCGCTGCTGCAGCCGCGCGAACAGCGAGCCGGCCGCGACCGGCGGCGGCGGCGACATCCTGGAGGCCAGCATCGGGATCAGCGTCTGCGCGACCAGCAGCGAGGCCAGCATCGCGACCACGATCGGAATCGCGACGTGCACCAGGAAGATCGACATCTCGTTCTTCTCGCCGAACACGAGTGGCAGGAACACGATGATCGTCGAGAACGTGCCGGCCAGCGTCGCGAGGCCGACCTCCTTGACGCCGGCCAGCGTCGCGGCGAGCGGCTGCCCCGGCATCAGCTGCCGGTGGCGGAAAATGCTCTCGGTGACGACCACGGCGTTGTCGACCAGCATGCCGATCGCGAGCAGCATGCCCATCATCGTCAGGATGTTCAGCGTGAGCCCGAGGAAGTACATCGCGCCCAGCGTCACCAGCAGCGAGGCGGGCACTGCGAGGCTGACGATCACGGTGGTCGGCAGGTGCTTCAGGAACAGCAGCAGCATGAAGAAGCTGAGCACGGCGCCGATCATGCCGGCCTTGCGCAGCTCGCCGAGCGACTCGCGGATGCCGTCCGCCTGGTTGTTCAGCACGATGATGTCGAGCCCCTGCAGCTGCGGCACCTTGCGCGCTTCCTCGACCGTCGTCATCACGGCGTCGGCGACCTCTACCACGTTGGCCTGCGTAGCCTTGAAGATGTCGATGCCGACCGCCGGCCGGCCGTCGATGTGCCGCCCCACCTTCAGCTCCGGCGAGAGCAGATCCACCTGCGCCACGTCGCCGACGCGCACGCCGGGGCTGATCGTGAGCCGGCGCACCTCCTCGAGCGTGCGCAGCTCCCCGATCGGCCTCACCGTGAAGCGCGAGCCGTTCTCGGTGATCTCGCCGGCGCTGACCGAGAAGTTGCTCGCCTCGAGCAGGTCGCGCAGCTGCCGGACGTCGACGCCGTAGGCGGCGATGCGGTTCGGGTCCACCAGCACCCGGACTTCGCGCGGCTCGACGCCCTGCAGCTCGACCCGGGCCACGCCCTCGATCCGCTCGAGCGGGCGCTTCAGGTACTTCTCCAGCGTGTCGTACTGGTCGGTCAGGTCGCGCGGCGAGGACAGCCGCAGGTTCACGACCGGCTCGTCCGAGGCGCTGAACGCGAACATCAGCAGCCGGTCCGCGCCCTCGGGCAGCTGCGAGCGGATCGCATCGAGCTTGGTGCGGACCTCGAACGCGGCCGCCTCGGGGTCCCGGTCCCAGGCGAACAGCACGTCGATCTGCGCATCGTCGGCGCGCGCGTTGGCGCGGATCTCCTCGATGCCGGACAGCGTCGAGATGGCTTCCTCGACCGGCCGGATGATCAGCTTCTCGACTTCCTCGGGCGTCGAGCCGGGGTAGGGGATCTCGACCCGCATGCCCGGGAACGTGATGTCCGGCATCGACTCGAGCCGCAGCAGCTTGCCCGAGATCACGCCGAAGGCCAGCACCGCGAGCCCGATCATGATCGTCGTGACCGGCCGCTCGAGCGCGATTCGAGTGTGTCGCATCGGGTCTTGCCTCAGCTGGTTGCGGCGGCCGGCTCGGGCTCGAGCCCGGCGGGTTCCGGTGCATAGCTCTTGCGGTCGAGCACCGAATACACGACCGGGATCACCAGCAGCGTCAGGAACGTCGTCAGCAGCACGCCGCCGATTACCGTGATCGCCATCGGCGCGCGCACCTCGGCGCCTTCGCCGATGCCGAGCGCCATCGGCAGCAGGCCGAGTATCGTCGTCAGCTTGGTGATCAGGATCGGTCGCAGCCGCACGCGCCCGGCCTCGACGATGGCCTCGAGCTTGGGAAGCCCGCGCTCGCGCGCCTGGTTGACCGCGTCGATCAGCACGATGGACTGGTTGACCACGATGCCGGCCAGCATGATCAGGCCGATGTAGGCGACGACGTTCAGCGTCGTGCCGGTGAGCCACAGCGCCCAGATCGCGCCGATGACCGCCAGCGGGATCGTCAGCAGGATCACGAACGGCTGCAGCAGCGACTCGAACTGCGAGGCCATCACCAGGTAGACCAGGAACACCGCCAGCAGCAGCACGAACTGCAGCGAGCGGAACGAGTCGTCCATGTCCTCGCTCTGTCCCGAGAGGAAGGCGTTGGTGCCGACCGGCAACTCGACGTCGGCGACGATGTCGCGCAGCGACTGCACCGCGCTGCCGAGGTCGCCCTGGGCGAGGTTGGCCGAGATCACGGCGACCCGCTCCTGCCCGATCCGGCGGACCTCGGCGGGGCCCACGTCCAGGCGCACCTCCGCGACCGCGCTCAGCGGCACCGGGAAGTCGCTGCCCGGGTTCACGATCAGGTTGCGGACTTCCTCGATCGAGGCGGCGCGCGTGTCCACGCTGCGCACCAGCACGTCGATCTGCTTCTCGCGCAGCTTGTAGCGGGTGGCGACCTCGCCGCGCACGCTGTTGACGACCCGGTCCGCGATGTCGCGCACGACGAGCCCGAGCTGCGATGCGCGCTCCTGGTCGAAGACGATCTGGATTTCCGGGTTGCCGGCCTCGACCGTCGTCTTGACGTCCGAGTAGCGGCCGTCCGCCTCCATGCGCAGCCGGATCTGCTCGGCGGCGAGCTGCAGCCGCTCGAGGTCGTAGCCCGCGACGACCACCTCGAGCGGGGTGGACAGCGCGAACAGGCTGGGCCGGCCGAAGCGGTACTGGACGCCGGGCAACTGCTCGAGTCCCACGCGCATCTGCTCCATGGCCGCGTCTTCCTCGGCGCGACCGGATCCCGGGGCCAGCGTGATGCTGAGCCGGCCGGTATTCTCCCCGGCGTCCACCGGGTTCGCGTCCAGGCGGTTACCGGTGCCGGCCACCGAGTAGGCG
>CAZKLS010000180.1:0-4378 GCA_964553405.1 uncultured Steroidobacteraceae bacterium
CGAAGCAGCGCGGCTCCGGGGGCAAGGACCTGCGCCCGACCATCAAGCTGGTCAATGCCAAGGGCAAGGAGCAGACCTTCGCCAACACCGACATCCCGGCGGTCTACACGCTGCCGGCGGGCGCGCTGGTGTCACTCGAGGACGGCGCCACCGTGTCGGTCGGCGACATCATCGCCCGCATCCCGCAGGAGTCGTCCAAGACCCGCGACATCACCGGCGGCCTGCCGCGCGTCGCGGACCTGTTCGAGGCGCGCAAGCCCAAGGACTCGGCGATCCTGGCCGAGTACTCGGGCACGGTCAGCTTCGGCAAGGAGACCAAGGGCAAGCGCCGCCTGATCATCACCGACGAGCAGGGCGAGAAGCACGAGGAGCTGATCCCGAAGTGGCGGCACCTCACGGTGTTCGAGGGCGAGCACGTCGAGCGCGGCGAGGTGATCGCCGACGGCGAGCCGAACCCGCACGACATCCTGCGCCTGCAGGGCGTCGAGCCGCTCGCCAACTACCTGGTGCGCGAGATCCAGGACGTCTACCGCCTGCAGGGCGTGAAGATCAACGACAAGCACATCGAGGTCATCATCCGCCAGATGCTGCGCAAGGTGGAGGTCGCCGACGCCGGCGAGGCGACGCTGCTGCGTGGCGAGCAGGTGGACCGGGCCCGGGTGCTGGACATCAACGACGAGCTGGCGCTCGCGGGCAAGCTGCCGGCCAGGATCGAGCCGATCCTGCTCGGCATCACGAAGGCGTCGCTCGCGACCGAGTCGTTCATCTCGGCAGCCTCGTTCCAGGAGACGACTCGCGTGCTGACGGAGGCTGCGGTGCGCGGCATGCAGGACGACCTGCGGGGGCTGAAGGAGAACGTGATCGTCGGCCGGTTGATCCCGGCCGGTACGGGCTCGTTCTACCACCAGACCCGGCGCCGGCCGCCGGAAGAGGAGGCCGAGGCGGTCTTCGCCGAGGACGATTCCGCGGCGGTCGTCGCCGAGGACGTCGAGGCCGAGGTACAGGACGAGGCGGGTGTCCAGGCCGAGCCCGGGGCGTCCGAGGAGTGAACCGGCGGGGGTGCTGCGCCGCAGCAAGTTGACAGGCGCGGCGCCCCTTCCTAAAATTCTCGGTCTACCTACGGGACCGCCGGCCATAGACCCGGCTGGCTTACCGTAACCGAACGTCATCGGGCCGCCGCAGGGCGGCCCGGTGTTTCTGTGGCAGTGTCGCTCCCGTGCGTCCGCCGCGACCCTGGAACCGGACCCGATCATGTCAACCGTCAATCAGCTGATCCGTCGCCCGCGCAAGCTGGACCCCGCGAAGAGCAAGGTGCCCGCGCTGGGCAGTTCCCCGCAGAAGCGCGGCGTCTGCACCCGCGTCTACACCACGACTCCGAAGAAGCCGAACTCCGCCCTGCGCAAGGTCGCCAAGGTGCGCCTGACCAACGGCCACGAAGTGATCAGCTACATCGGCGGCGAGGGTCACAACCTGCAGGAGCACTCGGTCGTGCTGATCCGCGGCGGGCGCGTCAAGGACCTTCCGGGCGTCCGCTACCACACGGTTCGCGGCACGCTCGACTGCGCCGGCGTCAGCGACCGCAAGCAGAGCCGTTCGAAGTACGGCGCCAAGCGGCCCAAGGGCTGAGCCCCACACCGGTCCGAACATCAACCTCCCGGTCACTAGATCCTAGTCACTGGCAAAGCTGGTAGCGAGATATGTCCCGTAGATCCCAGGCTCCCATCCGCAGCATCCTGCCGGACCCCAAGTTCAACAGCGTGCTCCTCACCAAGTTCATGAACATGGTCATGGAGCGCGGCAAGAAGTCGGTCGCCGAGCGGATCGTCTACGGCGCGATCGACCGCATCGCGGACAAGACCGGCCGTCCCTCGGACCAGGCGATCGAGCTGCTGACCCAGGCGCTCGACAACGTCAAGCCGATGGTCGAGGTCAAGTCCCGCCGCGTCGGCGGCGCGACCTACCAGGTGCCGATCGAAGTCCGCTCGACGCGTCGGCAGACGCTGGCCATGCGCTGGGTCATCGAGGCGGCGCAGGCGCGCAGCGAGAAGTCCATGTCGCAGCGGCTCGCAGCCGAGCTGCTCGAGGCCGCCGAGAACCGCGGCGCCGCGGTCCGCAAGCGCGAGGACACGCACAGGATGGCCGAGGCGAACAAGGCCTTCGCCCACTACCGCTGGTAAGGCCCCGGACGGCCGCAACGACAGCCCGAGGAACATCACCGTGCCACGCACAACCCCAATCGAGCGCTACCGGAACATCGGCATCTCGGCGCACATCGACGCCGGCAAGACGACGACGACGGAGCGCGTGCTGTTCTACACCGGCATCTCGCACAAGATCGGCGAGGTCCACGACGGCGCGGCCGTCATGGACTACATGGAGCAGGAGCAGGAGCGCGGCATCACGATCACCTCGGCCGCGACCACGACGTACTGGAAGGGCATGGACATGCACTTCCCGGAGCACCGGATCAACATCATCGACACGCCGGGGCACGTCGACTTCACGATCGAGGTGGAGCGCAGCCTGCGCGTGCTGGACAGCGCGGTCGCGGTGTTCTGCGCGGTCAGCGGCGTGCAGCCGCAGTCGGAGACCGTCTGGCGCCAGATGAACCGCTACGAGGTCCCGCGGCTCGCGTTCGTCAACAAGATGGACCGTGCCGGCGCCAACTACCTGCGCTGCGTCGAGCAGATCCGCACCCGGCTGCGCGGCAACCCGGTCGTGATCCAGCTGCCGATCGGCGCCGAGGACAAGTTCGAGGGCGTGGTCGACCTGGTCCGGATGAAGGCCATCTACTGGGACGAAGAGACCCAGGGCATGCGCTTCGACTACCGCGACATCCCGGCGGAGCTGGCCGAGCTGGCCGCCGAGTATCGCGAGAAGCTGGTCGAGGCCGCCGCCGAGGGCGACGAGGAGCTGCTGCACAAGTACCTCGAGGAAGGCGCGCTCAGCGATGCCGAGATCCGCAAGGGCCTGCGTGCCCGCGCGCTGCGCAACGAGGTCTGCCTGACGCTGTGCGGCTCGGCGTTCAAGAACAAGGGCGTGCAGGCGATGCTCGACGCCGTGATCGAGTACATGCCTTCGCCGGTGGACATGCCGCCGGTGCTCGGCGTCGACGATTCCGGCAACGAGGCGACCCGCGCCGCCACCGACGAGGAGAAGTTCTCGGCGCTGGCGTTCAAGATCATCAACGACCCGTTCGTCGGCAACCTGACGTTCTTCCGGGTGTACTCCGGCGTGCTGAACTCCGGCGACCAGGTGTACATCCCCGGCAGGAGCAAGAAGGAGCGCATCGGCCGCCTGCTGCAGATGCACGCCAGCGACCGGGTCGAGATCAAGGAAGTGCGCGCCGGCGACATCGCCGCGGCCGTGGGCCTGAAGGACGTGACGACCGGCGACACGCTGTGCGACCCGGACCACGTCATCACGCTCGAGAAGATGGAGTTCCCCGAGCCGGTGATCTCGGTGGCGGTGGAGCCGAAGACCAAGAGCGACCAGGAAAAGATGGGCCTCGCGCTGCAGCGCCTGGCGAAGGAAGACCCCTCGTTCCGCGTCAGCACCGACCCGGAGTCGGGGCAGACGATCATCTCCGGCATGGGCGAGCTGCACCTGGAGATCATCGTCGACCGCATGAAGCGCGAGTTCAAGGTCGAGGCGAACGTCGGCAAGCCGCAGGTCGCCTACCGCGAGACGATCCGCGCCAAGGTCGAGCAGGAAGGCAAGTTCGTCCGCCAGTCCGGCGGCCGCGGCCAGTACGGCCACGTCTGGATCAAGGTCGAGCCGCTCGAGGAAGGCAAGGGTTACGAGTTCGTCAACGCGATCGTCGGCGGCGTGATCCCGCGCGAGTACATCCCGGCCGTGGACAAGGGCATCAAGGAGGCGCTCGAGGGCGGCGTGATCGCCGGCTACCCGGTCGTCGACGTCAAGATCACGCTGTTCGACGGTTCGTATCACGAGGTCGACTCGAACGAGATGGCCTTCAAGATCGCCGGCTCGATGGCGTTCAAGGACGGTGTGCGCAAGGCCAAGCCGGTCCTGCTCGAGCCGATCATGAAGGTCGAGGTGGTCACGCCCGAGGATTATTCCGGCGACGTGATCGGCGACCTGAACCGTCGCCGCGGCCAGATCCAGGGCATGGAGGACTCTCCGTCGGGCAAGATCGTCACGGCCGAGGTGCCGCTGGCCGAGATGTTCGGCTACGCGACGTCGGTCCGCTCGATGAGCCAGGGACGCGCGACGTTCACGATGGAGTTCGCCAAGTACCTCGAGGTGCCGAACAACGTCGCTGACGCCGTCCTGAAGAAGGCGAGCTGAGAGGTCGGAAGGGGATAGCGGATAGCGGATAGGGGATAGTCAGAAGGTGCGAGAGTCCGGCCTTGGC
>CAZKLS010000181.1:0-4352 GCA_964553405.1 uncultured Steroidobacteraceae bacterium
CGCCTGCATCCGCTCCAGTCGCAGTCCCTTCGGTGAGCCGCCGAGTGACTTCATCCCGGACTTGGACCCACCCGGGCAGCGAGTAGTTTCGTAGCGCTGCAACCATGAGTGGACGGCCGCCGGTCGTGAGACCGACGGCCCCTCTGTTCGCTGGCCCTGCCCGGTCAGCAGATGCCCGGCTCCGAACCTCTGCTGACCATACGCGCCGGGAACTTCACGAGCCCGGCTGGCCAGGCTGCACCGGCCCAATCCGGTACGGCCGCATCATCTCGTTGTCCTCGTGTTCGACGATGTGGCAGTGCCAGACGAACTGGCCGGGCGTGGTGAATCGTGCCCGGATCCGCGTGACCTGGCCCGGATAGGCGATGACTGTGTCCTTGAAGCCGGTCTCCCACGGCTCCGGCGGCGTCGGCAAGGCCCCGGGGACGACCTGGACCTGCTGCGTCGCTTCGTCGACGAATATGTCTTGTCGGTTCAGGAGCTCGAACAGGACCTCGTGGACGTGGATCGGGTGGGCATCGGCGGTGGCGTTATAGAACTCCCAGATCTCGGTCGCGCCGAGGGCCGGGTTCTCCGTAACCGGCTCCATCCACAGCCGCTTGGTCCACACGGCGGGCGCTGTATTCGGGTCGCCACTTACCGTGCCCAACAAGGTCTCTGCTGGCGTGTCTGCGAAGAATGCGGACATCTCCTCCAGCAGGGCGAGCGGCCGGGTGACGGTCGCGGGTGGATAGGGCGTGATCGCCGGCAGGACCAGGAACTCCGGCGGCGTCGTGTCGTCGGACTCCTGCGCAGGCACGACCCTGAATTCCATGACCTGACCTGTCGTGCCCGGATCCGCGACCTGGAAGTCAACGCCGGGAATGCCGCCGCCGAACGGCTCGTCGGGTCCGATATTCGCGAGCAGGTAGTTTCCCGCCGGTGTGTTCGTAAAGTCGACGATCACGTCGGCACGTTCCGCGGGTGCCATAAGCAGGCGATTGCCGTTACCGGCTGTCAGGTTCACCGGAGCAGCGAGGAATCCACCCTCGTTTCCGATCTGCCAGGCCTCGACGCCGGGGATCTGGCTGAAGTCGAGGATCAGGAACCGGGACTGGCAGCCGTTCAGCAGCCGCAGGCGATAGCGGCGCTGCTCCACGACCTGGTACGGCCAGGTGTTGCCGTTGACCATCATCATGTTGCCGAAGAACTCGGGGTTCCATAGCGGCGAAATGTCGGTGTCCGGGATGAAGGGTCCCGTGATTCCGTCGAAGAACGCACGGGTGTCCGGGTAGAAAAGCGACCCGTCGGCATTGAACGAGCGATCCTGTATCGCGATCGGGATCTCGTAGTAGGTCTTGTTCGGCGGAAACTTGTCGTTCGCCTTCGGTGCCGGACCTGGAAGCTTCGCTTGCGAACCGCTGCGCGAATCGATGACCGTGTCGTCCGGGCCGCCGCGGATGATGTAGAACCCCGCCGGTCCCGCGTAGACGTTCAGGCGCGTCATGCCCAGCGTGTGGTCGTGATACCAGTCGGCGGCGGGGCGGCCGAGATTCGGGTACTGGAAGACGGCGTACCCCGGTCCCCAGTCTTCACCGAACCGGCCCAAGGCCTTCCCGGCGAAGAAGTCGTACCACGTGCCTTCGGTCGCGTAACCAGCCGGAATGTCATTCGCTGCGGGCAGGTACCAGGCTTCCGCGTAGCCGTCGCTCTCGTCGCCGACACCGACGGCCCCGTGCACATGGGTCACGAGCGGAACCGGCCCGTCGTATGGAGCGGGCGTGCTCGCGAACGCCGGGCGCGTGTCGCGACCCGCTACGCCGCCAGGCGGATTGGCCCAATGCAGAGTCTGGTCCACCGGCAGCAGGTGTGGACGGTAGTTGCCGCTGGCGTCCACCAGGTCGTTGATCCACTTGATCACGGCCGGTCGGTCATACTCCGCCTCGATCGTCAGCGACGGCGCGTTGTGTAGCAGCAGTCCGCGCGCGCTCTCGGACGCGACGGCACCGTAGCCCCACACGACGGTTGCCGGGAGTCCGGCGGGCAGGATCTGCTGCGGGAACTGCTTTACCGATATCTCGTAGTAGTCGGCATTCTTGCCGCCGGTCCTGACCCGCTTGCCGGCCCTCGGCATCACCGGCGGGATCAGCATCGGTGTCTGGTACTTGGCGACCGAATGCGGGTCGAGCGTGCCGCCGGGGATCTGGGCAATGGCTTGCCTGAGCCCCAGCCTCGTCGAGGCGTACAAGGTGAGTGTTGTAGCACCTGTGTACTTGATGAAGCCTCGACGCGTAAGTCCCGGCTTGCCTATACCTGTTTTTTGTCTTCGCATGTCAACGTCTCTCCCTGGGGCTGCCGGTCGCTGAGTCGGCCGCGCGGCGTTCTCCTCGCTGGCGATTGATGTCGACGCGTCGCGCCCGGAACCTCCCTTCGATGGCAGTCGTTTCTGGTTATTGCGCGCGTTCGAGACACAGTCGGCCGGACGCACCGGAGACCGCACCCGAACGAGCACATCCGGGACTTTAAGAGGCGAGGCGAGCGGTAGCCCTGCGTGAAGACCGCGACTGGACTTCGCGCGGCGCTAGCTGCGTTGCAGCATTCCCCGGCAGTCCTCGCCATGGCCGCGGCGCTGGATCCAGCGCCTGCGGCATCTGCCGCGCGGGCCAGCCGGTTGTCCGCTGACCCCGTTCCGCAACGATTTGCGCATTACACGACGAGGGCAACTACAGAAGAAACGGATCGGAGGTCTGAAATGCGCACTTTTTCGCGTTATGTCATAGCAGGGGCGTGCATCGCGGCATTCGCTTTTCCCGCGTCCGCCCAGTTCAATGCCGGAGCCCCGTGGGGTCAACACGCACTGGACAGAGTAACCATCACCTCGACGGATCGCACCGTTGTCTACGATGACATCGCCCATTACCGGTACCGGGTCCAGGTCGGCGCCGGGCCCTACGACATGGTCCAGGTCCATCGGGTCGTGCGCGAGGCCGAACCGTGGAAGCCAAAGGGCACTGTGGAGGGAGCATTCCTGCTGCCGGGACTTCCTCAGTTCTTTGAGGCCATCTTCATGCCGCCGAACGTCTCGGACGCGGCTGCTGATGACCACTCGTTTGCAATTTATCTCGCGCAGAACGACATCGACGTCTGGGGCATGGACTGGGGCTGGGACTTCGTCCCCGGCGGCACGACGGACTTCGGCTTCATGGCGGGCTGGGGCGTGGACAAGGACGCCAGCCACGCGGATCTGGCCATGTCGATTGCGCGTCGCATCCGCACGTTGACCGGCCAGGGCAACGGCCGACTGCACCTGCTGGGCTTCAGCTACGGCGTGCACGTCGCCTATGCGGTCGCAAACGAGGAAACGCAGCGGCCGCCCGGACATCGCAACGTCAAGGGACTCATCCCGGTCGACAGCAATTTCAAGGTCTCGGCCGAAGGACCGCGTCTCAACAACTGCGCCAATGCAGTCGCGGTCCAGACGAACTTCCTGGACCAGGGGATCTTCCAGGAGCAGTGGCCGTTCAGTTTCATCGGCAACCTGGCACTGGGCGATCCGGACGGCCCGAGCCCGATCATTCCCGGACTGACGAACTACGAGGCGGCCGTCACGCTCGGCATACCTTTCTTCGTCATGGGCACGTTCGGTCCTCCCCCGGTCCTGACGTTCACAGACGACCGCCTGTTCGTGGACCTCATCGCCGGGACGCCGGATTTCAGCACGCGTCAGTCAGCCTATGACATGTACGCGGCCCGGTGCGACGACGACGTGATCGCCCCGGTCGGCTTCGACGATCACCTCGCGAAGATCTCGCTGCCGATCTTCTACGTCGGGAAGAACGCGGCACACGGCCTGTACGCGGCGACACTGACCGCGAGCACGGATATCAGCCAGCTGCTGGTGAATCCTCCCGCCTACCCGAACCTGGCGCACGCCGACCTGTTCCTCGCACCGGCGGCGGAGGACCTCGTGTGGTTCCCGATCCTCGAGTGGATGCTCGCCCACAAGAAAAATCCGAATCCGTTCTGACGGGCGATCATCCCGATGCCACGGCCGGGCCCATGGGGTCCGGCCGTGGCTTTTCGGGAAATCGACGCGCAGGGTGGTGCGGCGAGCAGCCACGTCGGCGCACAATATCCAGTCATGCGCGTACCGCCACGATTGCCGGTCGTTCCGGCACTGTTGTCGGCCCTGCTGGCCGCCTGCTCCAACGACGGTCTGCCCGTCGAGATGTACGGCACGCTCGAGCGCGATCGGCTCGAGCTGGTGGCGGAGTCACGCGAGCGAATCGTCGAGATCGCCGTCGCCGAAGGGGATCCCGTCGCGGCCGGCACGCTGCTGCTGCGGCAGGAGGCGGGCACGATGCAGCCGCGGC
>CAZKLS010000182.1:0-4298 GCA_964553405.1 uncultured Steroidobacteraceae bacterium
TCACGTACCGCCGGGTCGGCGGCAATGGCGGCACTTATGGCCGGAGTTGCACCGTCCGCCCTGAAGTCGTCAGCGCGGGACGCTGGCGGCCCGAGCAGCGCGGCAAGAGCGACGACGACCGGGACGAAACGTGGCGTCATGGTCAGGATCTCCGACCGGTGGGCCGGCGAGCATAGCGTAGCGAGGGTCGGAATCCGCGGGGTCCGTGGATGCGCCTCGGCCGGGTCATGCGTCTTTCAGGCGGTTCATGTACGCGTTGAACGCCGCCCTGAGCGGCCCGGCCAGAAAGTAGATGCCCAGGATGTTGGGGATCGCCATCAGGAAGTACAGCGAGTCGATCAGGTCCACGACGCTGCTGAGGTCGAGCACCGCGCTGAGCGGCAGCAGCAGGCAGTAGCTGATCTTCCAGGTGAGCGACTGCCAGCGGCCGTGTCCGAAGAGATGCTGGAAAGCCTCGCCGCCGTAGAAGCCGTAGGAGATGACCGTCGAATAGGCGAACAGCAGCACCGCCACCGCCAGCACGACCGGGAACCCGGGAGCAACGGTCGCGAAAGCGGCCGAGGTAATCTGCACGCCCTCCAGGCCCCCGTTCGTGGCGGGCTCCCAGGTGCCGGCAACGACGATGGTGAGGCCCGTCAGCGTGCAGATCAGCACCGTGTCGATGAACGGCTCGAGCAGCGCGACCAGCCCCTCCGACACTGGTTCGCGCGTGCGGGCGTGGGAGTGCGCGATGACGGCCGTGCCGATCCCGGCTTCGGAGGAAAAGACCGCGCGGCGCATCCCGGCGACGAACGCCCCGAGCAGGCCGCCGGTGACGCTGTGCGGCGCGAAGGCGCCGTCCAGGATCCGGGCGACGGCCGTCGGGATCGCGTCGGCATTGACGGTGAGCACCATCAGGCAGCCGCCGATGTAGATGAGTGCCATGGCCGGCACCAGAAGCGAGGTCGCGCGCGCGATCCAGCGGATCGATCCCAGCAGCACGAGCGCGACCGCAACGGCGAAGACGATGCCGAACAGCAGCGGATTGATGCCGCCGGCCACCGACGAGACCTGCGCGTAGCTCTGGTTCACCTGGAACGAGATCAGCGAGCTGCTGGCCAGCAGCACCGCGTAGACCACGCCGAGCGAGCGGCCCAGGCGCGGACGCCCGATCGCGGCCAGGCCGTTCTTGAGCGTCACGAACGCGCCGCCGCGTACCCGGCCGTCCGGCAGCACATCCCGGTACATGAGGCCCAGCGTCACCTCGGCGCACTTGAGGCTCATCGCGAACAGGCCGATCACCAGCATCCAGAACACGGCGCCCGGTCCACCGATCGTCACCGCGACCGCGACGCCGGCGATGTTGCCGAGGCCCACCGTCCCCGAAAGCGCCGTCGCGAGCGCGGCGAACTGCGAGACCTCGCCCGGCGCGCCGGGGTCCTGCCTCGGGCTGCGGACGACGCGCCAGGCCTCGGCAAAGCCCCGCAGCTGCGGCAGCCGCAGCCAGACGGTCGCAAACAGCATCGCGACCACGAGCCACAGCACGATCAGCTGGATCTCGACCCCGGCGACCGTCACGGCGCTGAACACCAGCGCCGACAGCTGGCCGATTACCTGGTCTACGGACATCACGCGTGTTGCGTTCCTGAGATCGTCGGGGTTCCCAGCGTGGCACCGAACTGCGCCGGCATCCAGACTTCTGGCGCACCTGCCGCGGATGCTGTTACCGTCCGCGAGCTCACGAATGGGACCACCCATGAACCGCAGACACATCGGTGCGTTGTTCTCGCTGTTGATCGCCACGCTTCCCGCGACCGCGGCCGAGCTGCGCCACGACCAGTTGTTCGCCGACTATCTCGGCTTCCTCTCGCTGCGAAACCAGGCGAGCGACGCGGCCGACATCCGCCGCAACGCGGACGCCCTGGTCGAGTTGCTGCGGGCACGGGGGCTGGCCCCGCGCCTGCTCGAGGTGCCCGGCGCGCCGCCCGCGGTTTACGGCGAGTGGCGGGTGCCGGGCGCCGAGCGCACCGTCGTCGTCTACGCGCACTACGATGGCCAGCCGGCCGACCCGCGGCAGTGGCTCACCGGGGATCCGTTCACGCCGAAGCTCTACACGGCGCGCCACGACCTGGGCGGCGAGCCGATTCCGTTTCCGCCGCCCGGCGAACGGCTGGACCCTGAGTGGCGTGTCTACGCGCGCTCTGCGGCCGACGACAAGGCCGGCGTCATGGCGATCCTCGGTGCCGTGGATGCGCTGCGCGCGGCGAATCGCACGCCGGGCGTGAGTCTCAAGTTCTTCTTCGACGGCGAGGAGGAGGCGGGCTCGCCGCATCTGCGCGAGACGTTGAGCGCGCACCAGGAGTTGCTGGCCGCCGATGCATGGCTGATCTGCGACGGTCCCATCCACCCGAGCGGCGCGAAACGCGTGTCGTTCGGCGTGCGCGGTGACGTCAACGTGGACCTGACGGTCTACGGACCGGTTCGCCCGCTTCACAGCGGCCACTACGGGAACTGGGCTCCGAACCCCGGCCAGGTGCTGGTGGACCTGCTCGCCAGCATGAAGGACCGCGACGGAAAGGTGCTGATCGCGGGCTGGTACGACGACGTCGAGCCCCTGACCGAGGCCGACCGGATGGCCATTGCGCGGCTGCCGCCCGAGGACGAGGCTGCACAGCGCGAGCTCGGCATCGCAGCGCCCGAGGGCGGGCGACGGCTCGCCGAAGCCATCGCGCTGCCGTCGCTGAACCTCAACGGCATCCGGGCCGGCGACGTGCTCCAGGATGCGCGCAACGTCATTCCCACCGAGGCCCACGCCACGCTGGACCTGCGAGTGGTCAAGGGGGTCAGTTACCTGAAGCAGGTGGAGCGCGTGAAGGCTCACACCGCCGCGCAGGGCTTCCTGCTGCTGGACCGCGCGCCGACGATCGAGGAACGACGCAAGCACCCGCGCATCGCCAGGATCTCCGCCTCGCCTGGTTACGATGCGGAACGCGTGCCGATGGACACGCCGCTCGCAAGAGCCGTCCTCGCGGCCGTGCAGTCGACCACGCCCGTGCCGGTGGTGGCCCAGCCGACCAGCGGCGGTAGCCTGCCGCTCAGCGTGATACGGGACGTGCTGGGCGCCCCGAGCCTGTCCGTGCCGATCGCGAACGCTGACAACAACCAGCACGCCGAGGACGAGAACCTGCGGATCGGCCACTTCTACGAAGGGGTGCAGACGTTGCAGGCCGTTTTCCTGATGCCAGGCTGGTAAGCCCGACCAGAGGACGCGGCGCGGGCACGAACCGGGACCACCAACGATGCACAGAATCCCTGCAGTTAGGGGGTCCATCGCGCTTCTGGCGCTGGTCGCACCGGCGCGGAGATCTAATGGATGAATGCTTCGATCATCGAGACGTTGCGGCCGGACTGACGATCCGGCGTGCCCATCGCGTCTCGACCGCGGGATACGCCGTACCATCGGGCGTGATGTTGTACATCAGCAGGTGCAGGTCATCCTTTCCGCTCGAGTCGAGCACGATGCGCCAGCCCCAGTCAGGCCCTTCAGGCGCCGGGTAACTGCCGCACGCCACGACCCGGCCCGCGTCGTCCGCCTCGCCGCGAAACCGCATGAACTTGCCACCGGTGTGGAATGAGTCCACCCAGACCATGTCCTCGTCACCAACTTGAGGTTCATTGCGGACGACCAGCAGGCCCTCCTGGATCGCCCCCGCCTCTTCCCATTCATAGCGGATCGCGACACAGCTTTCGCGCGCGACTGACACCACGGATGCCGTGGTCTCGCACTCGTGGGCCGCCGTACCGGGCTCGAACCACAGCTGATTGCGGCCGACCCAGTCACCGGCAAAGGCGCCCAGCGCTCCACGCAGACCCTGCTTCTCGTGCATGTCGTCCTCCCGCCCGCGGTACCGGCGCGACCGGAGTCCTGTGTTTACACCGGTGCCCGCCCGAGCGCGCGAAGTGTTCGCCCGTCGGTAATCAACCCTTGAGCGCGAGCAGCACCTCGTCGAGCATCTTCTTCGCGTCGCCGAACAGCATCCGGTTGTTCTCCTTGTAGAACAGCGGATTGTCGACGCCGGCGTAGCCCGAGGCCATCGAGCGCTTCATCACGATCGAGTTCTTCGCCTTCCAGACCTGCAGCACCGGCATGCCGGCGATCGGGCTCGCCGGATCGTCCTCGGCGGCCGGGTTCACGATGTCGTTGGCGCCGATCACCATCGCGACGTCGGTGTCCGGGAAGTCGTCGTTGATCTCGTCCATCTCCAGCACGATGTCGTAGGGCACCTTGGCCTCGGCCAGCAGCACGTTCATGTGTCCCG
>CAZKLS010000183.1:0-4265 GCA_964553405.1 uncultured Steroidobacteraceae bacterium
AGCATCTCCAGCAGGCGGGGGCCGCCTACGTGCACGGCCTGCCCGTCGAGGTTGCGGCACACCACGAGCCCGCTATAGTCGGTCGCAGGCACGGCGACTACAAGAAACCTATGACCGCGGCACGCGCACTTCGGTTCCTGCCCGCCCTCGCCGGGCTCCTCGTCGCGAGTGCCTGTACGACCGTGGGCCCGGAGCGCGGGATCCTCACGGAGCCAGCCGCCGATCGAAGCTTCGACGAGAAGAACTACGAGATGCGCACCTGGGTCCCGCCCGGGGAGATTGATTTCGACCCGGTCCTCACGGGCCGGGTGACGCGCATCCCGTTCAACGACACGCGGGCCAAGATCATCGGTCCCGAGTACGACGACTCGGTGCGCTCACTCGCGGCGAAACTGTGGTTGATCGAGAACGCCACGTACACGGTCGACGCGGTCTATTACATCTTCAAGCGGGACACGGTCGGTTACGCGATGCTGGGGGCGCTCTGCAACGCCGTTCAGCGCGGCGTGGACGTGCGGCTCATGGTCGACTCGGCCGGGTCGTTTCACACGACGCATTCCGAGCTGGATGCGCTGTTGACCTGTGCGGACGAGGCCGGCCCGATGCTCGATGCGAGCGGCCAGCCCACCGGCCGCAAGGCACGCGTCCAGGTCATCATCATCAACGCGCTGTCGAAAGTCTTTGTGCGCATGAACCGGCGATCGCACGACAAGCTGCTGGTCGTGGACGGCCACGCCGCGGACCGCTCGGTCGTAATGACCGGCGGGCGGAATATCTCCACGTCGTATTACGGCATCAAGGACGACGGATCAGCCGATCCCGACGCCTACCAGGACCTCGAGATCGTTCTGCGCCCCGGGCCGACGGCAGCCACGGAAAGTGTGGACGTCGGAGACGCCAGCGTCTTCTATTTCACGCTGCTGTCGCTGGGCGACGGCAACAAGTTTCTCCGGCGACCCTCGCCGGGCGCCGGCGACCGTGGCCGATACGCGTCGGAGAGAAAGAAGGCCCAGGACGCGCTCACGTTCCTGAAGCGCCACCCGACCGTCAGCAAGCACATGGCGGACATGGAGTCGTTCCTTAGCGAGGATTTCGCCATCGCGACCGTGAGGATGGCTCACGAGCTGGGCAACCTGACAGACACGCGTGTCGTCACGAAGGCCGACGAGAACCGCGAGAACAATCCCAATTCGATTCGTGGCCGGCTGTCGGCGGGCCTGCTCGCGCTGGAACCGAAGCGGATGCGGATCGTATCGCCTTACCTGTTCCTGGCAGAGTACCTGCCGGGCGCCGATGGAACCCGACACGACGACGTCGAGTTCCTCCGGGAGCTTCTGCAGAAGCACCCGGACAGCAGTCTCGAGGTCCTGACGAATTCCGCCATCACGAGCGACAATCCTCTTGCCCAGGCCGTGATCGACATGGACACGGCCCCGCGGCTGCTTCTTACCGAGGAGTTGCGGGACCGGTGGACCAAGGGTCAGCGTCGCACGGAGCCGCCGCGCGAACTGGTCGAGAGCAGCGAATGGCGCGAGCAGGTCGCCCGGCCGCGTGTGAACGTATACGAGATGGGCAGGCTGGATGCGGTCGAGCTGGGTGGCCCGGCGACCTATGGCAAGCTGCACGCCAAGTTCATCATCGCTGATGACACGGGGTTTGTCGGCACGGCCAACTTCGACTACCGCTCCAGGCTGTTCAACAATGAGTTCGGATTCTTCTTCCAGAGCGACGAACTGTCTGAGACCCTGAACGACGTCTTCGATGAACTCGCAGCGAAGTCACTGGCCTGGGGCTCGCCGGAGTGGCTGGAGCAGCGCCGCCAGCTCCTGCAGCAGCATGGCATGAAGGGCACGACGACCCGTTACCAGCGGTTCATCTACAAGTTCTCGAAAGCCACGGGCCTGCACTGGCTGTACTAGGGGCGGGTCGGTCAACGGCGTCATTCATCGTGGCGAGCACAGCTCGCCCGCGAACCGGACGCGGGCGGCGGTACGCCCGTACCCGTACAGGACCAACCGAACACTGGATCAGCCAGCCGGGGGAAGCGATGCAGAGGAGCCGGGTTTCCGTGGCCTGTGCGGCAGCCGTTGCGCTGGCCTCGGGCTTCAGCAGCAGCGCCTGGCCAGCCGCAAGCCGCCGTTCACGATGGCGCAGAGCCCGGATCCCGAGGATCTCTGGAAAGCCCTGCGCCGCTACGAGGAAGCGACCGGTGGGCAGGTCCTCGCGATCGCGCGCAATGGCAACCTTCGATGCGATCAAGCGCCGCGAGGTCTACGCGACGACGGGCCCGCGCATCACGGTGCGGGTGTTCGGCGGCTGGGACTTCAAGGCCACCGACGCCGACGCGCGGGACCTCGCCCTCGTCGGTTACGCACGCGGCGTGCCGATGATCACGCAGGAACACACCGGCCCCTCGCCGATCTGCTACACGCCCTGAGGGGTTTCAGCGCCGGAGCTTCCGGCTGCCGTCGATGGCGCCGCGACGCCTCGCGTCAGTGCGCCTGCGGCCGCAGCGATCCCGGCGTACGTCCGGTCTGCGCCCGGAAGCTGCGCACGAAGCTCGCGACGTCCGTGTAGCCCAGCCGGTAGGCGATCTGGGTCACCGAGAGTGTGCCGTCGGCGAGCATCTGCCGGGCACGCTCGGTGCGGACCTGCAATGACAACTCCCTGAAGCTGGTGTGCTCCGCTGCCAGGTACCGCGCCAGCGTTCGCGTCGAGATATTGACGAACCGGGCGAGCTGCTCGAGCGTCGGTCGCGAGTCCTCGGCCTCGCGGAGCATCATCCGGCACCACTCGCTCCAGCGGCGGCGGGCCTGGGTCTGCCGCAGCATCGCCTTGCAGCGCTGCTCCGCCGCCTGCATCGCGCGCGGATTGGCCATCGCCAGCGGCTTGTCGAGCAGCGCCGCATCCACCGACATCCTGAGTCCTGGCGTGGCATCGCCGAAATGAACCCGCGCCCCCGTGAGCTCCCGGTAACGCCCAGCGTGCGGCGGACGCTCGATCGACAACCAGAGATCGTACGGCGGAAGACGCTCGTCGAACATCCGCGCGAACGAGAAATGATTGGAGGCCGCGATCGCTTCCTCGAACACGCGCATCGCCCGGTGCGTCAGGTCGACGACGGGACGATAGACGAGATCCACGCGGCTGCCGTGACGCTCCAGCCTCAGTGCGAACATGGGCTGGATCAGGCGCTGGTAGCTCACCAGCAGTCGCAGCACGTGATTGAACGTCGGGCTCGTGATCAGGGCGAACCCCAGGATGTCGTGGGACGTCGGGTTGAGCCGGCGACCGAGCTCGAAGCCGAGGTCGAGCCGCCCGCTCGCCTGTTCCGCAGCCTCGAGCAGCGCCTCGACCTGAGCCTGCGTGAGCTGTGCTTTCGGCGCATCGATCGCACGTATGCCGGCGGCGCCGAGGACCGCAGCGCGGTCGATGCCGGTCGCTTCCAGGTAGTCGACCAGCTGCGCCATGTAGCGCGCCGGGAGCGTGAATCTCTTTGCTCGCTGCTTGTCTGCCACGGCTGCGACGCCGGCCGGCTGAGGCCGGGATGTTGTCCGAAAAGATCAGTAGCTTGGCAGAAAACATCAAGAAGGTCAGCCGGCACCGGATCAGAATCCTGTTCATCGAGGATTGCGGCTGCGGCCTGCAGCAGGAGAGCGTGATGACCGAACTCACCGGTGGCGAACTGCTCGCCCGGGCACTGGCCAACGAGGGCGTGAAATTCGTATTCGGGCTGCCCTGCCCGGAAGTCGACCCGCTGCTCGCGGCGCTGGAGGACAACGGGATCCGGCTGGTGCCGATCCGTCACGAGGCCGCGGCCGTCCACATGGCGGAAGGCCTGTACAAGACGACCGGCCAGGTCGCAGTCGTGCTCGGCAACCCGGGCCCGGGGTCGGCGAACCTGCTGCCCGGCATGCTGACCGCGAAACATGAGGGCGTTCCGGTGCTGGCGATCACCTCCCAGCACCGTCTCGGCGTGGTCTATCCCTCGACTCCCGCGACCTTCCAGGGGCAGGACCAGCTCGACCTGTTCAAGCCCATCGTCAAGTGGAACGGACCGGTGTTCGAATGGACCCGGATACCGGAACTGGTACGCATGGCGTTCCGCGAGATGTGGGCGGGTCGGCCGGGACCCGTGCAGCTGGAGGTGCCGGCACCCGTGCTCTACGCAACAGGCGAACCGGGAACCACCCGCATCCTGTCCGCGGCAAGCGGACGCGCGCCGCTGCCCGAGGCCTCCGACGCACAGCTCACGGCGGCGGCGG
>CAZKLS010000184.1:0-1296 GCA_964553405.1 uncultured Steroidobacteraceae bacterium
ACATCAAGAAGATCATCGCCTACTCCTCGATCAGCCACCTCGGCTACGTGATGCTCGGACTGCTGAGCCTCGACCTGGTCGGCATCCAGGGCGCGATCATCCAGATGGTCAGCCACGGGCTCGTCTCGGGAGGACTGTTCCTGATGGTCGGAATGATCTACGAGCGGTGTCACACCCGGGACCTCGGCGCCTACGGGGGCCTGGCCAAGCTGCTGCCGGTCTTCTCGGTGTTCTTCACGATCCTGACGCTGGCGTCGATCGGCCTGCCCACGACGAGCGGGTTCACCGGCGAGTTCATGGCGCTGCTCGGCGCGTTCAATGCGGCCTGGCCGCTGCACGAGGCGGGCCAGAACGGTCCGCTGATCCTGGCCGTGATCGCCGTGACGGGCGTCGTGCTGGGCGCGCTCTACATGCTCCGGCTGGCACTGAAGATGCTGTTCGGCGAGGCCCGGGCACCGCACCAGCCACTCGCGGACCTGAACGCCCGCGAGAGCGTGATCCTGGTCGCGCTGGTCGTCGCCATATTCGCGCTGGGCCTGTATCCCGAGGAGCCGCTCAGCAAGACCGAGCTGGCGGCCCGTGAGTACCAGCAGCTGGTGATGGGCCACTCCGGCGCCGCTGGGAGGCTGCCATGAACTGGCATCAACTGCTGACCGCACTGCTGCCCGAGCACCTGCTGCTGGCGGGCGTGGTGCTGCTGCTCGCGCTCGAGATCGTGAGCGGGCGCGAGCGCGACGGCTTCCTGCTCGCCTTCGCGGCCGTGGCGGCATCGACCGTCGCCGCCTGCGTGCTGTACGCGCGGGGCTACGCCGGATCGCCGTTCCCGGGCCATTTTTCCGTCAGCCCGATGACCTCGCTGCCGAAGGCGGCGCTGCTCGCGCTGACGCTACCGGTGCTGCTCGTCTCGCGCGACGACTTCGGCGGCAACCGTTACTACGCGCTGCTGCTTTCCTCGCTGTACGGCGCCTGCCTGCTGGTGTCCTCGGACAGCTTCCCGACGATGTTCCTCGGGCTCGAGCTGATGTCGCTGCCGGTGTACGTGCTGGTCCTGCTCGCGTTCCTGCGCCCGGAGAGCACCGAGGCCGCGCTCAAGTACCTGGTGCTCGGCGGCGCGGCCACCGCGACCTTCCTGATGGGCGCCTCGCTGCTCTACGGCTGGAGCGGCTCGCTCGACCTGGCGGTCTTCGCCGACGCGCTGCAGTCGGCGACGCCGCTCGCGGTCGGCGGCGTCGTGCTGGTGCTGGCGGCGCTGTTCCTGAAGGCGGCCGTCGTGCCCTTCCACGCCTGGGCGCCCGA
>CAZKLS010000184.1:1396-4242 GCA_964553405.1 uncultured Steroidobacteraceae bacterium
TACGGCGTGATGAACCTGCTCGCTTTCGTCGCGCTGCCCCGCAGCGTCGACGACTCGCGCGCGGACCAGCTCGATTCGCTGAAGGGCCTGTTCCGCCGGCAGCCGTTCGCCGCGGTCGTGATCGCGATCGCGATGCTCTCGCTGGCTGGTATCCCGCCGCTGCCCGGGTTCGTCGCGAAGTTCCTGGTGTTCCGCAACGTGCTCGAAGCGGGCTACACGATGTACGCAGTGCTCGGCCTCGTGGCGAGCTATCTCGGCATCTACTTCTACCTGCGCGTGATCCAGTACATGTTCATGAGCGCGGAGGACGACTCCGCCGTGCGCGGCCGGCCGCGGCGCATGGCATTCGCCGCCGGCGTGCTCTGCCTCGTGCCGGCGATCTGGCTCAGCTTCTTCCCGGGCTGGCTGCTCGACAAGCTCTAACCGGCCGGACCTGTTGCGTCCTCCCTGAGCCGGTAGCCTGCCTCGACCTGCCGCAGGGCCAGCTTCAGGCCCACGTAGTACTTGAAGATGTTGGCCACGTAGCCGACGGTCTCCGCGCCGATCTTCTCCGCGGCCAGCACCTCGACGTTATCGAACCATACGTTCGGATCGAGACCGCGCTCGCCGGTCAGCTTGCGCAGCTTCTCGATCCGGGTCGGCCCGGCGTTATAGGCGGCCACCGTGAACAGGCCCTTGTTGAGCTCGTCGATGCCCGCATCGGAGAAGTACTGGTCACGCAGCTGGCGCGAGTACTTGGCCCCGGCGTGGATGTTCGGCTCGACCCGGCTGATGTCGCCGACACCGAGCGGCCGGGCCGTCGCCGGCATCAGCTGCATGATGCCCACGGCGCCTGCCGGGCTGCGGACCCGCTGGTCGAGCCGCGACTCCTGGTAGGCCTGGGCCGCCAGCAGCACCCAGTCGAGCGAATACTGTTCGGCGTATTTCTCGAACAGTGCGCGGAGCTCCTGCAGCCGGGCCGCGTTCTCCTGCGAGGTCGCGCGCTTGACGAACGACGCGGACCCGACGTACTTGCGCTCGACCGTGTTGCCGAAGCTGGTGCCGTGGCGATGCTTCTGCATGAACTCGGCCAGCGCCGCTGAGAGTTCCGGGCTCCCCTTCCTGATCATCCAGGCCAGTTCGCCGTCCTCGTTCACCGGCATGTCCTCGTGGACCACCAGGTCCGTGAACGCCTTGCGCCAGATGCGTGCCTCGTACAGATCGACCACGGTCGTCGGGACCAGGCCGGCGTTTACCATTTCCAGTATCTCGTCATCGGAGAGCACCTCGGGGACGGCAATCAGGTCGATCTGTGCCCGCTTCGACCTGCGGAAACGCTCGTTCAGTGCCTCGAGGTGAGTCCAGTAGCTCGACGACCTGCGGACGAAGACCTTCTGGCCGGAGAGGTCCTCGAGCGAAGCGAGCGGTGCCGAGGCGGGGCCGGTCACGACGACCTCCCGGACACCGCTGGCATACGGCGCGCTGAAATCGATCTTGCGGCTGCGTTCCGCTGTCCGGGTCAGCATCGCGGCGCCGATGTCGCCCCGCCCAGCCAGCAGGTCCGGGATGATCCGGTTGACCGTCGTCGGAATGTAGACGAAACGCAGCTTCTGGTGACGGCTGGGCCCACGGTGCCGCTTCTGCAGCCACTGCTCGAATGCGCTGGTGAGCTCATACTCGATTCCGCTGTGCTTGCCGAGTTCGAGCCAGTAGTGGGTGCGGCTCGGCACCACCAGCACCCGTATCATCCGGCGCTCGAGCATGCCGCCGAGATCGCCCGTCCAGGGCTGGCGCGCATACTCGATCAGCACATCACCGGCGGCGACGTCCTCGGCCGAGTAAGGCGTCTGCCCTTCAGGCCAGGAGGCGCCGTCGCTGCGCCCGCGGGCTCCGTCATTCCGCTCGCCGCATCCCGAGAGCGCGAGCACGGCGGCGAGAAGCGGGCAGATTCCGAACCGTCGCTGCAGGGCCGCTCACCCCCTTCGCGTCAGTGTGTTGGTGTTGGTGCCGGCACCCTTTCGCTCATGCGCCCGCGCGTTTCGCGATCGGCGAATACATGTCCAGCACCTGGATGCGGGCGGCCTGCAGGCGCTCGGACACGACGCCCAGCAGCCGGTGCATGATCTTGTAGCCGAAGGCATTGTCCGAGCGGCATTTCTCGAGCAGCGTGTAGCCGTCGAAGGCCAGCGCCTCGACCGGCTCGAGTGCCCGGGCCTGGAAGTGCTTGCCGCGCCCCATGATCACGGCCGACCAGCCGAGCTCGTCGCCGCCCTCGAGCGTGTGCACGCGCAGCGCCTGTCCCTGGGCCATCATCTCGAGCGCGACCCGGCCCGAGAGGAGCAGGAAGAACTCGTGCTTCTCGTCGCCCTCGCTGAATATCAGGTCGTCCTTGGCGAAGCTCACGCGCCGGCCCAGGCTGGCCAGCGTCTCGCAGTGCGCCGGCGTCAGGCCTTCGACGAAAGGATGCTCACGAACGGCACTCAGAACCGGATCTGTCATCGTTGTCTCCCCCGGGGGCCTGGGCCATTCGAATGTCGGCGGTCCCCCGCTCTCAGGATTCTACGCCCGCGGGCGCAGGCCGCCACCCCCGCCCGTTGCGCGGCGTCACTGGAAAGGCGCCGCCCGCTCGATCAATGCCTCGAGGCCTGGCTCTTTCGGGTCCCAGGGCTTGCCGGGATGGATGATGGAGAGCTGGCAGCTCTCGGCCGCCTCGACCATCTCCTTGTAGCTGCCGGCCTGCAGGTCCGCGATGTACGCCTGCTTGTTCTCGTTGTAGTTGAACATCCGCGGATTGATCTGCGTGCACTCGTTACAGGTCGAGCAGCGGATCGTCTCGATGTAGGGCTCGTCCGGGTTGCGCTCCGGCT
>CAZKLS010000185.1:0-4229 GCA_964553405.1 uncultured Steroidobacteraceae bacterium
ACGGCGACATGCTGCGCGTGCCGGTGAACGCGCCGAAGAGCGAGCCGCGCTCGCTGGAGCAGGCCAAGGCGGCCGGCGCCGACGTGCGGCCGATCGCGAGCCCGCTCGAGGCGGCGAAGGTGGCGCTGGAGAACCCGGCACGTACGGTCGTGTTCCTCGCGGCCGGCTTCGAGACCACGACCGCGCCGGCGGCGGCGCTGCTCGCACAGGGCGCGCCGGAGAACCTGCTGATGCTGATGTCGGGGCGACGCACCTGGCCCGCGGTCGCGATGCTGCTCGAATCGGGCGAGCCGGGCTTCGAGGCGCTGATCGCTCCCGGCCACGTGGCCACGGTGATGGGTCCCGAGGAGTGGGAGTTCATTCCGCGCGAGCACGGCATCCCGACCGCCATCGCCGGCTTCACGCCCGAGTCGCTGCTCGCGGCGCTGTACTCGGTGCTGCGGCAGCGCATCGAGCAGCGCTGCTTCCTGGACAACTGCTACCCGCAGGTCGTGCGCCCGGGCGGCAACGCCGCCGCGCGCCGCTTCATGGACGACACCATGGACGTCGTGGCCGGCAACTGGCGGGGCATCGGGCCGATACCCGACTCCGGCTACGTGCTGAAGGAGCGTTACGCCGGGCACGACTCGCGGGTGCGACTGCCCGGCTACACCGAGATGTCCCGCAAGCGCGCGGGCGAGATGCCGCCCGGCTGCGATTGCGCGAAAGTCGTGCTCGGCCGCATCTACCCGAACGAATGCCGCCTCTACGGCGCCGCCTGCACGCCCCGTCACCCGATTGGCCCGTGCATGGTCTCGGACGAGGGCGCGTGCCGGATCTGGTGGGCCAACGGCGTGCGCGAAAACGTCTGGACCGGCCGCGACAAGGCCGCGGGCGACGAGCCCTGACCCGCGGCACCGGCTGCGGACTGCGGCGCCGTCGAAACAGTTGAGCCGCGAGCCCGGCTACGAGACCGCGCGACGGCTGGTGATGACCGGCCGCGTGCAGGGCGTCGGCTTCCGGCCTTTCGTCTACCGGCTGGCCCACGAGTTCGGCCTCGAGGGTGAGGTGCGCAACCTCCGCGGCGACGTCGAGATCATCGTCGGTGGTCCGCCGGACCGAATCGAGGCCTTCGGCCGCGCGCTGATCGAGCGCGCGCCCCCGCTCGCGATGCCGGCCATCCGCGAGCAGGCGGACGTCGCCCGACCCCCGGGCGCCGGGTTCCGCATCGCCGCGAGCAGCGCGACCGACGCGCCCCGGGTCTCGGTGCCACCGGACTTCTTCACCTGCGGCGATTGCCTGCGGGAGCTCGGCGAGCGCGGGGATCGCCGCTACCGTTATCCGTTCATCAACTGCACCCAGTGCGGGCCGCGCTACACGCTGATCGCCTCGCTGCCCTACGACCGTCCCAACACCAGCATGGCGGCCTTTCCGCTCTGCGAGGCCTGCCGCCGCGAGTACTTAGATCCGCTCGACCGGCGCTTTCACGCCGAGCCGGTGGCGTGTCCGGCCTGTGGTCCGCACCTGCGGTTCGCGATCGCGGGACGGCGCGATCTCGCTGGCGATGACGAACAGG
This sequence comes from uncultured Steroidobacteraceae bacterium, assembly GCA_964553405.1. Lineage (GTDB taxonomy): Bacteria > Pseudomonadota > Gammaproteobacteria > Steroidobacterales > Steroidobacteraceae > DATIRA01. The sequence continues at coordinate 1,556 of CAZKLS010000185.1, forward strand.
CCCTCGCGGCCGCCGTCGAGTTGCTGCGCCGGGGCGAGGTGCTGGCCGTGCGCGGCATCGGCGGCTATCACCTGGTCTGCGATGCGCGCAGCGAGGCGGCGGTCGCGCGGTTGCGGGAGCGCAAGCGGCGGCCGCACAAGCCGCTGGCCGTGATGTTTCCCTGGGCCGGCGGCGACGGACTGGCCGCGCTCGGTGCGCAACTGGAGCCCGGCGATGCAGAGCGCGCCGCACTGCTGGATCCGTCGCGCGCGATCGTGCTGGTGCGCCGCGGCCGGTGCTGCGACCTCGCCCGGTCCGTCGCGCCGGGGCTCGCGGAGGTGGGCGCGTTCCTGCCCTACAGTCCACTGCACCAGTTGCTGCTCGGCGACTTCGGCGGGCCCGTGGTCGCAACCTCCGGAAACGTCAGCGGCGAGCCGGTGCTGACCGACGCAGCCGAGGCGCAGACGCGCCTCGCGAGCGTGGCGGACGGCTTCCTGCACCATGACCGGCCGATCCTGCGCCCGGCCGACGACTCGGTGCTGCGCGTCGCCCGGGGCCGGGCCCGACCGATACGGCTCGGCCGCGGCCTCGCGCCGCTCGAGCTCGAGCTGCCCGGGCGGCTCGAGGAGCCGGTGCTGGCGGTCGGCGGGCACCTGAAGCTCGCGGTCGCGCTCGGCTGGGAGCGGCGGATCGTCGTCTCGCCGCACATCGGCGACATGGGCACGCTGCGCAGCGAGCAGGTGTTCGCCCAGGTCATCGAGGACCTGCAGCGGCTCTACGACGTGCGCGCGAAGCGCTGGATCTGCGATGCGCATCCGGGCTACACGACGACGCGCTGGGTGCAGGCGCTGGGGCAGCCCTTCGAAACCGTGCTGCACCACTGCGCCCACGCCTCCGGACTCGTCACCGAGCACGGCGTCGAGGAGCCGGCACTGGTGTTCGCCTGGGACGGCGTGGGCTACGGCGCGGACGGCACGCTCTGGGGCGGCGAGGCGTTCGTCGGCCGGCCGGGCCGGTGGACCCGCTGCGCAAGCCTCAGGTCTTTCCGGCTGCCCGGAGGCGAACTCGCGGGCCGTGCGCCGTGGCGCAGCGCCGCGGCGCTGTGCTGGGAAGCCGGGCTCGACTGCCCGGTCGCGATTCCGGACCCGATCGTACGCAGTGCCTGGGAGCGCAGCGTGAACTGCCCGCGCTCGAGTGCGGCGGGCCGCGTGTTCGATGCGATGTCCGCGCTGGTGCTCGGCGTCCGCGAGGCGAGTTTCGAAGGGCAGGGGCCGATGTGGCTCGAGGCCTGTGCGCGACCGTCAGGCGACTTTCCGGAGCTGCCGCTGGGCGAGGACGCAGACGGACTGCTGCGGATCGACTGGTCCCCGCTGCTGCCGTTCGCAGCCGACCAACGCGTCGGCGCACCCGAGCGCGCCGGCGCAGTGCACGAGGCGCTCGCGGACGCGATTTCGCGCGTCGCAGGGCGCCAGCGCGAATCGAGCGGCATCGGCGTCGTCGGGCTCACCGGCGGCGTGTTCCAGAACCGGTTGCTGCTCGAGCTCTCGGCCGACGCACTCGAGCGCGACGGCTTCAGGGTCCTGCTGCCCGAGAAGATCCCGGCCAACGACGGGGGCCTCGGCTTCGGCCAGGTGGCGGAATACCTCGGTCGCGTCGCCGGCGATACGGATCCGCTGCGGGCCGCGGGCAAGAGCTAGACTGAGTCCATGTTGTGGTTCGAGCAGCCCCTGGTGTCGGTGCTGCGGCACGAGTACGCCGCGGCGATGCGTTTCGACGAGGACGCGAGCGCCGACGTCATGCCGGAGCCGCCGCCCGAACCCTGCCAGCTGTACGTGCACGTGCCGTTCTGCGAGGTGCTCTGTCCGTTCTGCTCGTTTCACCGGGTGCGCCACAACCCGGATCGCTCGGGCCGTTATTTCGCGGCGCTGCGTCGCGAGATCGCGCTCTATCACGAGGCCGGTTTCCGCTTCGCCGACGTGTACGTCGGCGGCGGCACGCCGACCGTGGATCCTGGCGAACTGCTCCGCACGCTGGACTACCTGCACTCGGTGTCGCCGGTGCGCACGGTCTCGATCGAGACCAACCCGAATCACCTCGACGATGTCTCGCTGAGACGCTACCGGGACGCGGGCGTCACGCGGCTCTCGGTGGGCGTGCAGAGCTTCGACGACGGCCTGCTGCGCCGGATGGAGCGCTACGACAAGTACGGCAGCGCCGCCAGCATTCGCCGGCACCTCGAAGGCGCGCAGGGGCTGTTTCCCACGCTGAACGTGGACATGATCTTCAACCTGCCCGGACAGACGCTCGCGATGCTGGAGCGGGACCTGGATACGCTGCTCGAGATCGGCGTCGACCAGGTGTCGTTCTATCCGCTGATGACGGCTCCGGTCGCGGGCAGGCGGATGGAGTCCAGCATGGGGCACAGCGACCCCGCGCTCAGGCACCCGATGTACCGGCGCATCCTGGCCCGGCTGCTGCCGGGCTACCGGGCGGCCTCGGCCTGGTGCTTCTCGCGGGGCGAGGGCATGCACGATGAATACATCATCGACCGGGACGACTACGTCGGCGTCGGCAGCGGCGCATTCAGCTACGTCGGCGGGGCGATGTACTCGACCACGTTCTCGCTGAATCACTACTGCCGTCGCGCCGAGCGCGGCCTGACCGGCATCACGCGCCGAAGGAAGCTCCGCCGGCG
>CAZKLS010000186.1:0-1665 GCA_964553405.1 uncultured Steroidobacteraceae bacterium
GGCCGCATTGCTAAATGCTCGCTAGCCGAATCCTAAGAACTTGCTAACCCGGCCCGTGGCGGCACGCGTACCGAGGGGCCTGACCTGGGCCGCCGGGAGACGGCTGGTGCTGCCCGCGTCCACCGGCGTATGCTCGGGCGAAAGCTCGTGGGCAACGGGGGGAGAGCCATGCAGGACGCCGATGACGAGTCAGCGCTGCCACAGGGTATCGAGCTCACCCCGGTTGGTGAACGCTTCCGCGAGGATCCCTACCCGATACTGAAAACACTGCGCGAGCGCGCGCCGGTGCATCACGACCGTGTGATGAACCGCTACCTCTGCACGCGTCACGACGACGTCAAGGCGGTCCTGCACGACAAGGAATTCTTCACCGATCCGCGCAAGGCCAACCCCGGCTCGTTCACGCGCGAGGTGATCGGTGGCCAGCTCGGCTTCGGTGAGAAGCCGGACATGCTGCTGATGGACGAGCCGGATCACCGCCGCCTGCGCCGGCTGGTGAGTGGGCCGTTCAAGCCGACCGCGGTGGAGCGCTGGCGCGGGGATATCAGGCGCATCGTCGAAGATGCGCTGGATGCGATCACCGAGGTTGAGTTCGATCTGATCGCCCGATTCGCCGCGCCGGTACCGACCGTGGTGATCGCGCGGATGCTCGGCGTCGACCCAGCGCTTTACGAGCAGTTCCATATCTGGTCCGACCAGGTGGTGCAGGTCGGATTCAATCCGTTCCCGACCGAGGAGCAGCGGCGCGACGCCGCGGCCGCGCAGCAGGCGCTCGATCAGCTGTTCAGGAACGAAATCGCGCGTCGGAGCGACTCGCCCGGCGACGACCTGTTGAGCGACATGATCCGTGCCGAGCTCGAGGGCGACAAGCTGACGCACGAGGAGATGATCGCGCAGTGCCGCCTGCTGCTGATCGCCGGCAACGTGACGACCACGGACCTGATCGGCAACGGCACGCGGGCGCTGCTCGACTTCCCGGAGCAGATGGAGAAGCTGCGCGCCGATCCGTCGCTGATCGGCAACGCCGTGGAAGAGATGCTGCGCTACGATTCGCCGGTGACCAATTCCGGTCGCACGCCGAACCGCGACATCGTCCTGAGCGGTTGCCCGGTGCCGAAGGGCGAGTCGCTGTCGCCCTCGCTGGCCGCGGCCAATCGCGATCCCGAGGCGTATCCCGATCCGGACAAGTTCGACATCGAGCGTGCGGACACGCATCACCAGTCGTTCGGCGGCGGACGGCACCTGTGTCTCGGCGCGCACCTGGCGCGGGTCGAGGCCCAGGAGGCGATCCTGGGCCTGCTGCGGCGCTTCCCGAGGCTGCGCAAGAGCGGGCGGGGCCATTCGTTCCGCGCGATTCCGGCGTTCCGCGGCATGCGGGAGTTCTGGGTTCGCCGTGATTGACGGAAGGCGTCGAGCCGCGACTCTCCTCTTCAGTGCCCTGGAGCGACAGGCACCGAACATTTTTTTCCCAAACCGGGACCTGACGGCCCGTCCCGTGCGTCATCCCTGGTAAGCGGTCCGAAAACGGACGGCACCGGAGGCAGCCCGAACCGGTGGCTGGCCCCGACAACACCAGTGGGAGGAGAATTCGATGCCTGAGCAGAAGCAGAAGATGGTCGTAATCGTCACGAACGGGTTCAACGACGAGCGTTCCTCGGTCGCATG
>CAZKLS010000186.1:1765-4227 GCA_964553405.1 uncultured Steroidobacteraceae bacterium
CGTCGTCGACGGCGGCGGCGAGATCCTGGTCTGTCCGCCCTGTGCCGGCGTACGCGGCTACGCGGCCGATGACCTGATGGACGGCGTGACGCTCGCGGGCTCCGCCGCAATGCTGGCGATCGCCCGGGAGGGCGCGGTGACGCTCAGCTTCTGAGCGCCGTCCGTCCAGGCGTGACCGGGCCTCCGCGGCTGCGATACCGATCGGTGATGGATGTACAGGACGAAATTCGGGACTTCTTCACCGCCGGCATCGAGGCGAACATGAATGCGCTCTACTCGGTGGCGCTGAGGCTGACCCGGAACTCCGCCGACGCCCAGGACCTGGTTGCTGAGGCCGTGACCAGGGCCTGGGCGGCGATCGGCACGCTCACCGAGCGCTCGCTGTTCCGCGCCTGGATGTTCCGGATCCTGCGCAACTGCTTCGTCAGCGATTGTCGCCGGCGCGCGGTGCGGCCCGTGGAGTCGTCGTACCACGCATTGTTGAATGACGAGCAAGGAGGGGGCGACGTCAGCTCGTTGCTGGTCGAGGAGTCCGATGAGTTCCTGGACTGGTGGGCCAATCCCGAGCGTCACGTCAGCAACGAGTTGCTCGGCCGGCAGATCCTGGCGGCCATCGAGTCGCTGCCCGAGGCATTCCAGGCCACCATCCTGCTGGTCAACGTCGACGGCCTGAGCTACGACGAGGCAGCGGCCGTGCTCGGGGTGCCGCCGGGGACGGTCCGTTCGCGGATGAAGCGCGGCCGCACGCTGTTGCAGAAAGCGCTGTGGCAGCAGGCACGTGAGGCCGGACTGTCAGCGACCCTTCCCGCCCCCGGAGATGGACCGTGAGCGATCCACGCGACGATACCTCCGACGAAATCGGCTGCCTCGAGGCGATCGAGTCGCTCTACGCGTATCTGGACGGCGAGATCCGCGATCCGGGCAAGCTGGCGCGGATCGAGCAGCACCTGGGACACTGCCGCAGCTGCTACTCGCGCCAGCAGTTCGAGAGCCTGCTGACGCGGCGGCTCAAGTCGTCCGCCGAGTCCGCGGCGCCGGCGGCGCTGCAGGACCGGCTGCGTGCGCTGATGAAGAAGTTCTGACCGCGCAGGAAATGTGATCCACGTCTGGCGCTGCTGCGAGTCACTGCAGCGCTGCAACCCTTTGCCGATCTCCCGCATCTCACGTCCATGAGCAAGTCGCGCACTCCCGCGCGCACTGGAACAGGAGAGGGACGATGGAACTCGCCGCCGTGTTGATGTGTGCCGCTGCGCTGCTCGGAGCCTTCCTCCAGTTCAGCGATCCGCGTACCTGGTAGCCGGACCGCGTCTGCCCGGATCGGCCCCTGTTCCGGCCTTCAGTCGAACGGCCAGGGCAGTCGCTTCGGCAGACGCAGCCAGCCCGTCTCGGCGGGTCGTCGAGCCTGCTGTGGCTCGCGCTCTACGGCGCGCCACCACGGAGTCAGCCTCGGTGCCCGCGCCGGCTCGACTGGCTGTCCCAGTCGCGGCATCAGCAGCGGCAGGTCTTGCCTCGAGGCGATGGAATGCAGCGTCTCGGCCGGCTCGTCCCAGGCGTGCATCGCCAGGCTGAACGTCCCCCAGTGCACCGGCAGCAGGCTGCCGCTGCCGAGCAGCTGCCACGCTTCCACGGCGTTCTCAGGGCCGAGGTGGATGTGGCCCCAGGCGGGGTGGTAGGCGCCGACTTCCAGCATCACCAGGTCGAACGGGCCCAGCCGCTCGCCAATCTCGGCATACTCGGTCGTCAATCCGGTATCGCCACTGAAGAACACGCTGTGCCGCTCGGAGCGCATCACCATCGACGACCACAGCGTCGCATTGCGACCGCCGAGCGTACGCCCGGAGAAATGCTGTGAAGGCGCGGCCGTGATCGTCAGCCCGGCGGCCGGCAGTTCGTACGACTCCCACCAGTCGAGTTCGAAGATGCGCTCGGCCGGTACGCCCCAGGCCTCGAGATGCGCGCCGACGCCGAGCGAGGTCACGAACGGGACACCCTGCCGTGCCAGCGCCCGGATCGTCGTGAAGTCGAGATGATCGTAGTGATCGTGGGTGATCACGACCGCGTCGAGCGCCGGCAGCGCCTCGACCTCGACCGGCACCGGCTGGAATCGCTTCGGTCCGGCCCACTGCGAAGGTGAGGCCCGCTGGCCCCAGACCGGGTCCGTCAGCACCCGCACACCGTCCATCTCCAGCAGCACCGTCGAATGCCCGAGCCAGGTGGCCCGCAGTCCAGTGCGTGCCTTGCGGCCCCAGGCCTGGCGGGGATCCATGGCCGGCAACGGCGCCGTCGGCACGCGCCGGTCGCCGCCGAACAGGAATTCCCGCGCGGTCGGCATCTTCGCCTCCGGCGTCAGCAACCGGGGCAGCACCGGATGCCGGTTGCGAAATGCACGCCCGTCCCACAGCGCGGACGCCTGCATCCGCTCCAGTCGCAGTCCCTTCGGTGAGCCGCCGAGTGACTTCATC
>CAZKLS010000187.1:0-4117 GCA_964553405.1 uncultured Steroidobacteraceae bacterium
GCAATCGGATCATGGTCCGCTCGGCAGCGATCCGCTCAGGCCCAGAAGCCGACGACCCGCTCGATGACCCAGTACGCGGCGACCGCGCCGACGAGATAGGCGACGGGCGTGCGAATCAGTTGCTCGGCGTGCCAGGGTCCGCGCTCGGCTGGATCGCCCTTTGGCAACAGGCGGCTCGCCAGCGACAGCACGGCGACCACGGCGACGATGAAGATCAGCTGGCCCGCCTCGACGCCGACGTTGAAGAACAGCAGCGCCAGCGGGATGTCCTGCTGCGGCAGGCCGACCTCGCGCAGCGCGCCTGCAAAACCAAAGCCGTGCAGCAGGCCGAAAATGAACGCCACGATCCAGGGGTATCGCGCCGTGAAGCTCGGCTTGCCCTGCGCGACGTGCAGGATCTCGCTCGCGACGAACACGACGCTCAGCGCGATCACGGCCTCGACCGGCGCCTGCGGCACGTGCACGAAACCGAGCGTCGCGGCGGCGAGCGTGATGCTGTGCGCGACAGTGAACGCGGTGACCGTCGCGATCAGGCGTTTCCAGTCGCTGACCAGGAACAGCAATGCCAGCACGAACAGCAGGTGGTCGATGCCGAGCAGGATGTGCTCGACGCCGAGCACGAAGTAGGTCTGTGCCACCTGCCAGCTGCTCGGCGCGGCGACCACTTCGAACGAGGTTTCCTCGGGCGTGAGCCGCGCGGTCTGCATCGTGCCGTCCGCGCGCTGGACCCGCACCAGCACGTCGGTGCGCAGCGAGCTCAGGCCCTCGATCGTGATGCGCTTGCCGACCAGCCCGCCGGGGCACTCGGCCTGCCAGCGCTCGACGTAGGCGCCCGAGACGAACGTGCCCGCGCCCGGGGCGCCAACGCAGTCCGGCGGCAGCTGCACGTACATCCCGAGACGGTATTCGCCGCGGGCCGGGACTTTCCAGCTGACGTCGTACCAATCCGGCCGCGTCTCGGTGAGCTCGAGGTAGCCCGGGCGCACCTCGTGCGCGAGAGCTGGAGTGGCAGTCATCGCGAGCGCGAGCGCCGCGAAAAGCAGGGCTGCGGCAAACTTCACCGCGCGGCCTCGCGATCCGTCGCCTTGAACTGCTCCAGCAACTCGCCCAGCTCGCCCTCGACCCGCACGTCGTACTGGCTGCGCATCGCCTGGTAGAACTGGTCTCCGAGCCTCTGCCGCTGCTCGCTCTGCCATTCCCGCGCGACGATCGGACGGATCGCCTCGAGCGTCGGCGTCGTGCCCGGGCTGCGCTCTGCGACACGCAGCACGTGCCAGCCGAAGGACGACCTGATCGGTCCCGTCCACTGGCCAACCGGCGCCTCGGCGACCCGCAGCGCGAAGTCCTCGCCGAACGTGTTGGCGATCTGCTGCGGCGTGGCCGCTTCGAGGCCCGGAGGCAGCAGCGTGGGATCGCCCGCCTCGGCGGGATCGGCCGGGCCCCGGCCGGCCAGAAGCTCGTTCAACAGCTTCTCCGCGTCGCGCACCGCCGCCTCACCACGTCGCTCCGGGCTGAAATACACCTGCTGGAAGCTCTGGCGATCCGGCTCGACGAACTTTTCGGCGTGCGCGTCGAGGTAGTCCTGCAGCTGCTGCTCGGTCGGCTCCTGCGCCGCCGCCACGTCCTCGGAGATGAACTCCAGCTTCTGCCGCAGCCGGCGCCTGATCACGACGTCGTCCCGGTCCAGACCCATCGTCACCGCTTCGCGGTAGAAGATCTCCTCCTTGACGTAGTCGTCGACCAGCCCGGTGAGCTCCTGGGCCGTCGGCGGCCGCATCCATGTGCGCGCGAAGCTCTCTGCCAGCGCCTCGACGCGCGCCTCGGTCACGACGATCTCCTTCGGTGCCTGCGAATCGCCGCCGACGAGCCTGAACAGCAGGAACAACCCCGCCCCGAGCAGCAGGAAATGGAGCAAGGGCTCCCGCAGCCAGGACCGCGTCCCGGTCGATCCGTCACTCACGACTCAACTCCCGATGCGATTAGAAAGAGGGAAAAGGCGACAGATCCACCTGGAAAGACGAATCTGTCCCCTGTGGATCCGAAGCCCCACTCAGGGCGTGTACCAGATCGGCGAGCTCCAGGCGCGCTCGCGCGTGACCATCGGGACTTCCGGCGCCATCTTCACCTTGAAAAAAGCGGCGTCGTATGCGGTCCAGCGCGGCGTCGGTATCTCGATAACCCGCGCGTAGTAGAAGGCCCGCTGGGCGGGATCGAACTCGGGATCGGTCCAGACGGCGCCGAGTTCCGGTGCGCCGATCGTGTTGGTCCAGGTGGCCTTCGCGACGTCCACCGTGTTGCCGACGTCCGGCAGCTTGCCGTCGGCCCCGGGCTTGCGCCTGTTCGGCTGGCTCCACGCCACGTCGAAGATCTTCTCGTGGGTCTTGCCGGACGCATCCACCCAGCCCTTGACGATCTGGATGCGGTCGAGGTTGCCTCCGTAGGGATCCTTCAGGGCCGCGACCATGAAAGTGGGCGCCTTGCCGGCCGGAGCTCTGGGCAGGTCGCCGCCCATCGGCACGCCCTTAGCGTATCCGGGAATCGCCGGAGCGCGCGCGTCGAGATCGCCAGCCTGGAATTCGTAGCCGCCGAAGAACCGCAGCCACAGGCGCGTGCCGGTCGTCGCGTAGGTCTCGCGGCGCTTCATCGCGTCCCAGATCGCCTCGCGCGTGTTGTCGAGCGCCCAGACGGCCGTGTAGCCCGCCGCGGTCACCTCCCAGCCTTTCACGACGCGATCGCCGAACTTCATCGCGTCCTCGTCCCAGCGATCGGCCCGCGGCTCCCCGCCCGAGAACTTGCTGAAGAAGTTGTCTTCCTCCGCCGCGACGAGCGCATTGTGCGTGTCGGTACCGGCCGCCATCCCATACTTGAACGGATTGGCGCCGAGCTGCTGCTCTATCGTCAGACCGTTCTTCAGGGCCTCCCGCAGGTACTCGTACTGGATCATGCCCGGGTCCTTCGGCACCAGGTTCAGGTTGCCGCGATCCCAGAGCTCGTAGCCGGCGGTGAACTCGTCGTTCGGCGAGAGGCTCGGGTGCGCCTCGCTCTGTCCCTTGAACTGGATCGCCTCGAACAGCGGCTCCCAGCGGGCGCGCTGCTCGGCCCAGTCCCGGGTGATCGGCTTGCCCTCGAAGGTCTGCAGCTCGAACATCCGTCCGTTCGACAGATTGCCGTTGTGCGGGATCGCGAGCAGCTTTCCGCCGGTCTTCTTCTCCCAGCCGTCCATCCACTTCCAGAGCTCTTCCGGGTTCTCCGAGACGAACGTCGTCATCGGCAGCGCCTGGTCCGCCTTGTCCTTGCCGTCACGGTAGATGACGTTTCGGTGCAGGTTGTCGCCGCCGCCGGCGTTCGAGGTCCACTCGTAGCCGATCATGGCCGTGAACCGGCCCGGCTCGTTGTACTTCTCGGCGATCGCGGTGGTCCGCTCCCAGGCGCTCTTCGCGAACTTGGGATCCATGATCAGCGGCGGCAACTTCTTGTTGGACTGCGCGGCGATCAGCTCCATCATCGCGGCCGCGGCGGCCTCGCCGCCCTCGTTCATCATGTCGCTCCAGCGCTTCAGCGTCGGATCCGACATCATCTCGGGATCACGCTCCCGGATCAGGTTGATCACGCCCATGCCGTCGGAGTGATCGGTGATGGCCATCCAGTCGAGCGGACGCGAGAGCTGCGCTGGCTGCCCGCTGGTCGAAATCACCTCTTCTCCGCGGGCGAAGCGGAACGCGTCCTCGGGGCCGAGCGTGGTGCCGCTCATGCCGGCATCGCCGGACCAGCCCGTGTGGACGTGCTCGTCGCCGAACAGCGGACGCGTCGGGTAATGGCGCCCGGCGTAGGGCGAGTACCCCGGCGCCTTGTAGAACCTGGCCGTGTCCGCCGGGCGATAGGCCTGCGACGGTGTGACCTGCTGGGCGTTCGCGCCATGGGTGCAAGCCAGCGCGCCGAGTATCGAGATTGCAGTCCTGATATTCACCACTGAGGCTCCTTAAGCTGCATGCAGCCTGACGGGCAGGCTCTCGTAGCCCTTGACGAAGTTCGAGCGCACCCTGACCGGCTCGCCGACAACCTCGACGAAGCGGAAGCGCTGCGTGATCTCCTCCCAGACGATGCGCAGCTGCATCTC
>CAZKLS010000188.1:0-4092 GCA_964553405.1 uncultured Steroidobacteraceae bacterium
TGACCGTCTGCAGGAAGATGCTCTCGGGCATGCGCATGCCCTCCTCTTCCGCGAATTTCATCGCCGGCATCACCTTGCCGCGCGCGATGCCGGCCATGTCCGGCACGACCGCCTCGACCTCGGAAATGCCGTGCTCCTTGAAGAATTGCCGTATCGGCGTGCTCATGTCCTGCGTCCTCTGGCGTGGTCCCGGGCCGCCGCCCCGAAGGCGGCGAACAGGGCCCGCGAAAAATCGTTCTTCATCACCTGCCACTCCGGGTGCCACTGCACCGCGAGCGCGAATCCCGCCGCGGAGCCCACCCGGAACGCCTCGATCAGGCCATCCGGGGCGAGCGCCTCGACCTCGAGCCCCTGCCCGAGCGTCGCGACGCCCTGCGCGTGCAGCGAATTGACCCGGACGCGGTCGCCTGCCGCGAGCCTGCGCAGCCGGCCATCCGGCCGCAGTTCGATCTCGTGGGCCAGCGCGTACTGCTGCTCCAGCGGATCTTCCTTGTTCTCGCGGTGGTCCATCATTCCCGGCACCGCCTGGACCTTCTGCCACAGCGTGCCGCCATACGCCACGTTCATTTCCTGGAAGCCGCGGCAGATCGCGAACAGCGGCATGCCCGCCTCCACGACCCTCGGGATCAGCGGCAGCGTCGTGGCGTCCCGGTGCGGATCGTGCAGCGTATCCGGCTCGCTCGGGGGGCCCGAATAGCGATGCGGCTCGACGTTGGACGGGCTCCCGGTCAGCAGGATGCCGTCCACCGACGCGAGAATGGCGTCGAGATCGCTCCTGTCGCCGAGCGAAGGCAACAGCACCGGAGTCGCCTCCGCGGCCTCCACGATCGCAGCAATGTACTTTTCACCGACGCAGTGAAAGGGATGCGGTCCGAGTATCCGGCGATCCGTCGGGATCCCGATGAGCGGTCTGGCGAGAGGCACGTTTAAGATCCTAGACAGCTGCCCGGCAGCCGTCTGCTGGAATGGCGACCGATTAAACCACAGGCGGGGGGTGGCCGTCGCAGTGCAGCGCAAAACGAAGGGGCCCCGCTCTCAGGCCTGCAGCGTGTCCGACCCGCCGGCGGCGGCTCGGGTTCGCTTGCCCGACGCAATCGCCAGCAGCTATTCTCGCCGGGCCTCGCGACGCCGCCGTCGCTAAATCCTAAACAAGCGGGATCACCATGCCGCAGTTCGCGGACTTCGACCAGGCCCGGGCCTGGCTGGCGCTCAATCCCCGGGTTCGCTTCGTCGACCTGCTGCTGCCGGACCAGATGGGGATCCCCCGCGGCAAGCGCGTCACCGTCGAGGAACTCGAGTCGGTACACCGGACGGGACTGCTGCTGCCCGCTTCGATGTTCGCGCTGGACGTGCTGGGCGGCACGGTGCAGGAGACCGGCCTCGGTTTCGACGAGGGGGATGCCGACCGGATCTGCCTGCCCCTGCCCGGCTCACTGGCGGCAGTGCCGTGGCTGGGCGAGCAGGTCGCGCAGATGCAGGTCGCGATGTACGAGCACGACCGGGAGCCTTTCTTCGGCGATCCGCGGCACGTGCTCGAGGGCGTGCTCGGGAGATTTCGCGCGCAGGGCCTGAACCCGGTGGTGGCCGTCGAGCTCGAGTTCTACCTGGTGGATCGCGAGCGCGATGCCGAGGGCTGCTGTCAGCCGCCCAGGCAACCGCTGTCAGGCCGCCGCGAGCACAAGACCCAGATCAACTCGATGGCCGACCTCGACCAGTACTCGGCACTGCTGGCCGCGATCGACGAGGCGGCGCGTATCCAGGGGCTGCCGGTCGGCACCGTCCTCGCCGAGTACGGGCCCGGCCAGTTCGAGGTCAATCTGCACCACGTCGACGACGCGCTCACCGCCTGCGACCACGCGATCCGCCTCAAGCGGCTGGTCAAGGGCGTCGCCCTGCAGCACGGCATCGAGGCGACGTTCATGCCGAAGCCCTACCGCGACCACGCGGGCAGCGGCGCGCACCTGCACGTGAGCCTGCTCGACGAACGGGGCCGGAACGTCTTCGCCTCCGAGCGCGTCGAGGGCAGCGCCGAGCTGCTGCACGCGATCGGCGGCCTCGTGGCGACGATCAACGACACGATCGCCATCTGCGCGCCCACCGCGAACTCCTACCGCCGCTATCAACCCGAAGCCTACGTCCCGCTCAACCCCTCCTGGTCGGTCAACAACCGTGGCGTGGCGTTCCGCGTTCCGCACGGGCCCGCCGCGAGCCGTCGCGTCGAGCATCGGGTCGCCGGATCGGACGCGAACCCTTACCTGCTGGCGGCCGTCGTGCTGGCGGGGATACATCACGGACTCGCCGGTCGGCTGGACCCGGGGCCGAGACTGGACGGCAACGCCTACCGCGACTCGGAGCCGACCATTCCGCTCAGCTGGGCCGAGGCGCTCAACACGTTCGAGCAGAGCGGCTTCATTCGCGAGTACCTCGGCGAACGTTTTGCCGGACTCTATGCACGCACGCGCCGCGGGGAGATGCAGGACTTCAGCTCCTACGTGTCCCCGCTCGAGTATTCCTGGTACCTGGCCACGAGCTGAAGCATGCAGCACGTCGACTCCTACTACGCCGCCTCGGCCAATCCGTCACCGCAGCGCCAGCCGCTGCGCGGCGAGCTGACCGCCGACGTCTGCGTGATCGGCGGCGGCATCTCCGGCTGCTCGACGGCGTTGCACCTTGCCGAACGCGGCTTGCGGGTCGTGCTGCTCGAGGGCCGGAGAATCGGCTGGGGCGCTTCCGGGCGCAGCGGCGGGCAGGCGCTGCCTGGCTTCGGCACCAGCATGTCCACGCTGCTGCAGCAGGTCGGTCGCGAAGATGCCCGACGCATGTGGGACATCTCGGTCGAGGGCGTGGAATTGCTGCGCCGCCGGGTCGAGCAGCACCGGATCGACTGCGACCTGCACTGGGGGCAGATGCACGTCGGCGTCCGCCCGCGGCACCCGGGCGAACTGTCGGAGTGGCAGCGGGAGCTGGAGCAGGACTACGGATACGCGGGCCTGCGCTACCTCTCGAAGGCGGAGGTCGGCGAATGGCTCGCGACGGATCGCTACAACTCGGGCCTGTACGACCCGCGCGGCGGTCACCTGCACCCGCTCAATTACACGCTGGGTCTCGCCGCGGCGGCCGAGCAGGCCGGCGCGACACTGCACGAGCAGTCGCTGGTCACCCGGCTGGTGCCCGGCAGCAAGGTGCGCGTCGAGACGGCGGAAGGCGTGGTCGTGGCCGACTACGCCGCGATCTGCTGCAACGCGTACGTCGAGGAGCTCGTGCCGCGCATCCGGGCCCGCATGATGCCGGTCGGCACCTACATCGTCGCCACGGAACCGGTCGGCGAGCAGAGGCTGCGCGAGACCGTAAGGGACAACGTGGCCGTGACCGACATCAACTGGGTGCTGGACTACTTCCGCTGCTCGTCCGACCACCGGCTGCTGTTCGGCGGGCGGGTCAGCTACTCGGGCCTCGATCCGCTCAACACGCGCGGCGTGACCCGGGCACGGATGGTCAAGGTGTTCCCGCAGTTCAAGGACCTGAGCATTGACTACGCCTGGGGCGGATGGCTGGACGTGACGATGAACCGCGCACCCGATTTCAACCGGATCGAGCCGAACGTCTACTACCTGCAGGGCTTCTCCGGCCACGGCATCGCGCTGACCGGGATGGCCGGCGCGCTGGTCGCGGAAGCGATCGCCGGACAGGCCGGGCGCTTCGACCTGTTCACGAAGCTCAAGCACCGCGACTTTCCCGGCGGCAGGATGCTGCGGACGCCGCTGCTGGTGCTCGGCATGCTCTGGTATCGGCTGCGCGACCTGCTTTGACCGGATCGCGGGCCCCGGGATCCGAGAACGATAACGATCAGGAGGACGGCATGACCAGGACATCGACGACGGCCGGATGCGTTGCCGCGCTGCTGCTGCTGCAGGGCTGCGGCCAGGACAAGGGAACCGCCGGGACGGCGCCGATACGCGATGAACCCGCAACGGCAGCGGCCGTGGCGGTGCCGGAGGCCGGCGTGGTCCAGCTCCGCGCAGTCGGCATGACATTCGAGGGCCCGTCGCAGATTCCGTCCGGCTGGACGACGTTCGAGTTCGTGAACGCCTC
>CAZKLS010000189.1:0-4053 GCA_964553405.1 uncultured Steroidobacteraceae bacterium
AGTGCTTTCAGCGAATCACGCCGCGACCGCCCGGAGCTGCACGAGGAGCAGATCCGGTCGCTCGGGTTCGTGTACTACCGCGCAGCGGACCCCGAGCAGCGCGCCGCGCTGGCCGTATCGCTGCCGGCGGAAGCCGAGGTTGCCGCATTCGTGCAGGACCGCCCGCGCATGAACGAGGAATCCCTCGCGATGCTCGACGATTTCTACGGCACGGATGAGCGCCTGAAGTCGCTCAGCGTCCGGGACAGCGACGGCGACGGTCTCGCCGACTATCGCATCAGCGACTATTTCGGGAAATTCAGCGAGGGCGACGTCGACGTGGATGGCGACGGCGTGCGCAACGTCTTCGACAGTCATCCGTATGACGCCGCCAGCGGCGGCCGTGACCAGAACGGCGACGGCGCGCCCGACTCCGGCTTCACGGACCGTAACGGAAACGGCCTGCCGGACCACCTCGACTGGGCGATCACCGGACGCGAGCCGGAACTCGTCGCGCTGCAGGCCGGACTGCTGCGGGATTTCAACATCATGCTGGTCGAGCGGGACGCCGCATTCGACCTGCCGCTCGCGCGTGCGGTGGACGACGCGATCCGCAGGCTCTTCGGCCACCCGCTTGCCGGATCCCGGGGCCTGCCAACGCTCAGGACCGTGGCCGTGGAGCACACCGCGCTGCTGACCGAGCAACTCGCCGCCGAGGTCGGCGACGACACCAGCGCCCAGGTGCTCTACAACTCGCAGTCGCTCGTCGTCTACGACCGCGGCCGGGACGTGCGCGACCCGATCGCGCTGCTCGGACTGCTCGCTCACGAGATCGGCCACGCCTGGCACATGTCGCTGGACTGGGACGCGCGGCATCCTGAGCGGGAGAACGCGCGCAACGAGTTCCCGGCTCCGCAGTTCGTGAAGACCGTCGAGCCCTTCGGCTGGACCGTGGACGGCTACTTCGACGGGGCGCTCGACGACGAGTTGCCGGTGCGCCCGCAGTTTCTGTACAGCGGCATCTCCGAGCCCGAGTTCCTCTACCGCGACCGCACGCCGCAGGACTGGGCCGAGTGGCTCAACGAGGTCTATGCGGAACTCGGCGAACCCGAGGACTACCTGGAGCACGAGCAGTTCGCGAGCCGCGGCATCGTCGGGGACTACTCACTGACCTCGCCCTACGAGTGGTTCTGCGACAACCTGCAGGCTTACCTGCTAGTGACGCTGGAGGAGACCGCCCTGGCCGGCCTCGGGCCGGAGGCTGCGGAGCTGGCCCGCGAGCGCATCACTGCATCGCTGCGCGCCGTCTGGCCCGGCTACAACCACCGCAACATCGCGCCGGATGTCCGCGAATACTTCGCGCAGACCTTTCCGATCACGCCCGCCGATCGCGAGCTGCTGGCGCAACGATACCTGGCGCCGGTCATCGCCGGAGGGCCGCCTGCCGGCGATTGAGCGCACCCGCGCCCGGCCTCGAGTTGCGCGATTGTTCAGCGCGTCGCGGCTCGCGGTGCGAATCGCGGGTCGGTGATCTTCATTTCGGTCACCGGCCCGTACTTCCCGACGGCTTCGCGGATCCCGGCCGCATCGCCGATCAGCACGACGGCGAGGTCGCTCGACTGCGGAAACGCCGTCTCGATCGCCGCGTTCACCGCTTCGCGGTCCACCGCCAGCACACGCTCGGCGTACTGGTTGACGTCCTCGGGCCCGAGCCCGTAGAACATCAGGTCGGCGAGCCGGCTCGCGAGCTGTCCGTTCGTCTCGAGCGTCGGCGGAAACTGGCCCAGCATGTAGGTCCGGGCGGAGGACAGCGTCTCCGGCGCGAGCCCGTCCGCGTGCAGGCGGTCCAGCGTCGCGAGCGCCAGGTCCATCGCCTCGATTGTCGTGCCGGTCTGTGTGAACGAAACGATCCCGAACGAACCGGGCTCGGAGAGGCGCTCGAACCCCGAACGCGCGCCGTATGTGAGGCCGCTCTTGATGCGCAGCTCGGTGTTCAACATCGAGGTGAAGCGCCCGCCGAACACGGTGTTGACCAGGTTCTGGGCATACCGCGCCGGATCGAGCCGCGAGGCACCGACATTTCCCAGCCAGAAGTAGGTCTGCGTGGCGCCGGGCTTGTCCACCAGCAGCACACGCCGCCCCTTGCCGGCGGCGGGCGCCGGGACCGACGGCGGCGTGGTTCCCGCCTTCCGCCATGCTCCGAACGCCGCCTCGATCCGCCGGCGCATCTCGGCCGCGGAGAAGTCCCCGACGACCGCCAGCAGCAACCGGTCCCCGCCCAGCTGCTGCTCGAAGTAGCGACGCACGTCGTCCGGCCCGATCGCGGCCAGCGACTCCTCGCTGCCACCGACGGCCCGGCCGTACGGATGATCCCGGAACAGCCAGGCGTTGCCGTACTCGCCGATCAGCGCCCGAGGGTCGGAGTCCTTCGCGGCTGCGATGGACTGGATCGAGCGCATGCGTACCTTGTCGAATTCCGCGGTTTCCAGCCGGGGCCTCTGCAGCGCGTCCGCGAGCAGGCCGAGCACCAGCTCAGTGTCCTTGGACAGGAAGCTCGCGCCGATGACCAGCGACTCGGTGCCGGCGGCGACGCTGAGCTCGGCGCCGACGCTCTCCAGCGCCTCGGCGAAGGCCGCGGCGTCACGGGTACCGGCACCCTTCTGCATCAGTTCCGCCAGCAGCGCCGCGCTGCCTTCCCTGCCGGGCAGGTCGCCCAGGGCCCCGCCGCGGATCACGGCCGTGACGGCGACCAGTGGCGTGTCGTGCTTTTCCATCAGCGCGATGCGCGCGCCGTTGCCGAGCGTCAGCTGCTCGAACGCCGGGAGCTTCACCGCGCCGGGCACCTCGGCACTGGCCGATCCGCTGCCGATGCACCAGGCTCCCGTCACGGCGGCCGCGACCATGGCCAGGCGCCTCATTTCGCACCCGCCTGCGCCGCGGCCGGCGCCTGCTCCGCCGTCACCGGCACCAGCGTACCCACCGTGCGATTGCCGGACCGCAGGATGTCCGCAACCGCGGCACGCACGTCGTCCGCGGTGATTCCCTCGTAGACGGCGGGGGCGCCGAACAGCTTCCGGTAGTCGCCATGGAACACCTGGTACTCGCCGAGCGCCTGGGCCTTGCCGCTGATCGTCTCGAGGCCGCGCCAGAAGCCCGCGAGCGCCTGGTTGCGGGCCTTGGTGAGTTCTGCCGCGGTCGGGCCGTCTGCCGCCAGGCGCGCGAGCTCCTCGTCGATCAGCTGCTCGGTCCGCTCCGGATCGCCGCCCGGTGGCACGATCGCATAGATCCAGGCGAGGCCCGGATCGAAGCCCTGGTCCAGCGCCGTTCCGACCTGGATGGCCGCACGCTCGCGCTCCACCAGTCGCTGGTGCAGTCGGGACGAATCCCCGTCGCCGAGGATCGCGAGCGTGACTTCCAGCACCCGCGACTCGCGGTCCGGCGCGGCCGCCGCATGCCAGGCCATCGCGAGCAGCGGCGTCTGGCCCTCCCGCTCGATGCGCAGCCTGCGCTCGCCGAGCTGCGGCGGCTCCCGGGTGATGACCGGCTCGGGGGCCGGTTGCGCGGGAATGCCGGCCAGGTGACTGCCGGCCAGCGCGAAGACTTCCTCCGGCGTCACGTCGCCGACGACGAACATCACGGCGTTGTTCGGCGCGTAATACTGCTCGTAGAAAGCCTGCAGGTCCTCGATCTTCCAGCCCTCGATGTCCGATGGCCAGCCGATGGTCGGGATCTGGTAGGGATGCGCGACGTAGGCCGAGGCCTGCATCTGCTCGATCAGCACGCCGAAGTTGTCGTTGTCGACACTGGAGCGCCGCTCGGAATACACCACGCCCCGCTCGCTCTCGACGACCTTCGGGTCGAAGTCCAGGTTACGCATGCGGTCGGCCTCGAGCTCGAAGATCAGCTCCAGCGCCGTGCGCGGAAACCAGTTCTGGTACACCGTCACGTCCGAGCTCGTGTAGGCGTTGTTGCGGCCCCCGTTCGCCTCCATGACCCGGTCGAACTCGCCGGGCGGACGCGTCTTCGTGCCGTTGAACATCATGTGCTCGAAGAAGTGCGAGATGCCGGTGATCC
>CAZKLS010000190.1:0-4019 GCA_964553405.1 uncultured Steroidobacteraceae bacterium
CGAGACGGTGGCGGACTACATCGCCGAACTGGAGCGGATGGGCACCGAGTGCCAGGCGAAGCTGAACACCGGCACCGGCGCGGACCGGATGTGGCGGGTCTGCGCGGATCGGTGCCGGCGGAATGCTCAGGAACTCCGCGACTGGCAGGGCGATCCGGCGCGCGCCTTGAGCCATGCGCAGAAGTCGATGGTCAAGTGCAGCAACAACTACAACGCTGGTATCGACTACGAGAAGCGCGTGAAACGTTGACCGGAGCCTGCGCGGCCGAAGAAAACGTCCCGCGACGCAGTGCGTCGCGGGACGTCGGTTATCACCGCCCGCCAAGGGACGGCGAGTTACAGATCACTTGGAGTCTCCGCCCGACTTGCGGGTGCTGAGATAGACGCCTCCGCTGCCGTAGTAGAGGCGCTTCAGGTCCCATGACAGCGACGGACGGCTCTCGTCGTTGGCCGCTGTCCCGAACGGCACCGTGTCACTGAGATTCACCGGAGCCGACCACGCCTCAAAGACGGAATTCCGTGACGCGTACCAGATGTCTCCGATGCCGTCGGCATCACGATTGGAGGCGAACACGATCTCCAGGCCGCCACGGCCGACGTTCGGCTGCCGGTCTGCGGCCGCGGTGTTCAGTTCCGTCACGGCCATGCCGGGCTCGAAGGAACCGTCCACGCGCATGCGGCTCTCGTAGATGTCCTGGCCCGCCGCGTAGCCCGAGGCCGCGTCCGGACCCGTCGAGAAGTACAGCAGCGTGCCGGCTGCCGTCTCCACGACGGACGGACTCAACTCGTTCCCCGCGGTGTTCGGGCCGTCCGGTGCGCAGCCCAGATTGCGCGGCTCGCTCCATGCATCCTTGCCCGGGTTGTAGCGGGACGCGTAGATGTCGGTTCCGCCGCAGCCGCCGGCGCGATTTGACACGAACAGCAGCGCCTGGCCCGGCAGCGGCGTCGGGCAGAAGTCCTGGACGTCGCCCGCGGGCGTCGCTGGCTTGCTGACCGGATCATCCACCTTGGTCCGGTCGCCGAACGTGTCGGTTCGGCCGGTGCGCTCGTAGTAGAAGATGTCGAGCGAGCCCTCGAAGCCCCCTGCGACGAACAACTCGTTGCCGCTCCGTGACTCGATCGGGCAGCCCCCGGCGAGCCCGGTCGCGGTGCTTGGACTCCACCCGGAGAATTGCGGCCCCGCGTGGACCGGGCCGGCAAACCCAGCCAGCACAGCGAGCGCGGTCGCGGCCATGCTGCTCTGCAACATCAGTCTGGTCTGTGCCATCGTGTCTCTCCTTGCGAAAACTTTCTCGAATGCAGCAGCGCTGCGGGATGTGCACCGCCTGGCTCTGATGGGACCTCCTCCCCCTGGCCATCGGGCCGAATTCCGGCCGTTTCCGATCTCTTTTGTGCGGGAAATCGGCCGGATGCGATTGAGAACGCTAGCCATCCCCAAACTGGAGGTAACGAAGATTTCGGGAAATTTCTTGTCTAGACTCGGGAAAGTCTTCCGACCCGGAGAGGAATCCGAGCGTGGAAGAGGCGGGGGAGCCGATCCGCAGATACCGTTGGGGCGATTTCGTCATCGACGAGCGCCGTGGCGTGCTGCAGCGACGCGGCCAGGACGTGCCGCTCAGGCCCAAGACCTGGGGCGTGCTGCGTCAGCTGGTGCTGCACCGCGGCGAGCTGGTGACGAAACAGGCACTGCTCGACGCGGTCTGGCGCCGCCGGATCGTGTCGGAGGGCGTGGTTGCCAAGTCCGTGCGGGAGATTCGCCAGGCGCTCGGCGACGAGAGCCGGGCCGTCGTCCGGACGGTGCCGGGGCGCGGCTACATCTTCGATGCGCCCGTCATGCTGGAGCCGGCCACGGAAGATGGTCGCGACGAACCCGGCGCATCGCCGGCCGCGCTGGAGACAGATCCGGCCGCCGACGGCATTCCGGCGACGCCGGTGGACTCGTCTGTGCCGCCCGAGTCGCCGGCTTCGCGGACGGACATGCCCGCCGCACACCGCTGGCGGCATGCTTCGCTCGGTCTCCTGCTGCTGCTGGTCGTCGCCGTCGCCTTGAGCGTGGTGCCGAGGACCGACGATTCTTCACCTCGCCCGTTGGAGGGGAGCGCGTTCGCACCGCGCGAGCGCTCCATCGCCGTGCTGCCGTTCGAGGACATGAGTCCCGACGGCGACCAGCAGTACCTCGCCGACGGCATGGCCGAGGAGATCCTGAACCTGCTCGCAGCCAGCGAGGAGCTGACGGTCATCGCCCGCACCTCGTCCTTCGCGTTCCGGGAAGAGCAGGCCGACGTCAGGACCATCGGCCGCCGACTCGACGTGGCATACGTTATCGAGGGGAGCGTGAGGCGGTCCGGCGACGACCTGCGCGTGGCCGTGCAGCTCGTAGACACCCGTGATGGCACGCGGGCATGGTCGGCGAGCTACGACCGTAAGACTCGAGACACGCTCAGACTGCAGTCAGAGATCGCCGGCGCGGTATCGGACCAGCTCTATGTGCGCCTGGTGGACTCCGGCGACCGTCGGCCGGTGGACCCCGTCGCCTATGCACTTTACCTGCAGGCCCGGCAGCTCTCCAATCGCACGGACACGGCGGATACACAGCGCGCACTGGTCGAACGCGCGCTCGAGCTGCAACCCGATTATCTCGACGCCAAGATCCTGCTGGCCTGGGCTCATCGGAGGAGCGGCCACGCTGCCAGGTGGGATGGCGACACCGAGACAGCCAGACGACACGACGAAAAATACGACTCTCTCGTCGATGAAGTCCTCACGCAAGATCCCGAGCACGCCGGCGCCAATGTATTGCGAGCCTGGGAGATGTTGTATCTGGGGGATGTTGCTGGAGCGGCAAAGCACGCCGAGCGCGCACTGCAGTCCGAGCCGACCAACCCCGATACTCTCACTACGGCGGGCGAGATCCTGGACCGTCTGTGGCGAGCAGAACAGGCAATCCCGATCCTTCGCTACGCCAGCCAGAGGGACCCGTTGAATGTCTACCATTTCGAGAATCTCGCCGGAGCCTATCTGAATGCCGGTCAATACGCGTTAGCGGAAGAAGCGTTCCGTACGGTTCTGGTTCTCTCGCCGGAGGATGATTGGGCGAGGCACGGAATCGGAATAGCCTTGCTGATGCAAGGCAAGGCAAACGAGGCTCTGCGGCATTTCGATGAGAATCTCGGCGATGACCACCCATTGCGCTGGCACGGGATGACGCTCGCTCTACACGACCTTGATCGAACCCACGATGCGCAGGCCGAGTTGGCCAAGCTGGTCGCGGTTATTGGCGAACCGCTGGTGGAAAACATCTACTGGCTTGTCGGTACCGCTTATGCCTGGATCGGTGCGACGGACGAGGCGTTCGGCTTCCTCGAGAAGCAACGAGAAGCGCAACCAAGGATATTCACGAGCTTTGGCGACAGCCCGCTATACGTCAACTTGCGGGACGACCCTCGCTGGCGACCGTTCCTGGCCTCCGTCAAGATCGACGCTGATTTCCTCGCTTCAGTCGAATTCAACCCGAGACTGCCGTCCGAGGTCCGCCGGCCGCCGGTTGACCCCGTCGCCTATCAGCGCTACATGGAGGCCCGCTTCCTGTTCAACCGCCGGATCGATGGCGACCTGGCGCGGGCCGAGGCGCTCTATCGCGAGGCCACGCGGATCGACCCCGACTTCGCCCGCGCCTGGGCCGGGCTCGCCGGCGTCTATTGGGTGCGGACCAGCAGCTGGCACGAGGACTCGATCCGGCTCTCGATACCGGAGGCCCTGGACGCCATGGCGCTGCCGGTCACGCGCGCGCTGCAGGCGGACCCCGACCTCGCCGAGGCCCACGTTCGCGCGTTCATCTACTTCACGGGAACCGGCGACCCTGTGCGGGCACGCGACCACCTCGCACGGGCCCAGGCGCTGGAGCCGAACGATCCGCTGGTGCTCGCGACCCTGGCGTGGCCGGTCGGCGGGTCCGAGCCGCTGGAAAGCCAGCTCGCGGTGCAGCGCAAGATCATCGCCGTCGACCCCCTGTCCCTGAC